>DAOWIZ010000080.1 GCA_030640585.1 Thermoplasmata archaeon
ACAAATAGTCTCATTGCAACAAAAATGGCACTTAAACTCATGGATTATGTTGTAACAGAGGCAGGTTTTGGATCAGAACTTGGTGCTGAAAAATTCTTTAACATTGTTTGTAGAACAGGTAACCTACGGCCTGATGCTGTTGTAATGCTTGTAAGCATTCGATCTCTTAAAAGACATGGAAACGGTGATGTACAAAAAGGTCTTCCAAATTTAGAAAAACACCTGGAAAACATATCACTTTTTGGTGTACCTGTAATTGTTGCAATTAATCATTTTGTTGATGATACAGAGGAAGAAATAAATGTTGTTGAAAATTACTGTAAATCAAAAAACATACCTGTAGCCGTTGCCGACATATGGGATCAAGGTGGAGAAGGCGGAATAGAACTAGCAGGAAAACTAGTGAGCCTTATACATAACAATCCCTCAAATTTTCAATTTTTATATA
This sequence comes from Thermoplasmata archaeon, assembly GCA_030640585.1. Taxonomy (GTDB): domain Archaea; phylum Thermoplasmatota; class E2; order DHVEG-1; family DHVEG-1; genus DAOWIZ01. The sequence continues at coordinate 449 of DAOWIZ010000080.1, forward strand.
ATCTTGATATGCCTGTAAAAGAAAAAATAGAAGTAATTGCTAAAAAAATATATGGTGCAGGGCGAGTAGTTTATACAATAGTAGCAGAACGAGACATTGAACTATGTAAAAAACAAGGACTTGACAAACTACCTATTTGTATTGCTAAAACTCAGTATTCTCTTTCTGATGACTCTAAACTACTAGGCCGTCCTGAGGGTTTTAAAATCACTGTACGTGAAATCCGGTTCTCAGCAGGAGCAGGATTTATTGTACCTATGACTGGGAAAATTACGACAATGCCTGGGCTACCTGCAAAACCAGCATCTGAAAACATCGATATTGATGATAAGGGAAATATTTCTGGGCTTTACTAGAAAAAAATAAGGCATACATTGATATATCAAAAATCCTATGCATTTTTTGGGAGGAATATCTTCAAATGTCTGTTGATGATCTTAAATCTCATGTAAAGGATATCTTAAATGTTCTAAGTGAAAACTCAGAAAAAAATGCTAGTAAAGATGAACTTGAAAAGGAACTTAAGAAGTTCATGGAGTATGGCGTACCTATTGAGCAGGCTAAGCAAACACTTATTAAAAAATATGGTGGGAGTATAAAATTTAACACATCAACGTCGTCGTCTTCTGAGCGGACGTTGATATCTGATATTGAGCCTAATCAATACAATGTAAATATGTTATGTCGTGTTATTGCTATTAATCCCAAGGATATAGTTGTGAAAGGTGAAAACCGCAAGATCTTTTATGGAATCCTAGGTGATGAGAGCGGTACTATTCCTTTTACTGCCTGGAGTGAAATTGATGTACAAAAAGGAGATGTCATAGAGGTTTCTAATGCATATACTCGTGAGTGGCAGGGTGCTGCTCAGTTGAATTTTGGGGATCGTGTAAGCATTAAGAAAACAGAGAGTGATAAACTCCCAGAGGCTGCTTTTGAACCTAAAATATACAACGTTTGTGATCTTAGATCAGGTCTTGGATCAGTAGAAGTATCCGCACGTATTATTGAGGTTAATAGTCGTGATGTAACTGTTAATGGTGAAGTAAAGAAGGTTTTCTCAGGTATTATCGGTGATGAAACAGGAAAGGCACAGTTTACAAGTTGGCATGATTGGAAACTTAAAAGTGGTGATGTTGTCAACATTTCTGGTGGTTATGTGAAATCCTGGAAGGGCATACCTCAACTAACTTTTGATGAGAAGGCAAGTGTTAAAAAACTTGATAAAAACAAGATTCCTAAAGAAAAAATATCTAAGGCAAATAAGATGTCTTTGCATGTTCTTGTTGAAAAACGTGGTATGCTTGATGTTGAAGTAGAAGGTACTATTATTGAGATAAGATCTGGCTCTGGTCTTATTATGAGATGCCCGGAGTGTAATCGTGCTCTTAGAGACAATGAATGTAATATTCATGGCTCGGTGGAGGGAAAGCTTGATCTAAGAATTAAGCTTGTTGTTGATGATGGATTTGGTGCTGTAAGTAGTGCTATTAATAGAGATCTTAGTGAGGAACTACTAGGTAAAAAATTTGATGAAATTAAAGAGATGGATGAAACCAGCCTTAATGATGAGATGAATAAACTACTTTTTACCAAGAAAATTCGTCTGCAAGGTAATGCTCTTAGTGACGAGTTTGGAACAACCTTTATATCAAAAAATGTAGAACTCTTTGAGGTTGATGTTGAAAAGGAATCTGCAAGGCTTACTGAAGAACTGGAGGGTTTGTTATGAGACGTGAGGCTGCTTGGAGAGTTTTTGCCGGTGAATACAATGATTCCAGTATTGAAATAAAAGGTGACGGAGAAAAAAAACCATCTTATGTTGTTACACCTCTTGGCGCTAAGGTTAATCGTTTGTTTATCATTGGTGTTCTCACAGATGTAGAGAATGTTTCTGAAGATAGTGATCTTGTCAGAGCTCATATTTCTGATCCTACTGGTGTTTTTACATTGTATTCTGGTCAGTATCAACAAAGTGTAACTGATGCCCTTAGGGATATTGAGGTTCCTGCTTTTGTAGCAGTTGTTGGTAAAGCAAGGACCTATATTCCTGAAGAAGGAACATTGTATGTTTCAATTCGTCCGGAGAACGTCATAGAAGTTGATGCAGATGTCAGAGATCGATGGATACTTGAAACATGTAAAAGTACAAAGGAAAGAATTGAAGCTGTTATTGAAGCTAAGAAAATGAATTCATCAAATATGACTGATCTTAAAAAACTAGGGTACAGTAGTGCTCTTTCTCAGGGTGTTGTATTTGCTTTAAAAAACTATGAGGATATCGATTTGAATAAATATGTTACACTTATTCAGGAATCCATACAGTATCTTACGCCAGATAGAAGCGCACTTCCAGATCTATCTTCCAAGAGTAAAAAGGATAAGAAAAAAGATGAAGGGCAAATAGAAATGAATAGTGAGAAAGTAACTGTAGAAACTAAAAAAGATGAAGAAGTCGAAAAGGATAAATTTGAAGAAACTGAAAAAACAGTTCTTGAAAATATAAAAAAGATCGAAGGTGATGACGGAGCTGCCTGGGATTTAATTACCAAGAAATGCGAGAAAATAGGTCTTGATCGTGATTCAATAGAGGAAGCGCTTACTTCCCTCATGGATAAAGGTCTTATCTATGAGCCTATCCTGGGTACCATCAAAACCACTTAAAAAAATGTTGGAAAGTATGTCCTAATTTTTGTTATTTTTACGTTTTGATATTTTTGCAGAATGGGTATTTTTACAGGTTAAACTTATATATTGCCATTGATAAACATTAACCTATCTGTTGATGGTGTGGGTGAAATTATGGATAAGAAGAAAGGAAAGAAATATGATTATCCTTCGTTGTATGATGTTTTTGAACTGGGAGACAGAGTTAAAAGGACCTATAAAGATAAAGAGAGTAAATATGAGTATAGGGGCATAGTCTTAGCAATCGAAGATAAAAGCATTGAAATTTATTGGGACACTAAGAATGATAAATATAGGCCTGGCGACATGAATGTTGCTTTTACTAATTGCCCAATAAGCGAGATTTTTAAAGGCAGCGATCATTATACTCCAATAAGAAAGGATGAACATTAAACCTAGATATATATCTAAGAATATATTTTCAGGGCTCTAGTTGTGTATGTTTTATTGTTTTTTAGATCGGGGCTTAAACAAAGTATTTATACTACCCATACGTAGTATTATTAATTATATTGAGGTGGTGGAAAATGAATAGAGAAGCTTTACCACTTATAATTGGGTTGTTGATTCCACTTGTTTTGGTTTTAGTTATTGTGCTATATTTTTCTGGATATGATGTTACCCTATCCCTCCGAGAGTTTCTTAAAAAAATACCTATATTGTATTATATCATCGTTTTGCCAGTGATCCTAGGTTTTATAATTGCTATAGCAAAATGGAAGGAAAACCGGTGAACTACTATTCTTGACCGGAAATAAGTTAAAAAAAATATTGATTTTACTGAGATTTTTTTATAGTTTATGCATAAACAATGGAAGACATATAAAGAGATATATTAAAATATAACTATAATAATTTTATAAGGTTATTTTTATAATTTTGATAACATTTGTCAAATACATCTGGTAACACTTGTACAACAAACACTATATAAATATTAATATAAAAGCAATAATAGAATTACATGCTAGTCGTAGGATTACTATCAAGCAAAGAAGAAGTCGATGAAATGAAATACATCGCAAAAGTCTGTACACTTGAAAACAGAATACACTTTATATGCAGAATGCAAAAAATAAAAGACTTACTAAAACAAGAAAACATATACTACAAAAAGCAAGATTAAAAAAACCCTTTTTTGTTTTCATCCATAAAGCAAAGGATGAAAAAAAATATGACTGTTTTAATAATATCATCAAGCGAAGACCCAGCAGGATGCAACATTAAAAAAGGACTTTTAGAACAAACCAACTGGGAAGAGATAGATACATTCCATGAAAACACAGTTTATAGACATATCACTATGAACAACTTAGTTCTTGTAACGATAAATGACCGTACAATAAAACACGAAAACCTTGACATAGAAATAGAACAAAAACTTGGAATCAAACCAAAACAAGCAATATTTATCACACGACACATAAGTAAAACAGGCGAACCAACACTAACTACACACCCTATTGGTAACTATGGAAAAGCAGAGTTTGGAGGGGAAACAAAAACATTAGTTAAATCATCACCACGACTTATGACACATCTGCTAAGGCTTCTTGATAAAAACGCTAAAGAAGTAAACACATACCACAAGGTATGCTTCGAAGTAACACATCATGGACCACATATGAACATACCCACACTTTTTGTAGAAGTAGGAAGCACAGAAGAAGAATGGCAGAAAACAAAACCTGCAAACATTGTTGCAAAATCAGTAATAGAATTACTACAGGAATATCATTATGAAGAAGAAATGCCAAAAGACATACCTACCTTAATTGGAATCGGTGGAGGACATTATGCACCAAGGTTCACAGATATAGTTTTAGAAAAAAAATCTGCCTTTGGACATATGATACCAGCCTACCAAATCAAAGCAGGAAACATCGATGAAGAAATGTTAGAAAAGGCAATTAAATTTACACCTGACATTGAAGCAGTATACCTTCATAGAAAATCGCTTAAAAAATCCCAGATAACAGAATACAAGAAATGGTTTAAAGAAAAAAATATACCTGCAATATCAAGTAAAACACTTGAAGATCTATGATTTATTTTTTCTTTAAAGGAAAATCTGTTTTAAAATCATTAAAAAAGACTTGTTTAAAATCAACTATTTTCCCATCTTTTACTTTTATGCCATCCTTATTTAACCTTCTAATCTTATCATCTAATCCTAGTCCAAATCCACCAAGACTTCCATCCGATTTAACAATTTTAAAACAAGGCATGGTATCAGCATCTGGATTTTTATTCATATATTTTCCAACAGCCCTTGCATACCCAGAATTTCCAAGGGCTTTTGCAACCGCACCATAAGTAGAAACTTGACCAGGAGGTATTTGCCTAACTAAATCATATGTATATTGGGTAATATTCATAAAAAAAAGCAACGAATATATACAAATAACCTTTTCTAATCAAATGAACAAGAATATATAATGGAAATTTATCCCTGTTTTAAAACCATAAATAAAATAAGGTAAAATAATGAATAAAATAAAATTTCTGGGGACATCCGGCGGACGATTTGTATTGATAAATCAACTTAGAAAATCAGGTGGCACATGGCTTACACTTGATGATACAAACATCCTTATTGATCCTGGCCCGGGTTGTCTTGTCAGCTGTCATGCTAGCAAACCTAAACTTAATCCACAGAGCCTTGATGCAATTATTCTTACTCATCGTCATCTTGATCATTCAAATGATATTAATGTTATGATAGAGGCAATGGCTAATGGTGGATTTAATAAAAAAGGACTGGTTTTTGCACCAAGAGATGCGCTAGAAGATGATCCTGTTATTTTGAAACATTTTAGAGATCATGTAGAAAAAATCGAAATCCTGAAAGAAAAAGGAACATACAAGATTGGAAATATCTCATTTGAAACTCCGGTGAAACATGTTCATGGTGCTGAAACATATGGTCTTAATTTTTTTGGGAAGAATCATTCTATTTCTTTTGTTACTGATACCAAATATTTTGATGGTTTGGAATCTTTTTATCATGGAGAAATATTAGTTTTAAATATTGTAATGTTTAAAGAAATGGAACATGTTATGCATCTTTGTGTTGATGATGCTGAGAAAATAATTTCTGCTAATAAACCTAAGTTGTGTGTTCTTACACATTTTGGTATGACAATGATTAAGGCTAAGCCCTGGGAAATTGCAGAACGCTTTACCCGAAATCTTGGTGTTAAGGTTGTTGCTGCTAGTGATGGCATGTCTATAGATTTAGACAAATATTAAAATAAGTTACCATTGCAATTAAGATATACGTTTGTATAGATTTATAGATATATTTTTATTGGGTTTGCATGTCTCTAATTATCTTACTACGGCTACTGTGATAGTTGCATAGGCAAATCCAGCTGAATCGGCAATGATAATGTTTTCTAAACATTTTACTTTTACTTGTCCTGATGAGATTGATTGATCTGGCATAATGTTTAAGAATATAGATTCACTATTTTCTATTTTTATAAAGAATTCGTATTCATCCGATATACTAAAGATTTCTTTTAATTCTTGATAAGGTACTTCTGATAGTTCATATATTTTATCCATACTAAGCAGAGCAGTATAATCATTTTCGGTGACACTATTTTGTCTCGAGAGGCTAATTTCTTCTTCATTTCCTGTTAATATATATTTTCGTACATTATGTGCAATAACAATGTTGTCTCCAAAGACAACCAAATACGTGTGATATTTTTCTATTTCAAGATTATAGGATGGTGCTTTTTCATATATCTTTTCTAATGAAGTGACTTTTCCTTTGAATAAATGGTCTCCGAGCTTAAGATTTCCTGCTTGAATCCATTCATTGTTTATATATAGAAGGTGATCAGGAGTAACCTTAAGATGGTTGTTTACAATTAAATAGTAATCTGATATCATCTGATTAGGAGTATCATGAAAGATTTGAATTACTTTGTCTTTAGTTAAAGTGCCGGTTTTTTCATTGTATGATTTAACAATGTCTCCAATTTGGATTTCCTCAATATGTTTTTGTGTTGCATCGGCCATTAATATTTTTGTCCCAGCTAGGAAACACTTTCCAGTTTCTCCTTCTTCGCCTCCGCTAACAAGGATAGTATGATGAGATGACCAAGGGCTTTCTTTTCCATCACACATAGAATGAGGATCACTGTCATTATGACCATTACCTGCAGGGTCATCTGCTGCTTTAACAGTTATGTAATAAGTACCTGCTGTAGACCAAGAATAATTTATATAACAGTATTCTCCTTTCCCTGAGTAGGGTCCTACCCAATCACTTTGATTACCATCATCAAAATCCCATTTAAAATAAATATCATCACCATCTGGATCTTCGGCATGTGTTCGAAACATTTCTACTTTACCTACTTTTGTAGTATCAGGTCCATCTGGCGAATTTGGTTGGTTAGGAGGATCATTTGGAGGCATAACACGTATCATAACCTGTAAAGGTTCTGACCAACTACTTTCTTTACCATCACTTAGATCGCCATTACCATCAGGATCATCTTTTGCTTTAACAGTTATGCTATAAATGCCGGGAGAACACCATGAATGATACATCGTACAAATCCCTGAACTAGGATATGGTCCCACCCAATCACTTTGAGTACCATCATCCCAATCCCATTTAAAATAAATATCATTTCCTTCAAGATCTTCTGTAAATGTCCAAAAACAATAGGATTTATTAGCATGTGGTTGTACTTCCACAAAGCACCACTTAGGTACCTCAGGATCATGTGGAGCAGAATTTGACGATGTCGTGAATGTCCATGTTTCTGATGTGATATTACATGTTGAATCATCAACTGTTACATACCAACGGTATTCCTCTCCTTCTGATAATCCAGACCAAGTAACATTAGCTCTTGTACCACTCTCAACATCAACATCTACATCAATAAACTCTCCATCTCCAGAAGTGACATCATAGAAAGAAACCTTCATTACATCACCTTTATCTATATCACTAACATAAACACTTAAATCCACACTGTTAGGTGGATTTGGATTTAAAGGTACAGAATCACCATCACCCGGACTTGGATTTTGTACAGTTGGACATGAATTAAGAATAGTAATATCACTTATTGATCCAGTTGGAGGAACGGGTACCGGTGTTTCAGGATCTATTGCAAGACCAACTTGAGAGTCTGAAGTTAACAATAAACTCATTATCTCTGTAGCCTTTGCATTTGCATCGGCATGAATCTGTGCAGATCCTTGTTCTGCTGGAGGAGCCATCGAAGCAGCCACAACAACGAGAGTTGTCATTAATGCTATGCTTGCTATAGAAAACTCAAGCGGCGAAGCAACCCCATAATTAGTTTTATATAATTTCCTCATCTACTTTGACTCCTATTCTCCTCTGATTTTTTATATCTGCATCTATCTAAATTTCCTATTATATTATACTCTCTTGTTTTTAATATATAAAACTATCGTGTCAAAATGCCAATAATAGCAGAAAATGTGAAAATAATTTTATTAGTAAATATCATAAGTTATCACCTCAGAAATACATTCATTATCATCACTTAATGTTAAAAAACAAATTATTCCATCTGCTTCGTCATTAGTATATGTTAGTCCTATATATTTAGCATCAAAGTAATTACCATTTAATGATTCGGCAAAAAAAACAAATATATCTCTAGTATCATTAAAATAAGTAAGAACTAGAGGTACAAGAGTTTTTTCTTCGTAATTTAATTTACCGCTAAGTCTATCTCTAAGGGCTATTCCAAATTCCTTTCGGATATTATCGTAATCAGATTTTATAAAAGATGTTTTATCCAGAGAAACATCAACATTAACTAAACTTACTGTTATAGATGCAAGTGTAATAATTGCTACGCTCAAGAAAATACCAGTTAGTAATAATAGTTGCGCATCATCCTTTTTATGTTTTCTACATCTTTTATTTGAATGAATTCTATTTTTGCTGTTATCTTTGAAGGAAGTTTTTTTCTTACCTAATGTAATTATATCATGTTTCATAATATCACCTTAAAGTAAAATACAGGGTGAGGGCTACAATATAAATAAGACCATCAATTACAACAATTCTGGAGACGCGTGCTTCTTTTCCGATTTCAACTGGTGCCTTATACAATATTTCTGTGATTGGATGATCAGGATCATCTATTTGCCAGTCGGGATGTTGATTTAGCATCGATATGTTAATCCAGGAGATCCCATACAAAGTTCCTTTGGGAACACTTCTATTAATATAATCTGTAAATTCATCGATGTATTCTGCGGTGGCATACCTAGCCAATAAACTAGGATATTGTTCAAGATTATCTGGTACTCCTTCAAGACTTGTTAGAATTCCAATACCCAAAATTTCAAGTTCATTTTCCTCAATTGTTGTTATACTAGGTGAAATATCAAAAGTTCTGACAAAAAATAGTGCCATAAGTAACATACCAGCTACAATAATGACTTCAAAGACATGTATCTGAGCATAATTATTCATCATTTACCTCCTGAAACATTAATAATTCTTTCACCACGTTGAATAGTTAAATCACCTACAGCCCAATAGTAATCAGGACCTGGAGTGTCCGTATCATGAAATGTGATCTGTAACTTCCCTCCATCCGCGGCATCTACTGATATGTCAGATATCAACATTTTTTTATAAGAATTCTCACAACGCGGGACAGGATAAGAATTACCATTTATTGTAATCGTCATATTTTCAACTAGGTTATCTGGATCACCTACGGTAAAGATAAGACTGCAGATATCGTTTACTTCTAGACCTTTTGTTAATGTTAAATTTGTGATTGTGAACATAGTAGCAGAACCAGAACCTGTAGAATTGCAAACAAAGTCATAACCAACGCTTCCGGTATCACGTTCCACTGAGTTTACCTTGTTTGGATTTTCCCATTTGTAATCCCGAGAATGAGTTCCATATACATATGCAACTGGGATTGATTCCTCCTGACTAGTAACATCCTCGGATACCTTGGCTTCAAATTTGCGAACAAATATCCAATCGTAGTATGCAGTAGTACTATCTTCCGTTGTACAAAGACCGAAATAACCATCTCCAATAGGAGCAGGTGCGTATAGGTAGCCGCCAACTGAATAGTTTTCATAAAAATAACGGCAAACTATAGTGTAACTTTCATTTATAATATATGTAAGTCTATTCCATCCTTGATTAACAGGCAAATCAGATGAGTTTTTAACTGTAGAAGTATCATCTATTATCGAGAGATTTTTATTATATCCGCTGGTAAAGTTTCCTGATGCAAATAGATATCCATGATCATAAGGAGCTCCGCTGCTTCCATCGTTTCTTGCAAACATGCTTGCTTCTCTTATATCTCCAACTGTTTTTGCTTTGGTTTCTATAACACATGAGGATGAACCAACTTGTATTGTGGAGTTTATTGCAGATCCATTTGTTAAAACTAGTTCACCATCCTCAATATATATCTCTTCATTAGAAGTATTATACGGGTACCACCTACCAGAATCCGGATATGTCCCAGATGTTGTAAAGTCATCAAAGAAATCAAACGTGGCACTTCCATTACTCAAAGGTGATGCAGAAACTTTGCCATGATACATAAAAATAATAGTGTCCTCTGGATATGAAAGAGATGTAATATTCACCCATATTCTTGATGTGTGTGTATCCCTAGGATACCATCTTTCTATCCAGTAATTTAACTTAGTGCCAGAGTTATCAGTAAAATTTAAGTCGGATCCGTCACTATTAGCCGTTGAATAATCAAAGTTAGTATCATCTAATTGGATTAGAATCTGATAGTCTGATAAAGGTCCAACTGGATTTTTTATTATAATAGGAGTTCTATATTTCCATTCCTTAAGGCTATCAGGCCAATTGTTATTGTTTGATGAATTTGTTACTCTTGTATGTCCTGTATTCCCCGTTGAGGTATTAGTACCAAAATCAAATCTATATATGTAGTCGTAACTATTGCAAGAAATATTTATCGCACCGTTCCCTCCATATATTTTACCGGATATTTCTATCGATTGTTTATTTGTGACATTGTAAAGCGTACTTTTTTCATTGATATTTCCATTGGTTGATCTAACATATACTGCACTATTATCGATTTCTATATAGTAAGAAAAATGATCCGCTAACCTGAGGGGAATCTCTAATACTGTCGAATAATTTGCATTTGGGTACTGTTCTTTCAATACATAAACATTTATTATCGCGTTTGCCACTCGATTTGCAATATTTTTAGCATGTATCTCAGATGCATCACTGGCTTTCTCCTCGATAAGAGCATTAGTTGTAATTATAGTAACAGCGATTATAACCGTTGTTAAAGAAAGTGTTAACATATAACCTATTAAATGAGAGACCCCGGAATTATTTTTTAAAATCCTCATCTTACCCCCCCTATGTTTACTTCGATGAACGAACTATCGAGAACAAAAGACGTTCCATCTGTTTGATAATATATTGTGTTTGGTCTATCTTGTATTTTTTCAAAATCATATGACATAGTGAAATAATTTATCCATAAATCTTTGACTTCTTTTAATGAATCATATATCTGCATTTTGAAATTGTATATGTTGGAAAATTTTGGTTCTCGACTATAGCTATTTTTCATATTGAGTCCAAGTTCATATATTCTAGCACCACCAGCACATGCTACATAGGATTCACCTATCTGTATTATCCTAAATCCAATAGCACCATTGCCCTCATCTTCCTCAAAAAAAGATGGACCGCTTTTTATACTATTACTTATAGGTCCAAATAATAATATGCCGCCGTTTTCAAAAATTATTTTTTGAGTGCCCATATCATGACGAGACTCATAGGTTATAGAACCAAGATCAAACACCCAAATCCTCCCAAAAGGCACATATCCCCTCAAACCACCAGCGGGATAAATATTGTTAAATAAATCTATTCTTAATGTACCGCTTAGTGGTCTGTCATTCTGAGTGGTTATTGTCCATGTATGAGGAGGACCAACATTATCCGTAACATCAGGAGATTCAGCATGATATGAATCTTCTGGCAAGTAATCTCCTGTTTGAACATGTATTTCAGTTATATTATCTGGTTCGTATATAGTTTCATTCTTGTCTTTTGCTTGTAACGTTAATGTATATGTACCGGGTTTTGCATAAATATGCTTAAAACCATTATACCATGTATTGTTTGGTTGTAAGCCTGAATCGCTGATGCCACCATCTCCCCAAAAAATTCTATAACTAATGTCATCATTATTAGTAGGATCCACTGCTTTTACTGAAATCGATTCGTTTACACCAGAATAAAAAGATGGTAATGGGGTAATAAACTCCGGAGTGTTTGGCGTAGTATCATCTATATATTTTATTCTATATCCCAAATCGTAACCAGGGACTGGATACCAGGATGACCCACCATCCGTAGTAGTATTTGCACCACAAGAACTATAATAAGAACTATAGGGAGAATCCTTGTCAAGATACCATTTGTAATAATTATAACTCCCATTTGCGAAGCTACCTCCGGAAGTATTTATACCAATATGATAAATTTTAGTAATATCTAATTGGATGTTGTGTGAACTGAAATCACATTCAATCCACTCATAAGAAGACGATATATCCTCCGATGGCACTATGACAGATGCCAATAGGTTATTTGGGATCCCTCCGGTGTATATAGAAACATTTAGATCACTAGAAACTACACCTCTTTCCTCAACATATATCTTAACCTTATCTAATTCCCAGTTATCATTTGGTGGAGTAAATGATTGTGCACACCAAGTATTTTGATATATCTTTTTATATGGTGTTGTTTCGAAAGCCAATTGCTCTGTTGTTTCTCCAGGATCAAGCCAATAAATTTGTACTCCGTCTATAAGACCTAAAGTTTCAGCTTCTATCGTAAATGTATTAGTTTCATTGTCCAAACCTGACACATTGAAATCAAAATCTTTGGGAGTGTAAGGTGAATCAGGGAATGTATACATTAGTATGAGTTTACTACCTTGAGAATCAATATTTAGAGAGGCTTCCTTATTAGTACTAACAACATTGCTAACTCCCTTAGCTCCATATCCATCAATGATTAAACCCCGCATAGTGTTGTACATGATGTCAAATCCACCAAAAACAGTCTGAGATTCACCCATTATCTCTTTTTCTTCAATATAAGGAAGACCCCAAAAAAGAACCGCAGTTACAACCCCCAATACAATAGAAAGAGTCATTAATGTTGAAACAACCTCACTGACTGCATTATTACTTATTTTCATATCGTTTAATTATCCTTTAATCAATTTGATCCATTTTTCTGATATTTCTATCAATATTTTCTATGACTAAGTTATGACCCAGAAAAACTGATGTTAATATGTTAAGAAAAATATAATCTAGGGTAAAATTATGATTTAATTCTCCTAGCATTCATCCCACTCCTATACTTTATTCTAGAGAACATCTTAAGCTATCTAATAGCCTATTAATTAAAAAGCTTTTTGCTCTTATATTCATAGGATAGAAGAAGGAACAGTTTATTCTAAATTGATTTTAATTAAAGCCGTTTTAAAAACCAACTGTTTTCCGTTATAACCGTCATAAGCTAGGAAACCATCAGATTGAGACTTAAACTTATAAGTCCTTGTTAAATACTCATGCCAAGAACTACTATGTTCACCTGAATATTTGATTTTTAAACCATATGCATTGCAGTTCTGTTCATCTAAAAATCCTTGTTCTCTGGTAAAAGTATTCAGATTTTTGAAAGAAATCTCATAAGTTTCAGCACCACTACCGCTTTTTGAAACAGTGGTATCTTCTCTGATCATAGTTACGGTAAATCCAAGAATGTTTCCGTTCTCAAAGATATTATTTGAATAGCTACATCTATCTACACTGGCATCACCTGATAAAACTGACAATACACCACCATTCTGAAGAATTGTCTTATGTTCTCCATCTGCAACAATACGTCCAGTCTTAAACCCATAAATTTTACCAAATGGAACTTTACCTGCAGCAGGATCATTTGTAGATGGATAATTGTCGTTAAATAGATAGATGCAAAACGTACCAGTTAAATCCTTCTTAGTAGGGACGATGGGCATACTGATAGGATTGCCACCAAATGATTCGGAGGATATATTATCTGGTGGAACAATATACTGATCAGACAGTCTTATCGCCATTGGATCAGACCAATCACTCGTATCCTCATTTACATCTTCGGCTTTAACTCTAATTTCGTAAACACCAGGAGATGTCCAATAATGCGAGGGATATGGGCCACCCCATTCCTCAATGCTCGTATTAGCAGGATAGCTGCTACCAGTCTTATAATACTCGCTGCCATCTCCCCAGTCAAACCAATAATAAATATTATCTCCCTCTAAATCAAAAGATATGACACTAAAGATATACTCAATATTAGTACCATCTACACCACTGTAATACCTCGCAGGATCGTCAACTCCAACAGCTGTAAAACCAGTAGGAATAGCAGGAGCACCGCCTGCGCTTACAAAAGCACAAACCTCATCATCATAAAAACTAGTTTGACCAATTGTATCAGTTACACGAAGCATACACGTATGAGTATTATAATCACCATAATCATGGCTAACAGTATCGGATGAACCAGAATCATCAGCACTAAAAACCCCGGTATAATCAAAATCCCAGGCAAACTCATTTATACCATTATCATCAGATGAGCCACTAGCATCAAAATCAATTGTAGCATTCGGGCCACCATTATCAGCATCAGTCCAATCGAAAAGAGCAGTTGGAGGATTATCTCCCGGTCCAACAGCCTGAACAATATGTGAGGTATAACCATATGCACCATCGTTGTCCCTTACACGAAGCCAACAGTTATGAGTATTATAATCAGTATAATTATGGATAACATTGACACCATAAGCATCAGGAGTAAAGAATGTCATTCCATCCCGATCAAAGTCCCATGAATAATTTACTATCCAACCACTACCTGAATCAAATGAACAACTAGCATCAAAACTTATTTCAGCACCCGGATCACCACCATCAATATCATTCCAATTGAAACAAGCCGTTGGAGGATTAGCAGTTGAAGCAGTAGTACTAGCATAATCTGTACTCCATCGCCCATAATACTCCCCGGTACTTACTAATTCTTCTTTAGCATAGGTCCATGCGCGTATGTAATAGGTTATACCAGGGGTTACAGAGTTTGTACATGAGGCTCCCGTATCATTATCGTACCAGACCAACGCAGATGAATCATCTGGATCCGAAGGATAACTACCAACCTTAGCTAATACCTTTGTATACACAACAGCACCAGTAATGTCACATGGTGCTTTATCCCATGTAACACAAATCGTATTCGGGCCAGAGCCACCTTCATTTTTAGCTAAGTTAGAAGGTGGAGGTGGCACTGTAAAGAAAGGCTCTGGTCCACCATATTCAGTAAAAAACGAACTTTCAGGAGTAACTGCTTTGGTACTCGCAACATATAAATCCCCTGAATTAAGATCTGCAACCTCTGCATCAAATGGACCCGCAGTGACACGATTCCCAGCAGGCTCATAGGCAGGTCCACATGAGGGAAAACAATTTGTATAACCAACAGAACACGCAGTTCCTTCACTACGCGTAGCGTCTAAAGCAAAAAGTAACCCGCTATCATCCAAATAACCGCTCAATGTTGCCGTAGTTGTTCCAACGTTTTCCTCGGGCGGCGATGTTGTAGTGACCTCAGGTTTCTCAACATAATGGACTATTAGTTTCGGTTTATTACTACTGGCTCTACGTGAATAAAAATCGAAATGGTCAGTTTTATCGCCAGATTCATGGCCGGAAATCAGCCAACCATAATTCGTTCTTGTACCATCCCACATATCTCTTGTACTTTGTGTCATACCCCTACCACCATATAAAGGAGAACTATCACCCCAAGTCACCCAGCCAAAACTACTGGGTAATGTCGCTTCTGCAATTGTGTCAACATTAGACTCAGGTGGTGGTCGCAGTCGCATATGCACTCGGTGGGCACCTAATAAGGGCCACTCTTGGAGGCCGGATGCATCCCAGTATCTCCAGCTGGTATCACCGGATCCGGCCTCCAAGCCCTTCCAGTCATAATCATTAACTTCATTAGCAAAAACTGCATCACCGGCAGGATTATCTTCTAAATATTGGTAATAATATAGCTTCAATTCTGCTTTCTCAATAAATGCATCAGAAGGAATTTGATATAACGAAAATTTTAGTAATGCTCGATTCTTAGTACCAATGGGACCAGGATCAACTCTTAGCCACTCTTTCGTACAGCCATCTGTGTTAGTAGGGAAAAATCTCGAAATATAACAGTCTCGATGTGAATAAAAAGTTCTCCCTGATTCTGGTTCTTCTTCCTCTAGTGTTGTAAAATACCATGCCGGACCAATAGTAGAAAGATCATGATTATCCCTCGCAACTATCTTCCAAAAATATGCTGTTTCATAGTTAAGTTCGGGTAGATTATACGGTATTGGTGTATAGTCATAGTCAAATGGTCCAATCGTATCATAATATGGTGGATTTAATGGATTTTGAGTACCAAAGTATATATCATATGTAACAGTATCACCAGAATCTGGATCACCTCCATCCCAACTAAGGTCATGATGGACATCGACATCGGTTTCGCCATCCTCTGGATCTGGATTACTGGGAACAAACGGAGAATGATCTATATCACCAAGCGGTTTAAGCTTAAACGGGGCACAAGACATCTTACTAACACCAACAGAACCGGAAACAACAACAGCTTCAACATCTGACTTTGCTAAAAAACCATCAGCGAAATAGGCATTACCTGATTCCAAAATTAAATCAAAACTACGTTCCTTTGAAAAATTTTTTTCTATTGAAAACAACGAGATCTCTTCACTAGCTACATCAAATAAAACATCACCCACACTTAGCATTCCAGCTTCAACCCACATGTTATCAACAAATAACCTGTGATTAGGAGTAACTCTTAATTCATTATTAATAACTAGATAATAATCACTCATACGATCCGCACTATAAGACAACAGTGCCTTTACATAAGCATCAACAAACTCCTTAGAAACTTCATCATATGACTTAACAACATCCCCTGCTCTGATGTCCTCAATGTTCTTCTGGGATCCATCTGCCATATCTATTTTTGTACCCGCAAGAAAACATGTATCATAAAGCCAATAAACAGTGGCACTATGGACATCTGGACCAGAAATAGAAAACTGATTATCATCCAGAGTTACATTAAAATCCCAATCTTTATCATTAGAGTTAGAGTACAAGATTATTACCCCTTCATCATCGGAATCATCAATCCCAATAGAACCACTGTTAATAGTAATCTCACTAGTGAAACTAGAACCATTCCCATCTCCAACTAAATTTCCAAGAACCTTATCAGCGATTTTAAATTGATTAACAATGGATTTATTCTCATTTTTATTTTCCTCGGTTTTAATGTACTGTGGTCCCCACACAAGAATTGTACCAGTTGCTGAGAAAAAAATCATCATTACAAGGAGTAAAGATAGTACAGATGAGACAGCTTCATTATTTATTCTAAAATTTTTTATTTTTTTCATTTTTATATCCCCTCCAGAGGATTATTAAATCTAATAATATGTCTTAAAGTGCATTCCATGTGAACTAATAGATAACTCGCTAAAAAACTTTTTGCAGATGTTGTATAATTGTACATTGCTTTCCTACTCCTCGCGATATATTCTGTTACTTTTAGTATATAAATGTTTCGTGACAAAATGCTAAATATGTCAAATTGCGCTTCGGGTACCACTCATTTCCACTCACTTCGTTCACTATAGACCAGGTGAAATTCTTTCTTTAAAAGGATTATGTAAAAGTATACAAAAATATATATTTATTAGAGAACAGTTGTGACATCCTCCCACCACCAAAATCATAGATTTTGGATGGGGGCTTCCAGTTTAACTTCACTATATTTACTCCTTCACAGCCTCTGCTCAGGGAGCGTTATCTTGGAATTTCCGGTTCCTGCTTCATCCACCAGACTCGGTCTCCCATTTCTGGGGTTACGGAGGTCTTGATGTCCAACCTACCAAGTCTACCTTGGTCAACATATTGCCAGCACTTTCAGCCTTGCAATAATACGGCTTTACACAGGCGTAAATTAGAGGTTGCCCCTCCCTATTTAGGTGATAGATATGCAAAGTAGATATATAAAGATAACGTCAATTCATCTACCACCAAACATTTTGTTTGGAAGTAGACTTCTTGACCGGAAAAAAGTTAAATAAATTGAAAATATATCAAAAAAACAATGGAAAAACTTAGATCCATCCTCCCAAATAATTTTAACATATTTGAAGAAAACGCATTAGCAAAATACATACAATGCAAATATACCACTGTTTCATTCAATAAATCAGAATCAACCAGAGATTTATGGAAAAAACATGACAATGCTCTTCAAAAAATAAAACTCTCCGAGGTTAAACCCAAACAATCACTTCTAGACCTAAAAATCAGAATAGCAACCCATATTTTCCAACAATGCCACTTTTGTGAAAGAAGATGCAAAGTTGACCGTAGAAGACAATCTGGAAACTGCAAGGTAAAACGACCACTAATAGCATCCGAGTTTTTACACATGGGAGAAGAAAGCGTACTCATACCTTCATATACTATATTTTTTTCAGGTTGTACATTTCATTGTGTTTTTTGTCAAAATTGGGATATAAGCCAACAAAACCGTGGAATATATGTTGAACCAAGAAAACTTGCAAAAATGATAAACAATAGCAAAAACAATGGTGCTAGAAACGTAAACTGGGTTGGAGGTGATCCAACACCAAACCTACTATACATCCTACAGGTCTTGAGAGAATGTAAAGATAATATACCCATAGTCTGGAACTCAAACATGTACTGCTCCACAGAAACCATGAAACTACTAGATGGAATAATTGACTTGTATCTCACTGATTTTAAGTATGGCAAAGATGAATGCGCTCATCGTCTATCTAAAGTTGATAACTATATGAAAGTTGTCAAAAGGAATCATAAAATTGCATATAAAAACGGGGAGATGATAATTAGACACCTTGTAATGCCTAATCATGTTGAGTGTTGTTCAAAACCAATAATTAAATGGATATCTGAAAAACTACCAAACGCTGTTGTAAATATAATGGCTCAATACAGACCAGAATACAAAGCATATGACTATGAAGATATATCTAGATCAGTTTCAATAGAAGAAGTTCTACAAGTTAAAGAATATGTAAATAAACTAAACATTCATAAAATATAAAAAAAACAAGATTATGGTAATTTAATTTCTACTTCTTCAACAATTTTGGCTTTTCCACCAACTTTAACAATCATCTTTTATGATTCCATTCCTGGTTTCCAAAACATCCTCTTTCAAATTTCTCGGTGAGTTCTGTTTCCATATTAGTAATCTCACCTTTTGTAAGAATAATATCAAATTCTTCCTCAAAACCCTTTTTCATAGCCTTTGCTGCAATATCAAATTTGATATCTTTATCTAAAACATGTTTAATTGAAGTAACTCGGTCTTTTACATCTGATATGAGTTTATCACGGATTTTCTCATCAGGAACTTTTAGTAGAGAAAACATTTTTTCAACATTAACATCCATAAGAACAGTACCATGTTGTAAAACAGTTTTCATCTTACGTGTCTGAGCACTACCAGAAATCTTACGACCACCTGTAATTATATCATTTATAGGTTTATATTCACTTTCAATACCAATATTACTCAGCCCTTTTACCACAGCTCCACAGATACGGCCATAACTCTCCATAATATTTTTAGGAATTTTTTTATGACTCTCAGAAATCACAATACTATACGTAAGTTCATTTTCATGAAAAACAGCACCACCACCAGTAATACGACGAACATAATCAACACCAAGATTTCTACAATTAATAATATCAATTTCGTCTTCTAGACTCTGAAAATACCCAATACTAATAGCAGGTGGATTCCACTGATAAAAACGCACAGTTGGTGGAACCTTACCAAGACTATTAGCAACAAGAACTGCTCTATCAATTGCCATGTTTTTTGCAGCAGTATTAGCACCAGTTTTTAGAAGTCTCCATTTTTCACTCATTTATTTCACACACATTAAAATACCGGTTGTAAGTCCTTTAGCATCTAAACCAATAAACTCAATATTCTTATTTTGTATCACATTGTTTATCTTATCTAAAAGACTATCTTCATCCAGATGAACGTTTTTCAATTCATCTTCCATTGCTTCAATTGCTTCTTCAGGGTAAGCAAAAAAATCTCCAGTGATTCTCACACTATTTATCGAATTATTTTTTTCATCATAATCGAGAATGATCTTCAGCAGTTTTCCATTTGGAACTTTGTAAACTGATTTAGAATTCATATTATTACCAGAAATTACTATCTGTTTATAAAACCTGTTAAAAAACTATTTTTTAGTTAAAACAGCGTAAGGCCTTTTAAAAGATTATGTAGATTATGTAAGATTATGGTTATTCTTCTTTCATTATTGATTTAAAGCATGGAAAGAAATTCTCTATTTGCTCTAACTTCCATAGGATGAAACCAACGTTATTATTAAGTACATTTTCATTATCTGTTTTTTCAATATTTTCCATTTTTTCAAACTCCTAGAAACATATGCTGCATAAACGTTACAATATATCAGACATATGTAACAATATTACACAATTTTATTCGCCACATTATATTTGTACTTACATAATATAAATGTTTTTCCATAAAAACAGAGAAAAAATAGGAGATTCACTCAAACATTTCTAACAAAATGCCTTATGTGCACGATAAGAACTACGAACTAATGGACCTGATTCTATATGCTTAAAACCAAGATCAACAGCAATTACTTTGAACTCGTTAAACTCTTCTGGAGTATAATACTTCATAATCTCAGCATGATTTCTCGTTGGTTGAAGATATTGACCTATCGTTAAAAAATCAACATCTGATTTTCTGAGATCCTGCATTGTTTTGATGATTTGCTCTTTGTTTTCACCAATTCCAATCATAAAACCAGATTTACTCTTAACATCATTATTTATCTTCTTAATATTCTTCAAAAGATCCAAACTTCTTTGATAATTTCCCTCTGGGCGTATATTTGGAAACAACTGTTCAACAACTTCAATATTATGATTAATAACATCAGGACAAGAATCAACGACTTTCTTCAATGAATCCAAATTTCCCTGAAAATCAGGTATAAGAACTTCGACCTTGCAACCCGGGTTAATTTTTTTAATTTCTCTTACAGTTTCAAAGAAAACATTTGCACCGCCATCAACAAGATCATCTCTTGTAACAGAAGTAACAACTGCATATTTAAGACCTAGTTGTTTCACACTTTCTGCAACATCTATTGGTTCATCTGGGTTTAAAACACCAGGTTTTCCATGTTTCACATTACAATAACGACAATTACGTGTACAAACATCTCCAAGAATAAGAAAAACAGCTGTCCCGCGATCAAAACATTCGGCCATATTAGGACAATGGGCTTCTTCACAGATAGTATGAAGTTTAGCATTGCGCAGTAGAGATTTCATTTTGACATAGTTTTCCCCACTACCAATTTTTACTTTCAACCAGTCAGGATGTCGTCTTTTCATAAAATTTATACTCCCATCATAACACGAAGTAGGTCACGTAGTCCTGGTGCAAAACCAAGGATGAAAATAACTATTTTTAAAATATTTACAAACTGACGATGATCCTTAAGTTCCTCCTTATATAATACATCAAAAACGTATATAACAAAGATGATCAGAAGGAATTTAACAATTGGAAACAACGGCGGCCAGATCTGCATGAGAATATCTGATGCCGGATGCTTTTCAATATAAATTGGTAACCCCATTTTCAATGGGTCATAAATACTAACATAACTTGTTATGCCATCAATCATGTGACTTGCAATCATCGCAAGGTTTAACGGATTTGAAAAAATACGTATTTTTTCATTATTTTTGAAAAAACGTGAAACTGCATATACCCCTAGAGTAATCAATGAAACAAGAGCAAATATTAAAACAAATATATCAAATCGGACACCATGATTTATACTCCATTGATTACCAATAAACCATTGTCCCATAAAAAACAAAAACGGAAGTAAAATAAAAAAACCACCAGTAAACAGTATATTAGGCAGGGTGACATATCGGTGTTTCCAACGTTTCTGTAGATAATATCCCAATCCAAAGAAAATAAGCACCCACAGTACAATTTGTATATAAATCAAAGGTGTTATAAACCAATACACCCAAGGTTCTACAAAAAAACTTGAGTCTTCTAAAACACGGGTAACTGTCCCAAGGATAATATATGGTAACAGTGCAATGAAAATATGCCAATCAAAAGATATATCCCATCGTTTTATCAATTTATATAACCAATAAAGTGCAATTAGAACCATTAATCCATAAACAATCTCAGAAACCCAAGTGAACTTCTCAGCAGCTTCAACACCATTCAAGGAAACAGTATGACCTACAGCATCAGAAACAACAGGGCCCCAGAAGTATTTCCAGATAAAATTATCATAAAAAACCCGTGGGAACATTATACACCCAGCTAGTAAAAACACTATAATTCCTAAAGGTGTCCAACTGAGAATTTTGTTCTTATTTGCCTCACAAATCTCCATAATTTCCATATATTTCATTGCAGGAAACAAAAAGATAATATATTAATACCATGGTTTACCCGTCATAACATGGAACATTTCAAAAAATCAAAAACAATGATATTCCCAAGAGAGATCATAGTAGGCCATAAAGTTACATCTGAAATCGCTGATCTATGTGAAAGAATAGGCAGTGGCAACTCTGTTTTAGTAGTACATGATAAAAAAACTAAGAAACTATCAGGAGACAATATCTCTAAAGTTCTTACAAAAGCAAACTATACCGTTAAAGAAAAAATTGTTTCTGTACCAACTATCAGCGAGGTAAACAATGTTATCAAATATGCACATAAAAACAAAATAGACATGCTTTTAGGTGTTGGTGGAGGAAGCGTAATTGACATTACCAAACTAGCAGCATACAATCTTTCTAAACAATTTATCAGTGTTCCAACATCAGCGGCACATGATGGTATTGCATCACCTCGTGCAGCTCTTAAAAATCGTAAAGGTTCTGTTTCAAAAACAGCAATATCACCCCTTGCAATACTAGCTGACACATATATTATAAACAAAGCACCTTTTAGAATGCTTGCATCAGGATGCGCAGATGTAATATCCAACCTATCTGCAGTGATGGACTGGAAACTTGCACACCGGCTTAAAGGAGAAGAATATAGCAGCCATGCCGCTGTCCTTGCAGAAACCGCTGCACAACTCATAATTGATCATGCTGAGGAGATTAAACCAAACGCCGAGGAATCAGCATGGCTTGCGGTAAAAGCAACCATTGTATCTGGTGTTGCTATGAGTGTTGCAGGTAACACCCGCCCAGCATCAGGCGCAGAGCATATGTTCTCACATATGCTTGATCATCTGGGACCCGGCATTATTTTAAAAGGTAAAAAAGGCCGTAAACCAATGCATGGTGAACAATGTGGTGTTGGTGCTATCATGATGGTATATCTTCATGGTGGCGATTGGAAAAAAATAAAAAAGGCCCTTAAAACAATAGGGGCACCTACTACCTCTGAAGAATTAGGTATTTCCAAAAAGAAAATAGTTGAAGCACTAGTTCGTGCTCATGAGATACGACCAGAACGATATACAATACTTGGTGAAACAGGTCTTACCGAGGATGCAGCAAAAAAAGTATCTAAATTAACCGGAGTCATATAAAAATGCCACTTGTGACACTTATTGGTGAAAAACTAGCAAAGGTAAACTTAGAATTTGTTTATATCGGACCGCAAAACGATTGTCGTAACTGTAAACTCAAAACAGTATGTTTTAATCTTAAACAAGGTCGACATTATAAGATTACAAAACTTAGAGATAAACGCCATAGTTGCAATGTTCATGATGGACTTGCAGCTATTGTCGAAGTACAAGAACTTCCAATTATTACATGCATTGATAAAAAACTTTCAAAGGGCAATAAATCAAAAATTGAGATAAAAAACTGCAATAACATTGGATGTGAGCACTATGAAATATGTATGACATCATTGCAGAAAGACAAAGAGTACAAGATAATAAAAACATTTGAAGGTATTGACTGTCCAATTGGTTATACTCTTCAAAAAGCAGAGTTAACCGAGTGAACTACCACACCACCAAAATCATTGATTTTGGAAGTGGCTTCCTAATTCAATGACCGTACTCGCCAAAACTGTTTTCAGTCTTGGCGGAGGTACAATCTCCAAAGGCGTAAATTCGGGCAATCCCTGCCCTATTATTTGTTTTAGACCCCTCTCCAATATGTTCAGAGAGGCATTATAATCCCTGTCAAGAGATTTACCATACTTATATATCTGTGACGTGTAACTTGGATCTACTTTGACCATTATCTTACCAGCCCATTCTGCCTTGTAAGATAATATATCAAAGAATTTTCTCCAAGATACATCAAGTGTATTGCGTCTCATATGACGCTTTATTTGTTTAGATTTCTCTTCATTGCCAATGGATTTTAACATACCTGTTATGTTCAAATCTTCAACGCTGATGAAGTCAAACGTATCGACATAATGCTTTGCAACCTTATGGCAGAAATCAGCACGCTGATTTGCCACCTGCTCATGCAGTCTGGCAACACGAACAATCTGCTTCTTTCTATTGTTTGACTCTTTTTTAGTCCTTGACAATCTTTTCTGCCTGCATCTTAACCGTTTCAAAGATCTCTTCAGATACTTCGGATTCTCAATGATTTTACCTGTTGTGTCAGTCAGGAACTCTGTGATGCCCATATCCATACCAACAATCTTTTTGATAGGTTGTTTCTGAACTGATTTGACTTCTTCAACAATTATATTTGCAAACCATCTACCAGATCTGTAACGCTTGATGATAACTTGTTTGATGTTTTCATCGAAATCCCTATGCATACGCATAGGTATATCTCCAACTTTGGAGATATGCAACCTGTTGCACTGTGTGTTCGTTGGAATAATTTTGAACCCGCTCTGATTGTAATGAATGGTTTTGAAACCAGCACTGCTTTTGAAACGCAGTCTACCAACTTTTCTACCTTTCTTCTTAGACTCAGATAATGCCTTCAAGTTGGAAAACAAACGATAAACCTCATGTTGCAATGCTTTAGAATAAACACCCTTCAAATGAGGATATTGCTCTTTCAACTTTGGCAGAGAGTTCTGCAAAGTATATCTGTCTGGTTTATCTTGTTTCTGCAATTGTTCAAGCATTACATTGTAGACAAATTTGCATTGTCTCATTGTCCAAAGCAGTTTTTGCTCCTGTTCTTTGTTTGGATACAAACGATACTTGTATGTTTTCAGCATTTATCTCTCTCATTTTGGTCTTTCTATATATTTTTTTAACTACTATCAGATATATAAATCTAAAATAGGGGTTGATAAAAGTATTATCTAGCCGTATTCATCTACTACCAAACGCTCCTTCTTTTGTTTGGAAATAGACTTCTTGACGGAAAAGTTAAAAAAAATAATTTTTTTTTAGTGACATATCACATTATATATTAGACCATCTGTTCCTTGAAATCCCTCTGTTCCAAATGTTCCTTCTTTATCACTTACGATTTTTTCCCAGATGGATGTATTAATCGTGGTGTTACCATCTGCGTAATTTGTGATCTGGGCAACACCAATACAGATGACAGATGTCCCAGATGACCCGCAATTCCATACTTCTCCAATGATTTTTATCTTTTCAGGTGGATCTGTTGAATTTTTAGTTCCATTGTAAATGATATATGTTGTTTTATGCTCGTTTTTTAAAACACGTTCCCCAATAACCATGCTATCAACATCAATGATTATCCCATTTTCTTCTGCGGCTTCTATTGACACCTGTGTCTGTTCTTGTAAGCCTTTTTCATTCATCATCACAAGTGTTTTAATTGTTGTAACCGTGAGATACGCAGGATAAATTCCATTTTCTTCATATGTAAAACTACCCCATTTCTCCAAACCTAACATCTGATCACCGTGTTCTCGTTTATCTGGATTTTCAACCCATCCATTTGTAATAACATCATCATCTACATATGCCTGTGTAAACTCTCCACCGCTGAAAATAATACCAAAAAAAATAACTATGATTACGAAAAACGCGATACCCATGTATAGTTTTGTATCCCTAGCCTCACCTTTCACATCTGATATATAACACTGGTTCTACTTTAAACTAACGAAAAAACAACCAAAAAAATAGAAAAAGAAGAAATCTTTTTTTCTTATTTTTTAAGACCTGCTTCTTTTCTTAGAAGATCTGCTTTGTCTGTTTTCTCCCAGGTGAAATCAGGTTCATCGCGACCAAAATGACCATAAGATGCTGTTTTCTTAAATATAGGCCGCCTAAGGTTAAGACTACTAAGAATTTCACTAGGTTTAAGTGGGAAAAAATCATGTACAAGACTTTCTATTTTATCAATAGGTATCTTATTTGTCCCAAAACAATCGATATTAACTGAAACTGGGTCTGAAATACCAATAGCATATGCTAGTTGTATTTCACATTTATCAGCGATTCCTGCTGCTACAATGTTTTTTGCAATGTAACGGGCAGCATATGCAGCGCTACGATCTACCTTGGTTGGATCTTTTCCTGAAAAAGCTCCGCCACCGTGACGGCCGACACCACCATATGTATCAACTATGATTTTACGACCGGTAAGACCTGCATCAGCATATGGTCCCCCTCGTACAAATGCACCTGTTGGGTTTACATGAAATATTGTATCTTTGTCAATCCATTTTTTACAAACAGGTTTAATCACTTTCTCAATTATATCTTTACGAATACGACTATGTGAAACACCACCGTCATGCTGAGTTGAAACAACTATTGTATCTGCACGAGTCGGTTTTCCTTTTTTATCATATTCAATAGATACTTGGGATTTACCATCTGGTCGTAGATATGAGATTCCGTTTTTCTTTCTAACATAGGCTAGTTTTTCTGTAAGTTTATGAGCAAGACTTATTGGAAGTGGCATAAATTCCTTTGTTTCATTACATGCATATCCATACATCATACCCTGGTCACCAGCACCTTGTTCTTTATGCAGGCCATCTCCCTCTGTCACTCCTTGTGATATATCTGGGCTTTGCTCTGTTATTTGAACCCATACTGAACAGGTTTCACATTCAATGCCATATTCTGCCTTTGTGTAACCTATTTCTTTTATTGCATTTCTTACAACGCGGGGAATGTCTATGTAAGCTTTTGTTGTCATTTCTCCAAAAACCATTACTCCACCGTTTTTCGTACCTGTTTCTACAGCGACACGTGAGTTTTTATCCTGACTCAATGCTTCATCAAGTATGGCATCTGATATGACATCACACATTTTATCAGGATGTCCTTCAGTCACTGATTCTGAGCTTATAATTATCTTTCTTTTTGTCATAATTTTTCACCTATGAATTACTCTTTGTCCCCAAGATTTTAGAAAGATAGAAACTAACAACTAGTTATTAACTTTTTTTAGTAAATTATTAAAAAAGAGAGGGAAAAAGAAGGTTTTTTATTCTTCTTCGGCGAATTTTTTAGTAACCCACATTTGATCATCAAGTGAGTCATATATTACTTCATCAGAAATGTCTGTAACCCGTTGCATTTTTTCAGAAAGAGCAGCGCGATTGCTTTTTGATGCATCCTGAGCGTATTGCAAGATAACATCTTTTCTAATTATCCAGTAATGTGTTCGCCATTCACGCCCATCATAAAGAGTTGTTTCTTCTCGTTCTGTTGTAAGCATTCCTTCTTCTTCAAGTATATAGAATAGTTGCCGATCTTCAGGATTTAATACATTATCTATGACTCGATTATCAAATCCGAATATATCTAATACAAATCCTGCATCTCTACGGGCTTCTTCTAGATCTATTCCAACTCTATTTGCTATTGCTTTTGATAAATTATCTAGTGTAATTATATTTGGCATAATTCAACCTCTTCCTGTACATTCGCGTAATATAGTGTGTTGGACATAGTATAAATAATTTTCTATCATCTTTGTGTTATTATCTACTAAAAATAATAAAAATATGGGTATTTACCCCTAAAAACAACATAAACTTTAAATATAGGCCACAGGTAAGAGTTAATTGATGAAAGAAGAAGACATAACCAAAAAATTATCAGGAGAATGGATATTACTTTTTAATGATGAGATAGTCGACCATAGCAGCAATGTAGAAGAAATGCTTAAACTCGCTGAAGAAAAATATCCTGCAGAAAAATTTCCAGACGATGAAATAAAAATATCAAAAGTATTATCCGGAGATATCCGTTTACAATAGCCCTATGTTAGGCACGGCATTTATATTTGATTATTATAAGTATCCTATTGTCCCAGTCAAGTTTAGCTATGAAAACCGAGATACACCCATTATAGACGCGCTTTTAGACTCTGGTGGAGATTTTATAGTAATACCTATGCCCATTGCCAGATACTTAGGATTAAAACTTAAAAAAGCAGGATCTGTAGATACTGCAGGTGGAACAGCCCCTTTGTTCAAATCTAATCTCGACATGACAATTGGTAAAAAAGATTACACTGTTGTTTACAATAATTTAGAAATACATGTGTCAGGTAGAGATGATATACCTGTCCTGCTTGGCAGAAATCCAATTTTTGAAGAGTATGAAATTACTTTTAAGAAAAAGAGAAATCAACTTATTTTAAAATCAAATGCCCCATAAATATTTATATATGAATTAGTATCTGGGTAGACTGTTTCAACTTTAGATGATATTAGAGTGTAATATATAAACATAATATTAAGTAGATTAAAACTCCCGGTTGAGTTCCGGCTTAAAAAACTGGGCCTGTAGCTCAGCTAGGTAGAGCAACTGGCTTTTAACCAGTTGGCCAAGGGTTCGAATCCCTTCAGGCCCGCTAAAAAAACATTGCAGGTAAATCTAGGAGGAAATGTACACAATGGTAAAAACATCTGAAAAACAAAGTTTTGATATAATGAGTCACGACTTAGTTCCTTTACACATAATTATCTCAGATAAAGAAAAAAAGGAACTATTTGAAAAATACAATATCGCACCTGAGAATTTACCAAAGATCTTTGACTCAGACCCTGTAATAAAATCTATTGGGGCTAAACCGGGACAAATTACAAAGATAGTAAGAAAAAGTCATACTGCAAAAGAAGCAGTTGCTTATAGATTGGTAATAGAAAGTAACGAATAAAAAAAATGTTGAGTAATGGGTGTGAGAAATGAAAAAACTAGTTGACTCTTTTTATAGAGATCGTAGCATAGTAAACCATCAAATTGCATCATATAATGATTTTTTAGAACGAAGACTTCAAAACATTGTTGATAGCACAATTATTGGTCAAGAAGAAGAAATGAAAAGAGGCTATATCTATCCAGAAATTGAAGGATATAAGATTAAATTTGGCAAAATTAAAATTGGTAAGCCTGAAGTAAAAGAGGCAGATGGTACCATCCGGTGGCTTACACCAATGGAAGCACGTTTACGTGATCTCACTTATGAAGCATCACTTACTCTTGAGTTTATACCTGTAAAAGATGATGTAGAATATGACCCTGAAGAAGTTCGCATTGGTGAACTTCCCATTATGATTAAATCTAAAGCCTGTAATCTTGCAAAACATGCCATTGGTGAGAAAAAAGGACATGAACTAAGTAATAAGGAATATAAGGAAGAACTGCAGGGACTGCAAGAAGACCCGCTTGATCCAGGTGCATATTTCATTAGTAATGGTACTGAACGCGTTCTAATCACTGTTGAAGATCTTGCTCCTAACCGTGTCCTTGTTGAAAAAAGCAAAAGATATGGGCGTAATGTCGAAGTTGCAAAAGTATTCTCTCAGCACGAAGGTTACCGTGCCTTAACAGTTGTAGAGAAGAAAAAAGATGGTATGCTCATGGTATCATTGCCTACAACATATGGTCAGATACCACTTATGATACTTTTGCGTGCTCTTGGTATGGAAAATGATGAGGAAATCGTTGACGTCATCAGTGTTGACCTGAAGATGAAACCATATGTTTTAGCAAACATTGAGGAATGTGCTAATGAATATGGCATAACCAGTAAGGATGAGGCAATAGCATATCTTGGTAAGAAATTTGCTGGTGGTCAGGCAAAAGAATATCGTGTTAAAAGAGTAGAGGCGCTTATGGATAGAAATCTCCTACCTCATCTTGGTAACGAATCAACTGATCGCCTTACAAAGGCTATTTTTATGGCTCGTATGGGAATGGCCGTTCTTGAACTTGCTCTTGGCAAACGTGAACCTGATGATAAAGATCATTATGCTAACAAACGTCTTAAGCTAGCAGGAGATCTAATGGAAGATTTGTTCCGTGTAGCATTCACTGCTCTTTGTAAAGATCTTAAATATCAAATTGAGAGAATACATGCAAAGGGCAAAGAAATAAAGATTAGCAGTAGTCTTCGTTCAGATGTTTTATCTCAACGTATTCATCATGCACTAGCAACTGGTAACTGGGTTGGCGGTCGTGCTGGCATCTCTCAACTACTTGACCGCACTAGTAATCTTGCAGTATTATCCCATCTTCGTCGTGTCACATCCCCCCTTACTCGATCCCAGCCTCATTTCGAGGCTCGTGATTTGCATTCAACTCAATGGGGTCGTCTTTGCCCTAATGAAACTCCTGAAGGACCAAACTGTGGTCTTGTAAAAAATCTGGCACTTACCGTTGAAATTTCTGAAGGTTTTCCTGAAAAAGAAGTTGAAAACATACTTAAAGACCTTGGAATTAAAGAAATTACCAAGAAAAGTACTGGCACCCGTGTATATTTGAACGGGGATCTTATAGGTATGCATTCTGATGGAAAAGATCTAGTGCAGAAACTAAGGGAACGTCGTCGTAAAGGGCTTTTGAATAATGAAGTAAATGTAGCCTATTATGACGATGCAAATGATGTTATTGTTAACTGTGACTGTGGTCGTCTCCGACGTCCTCTTGTAATTGTTGAAAAAGGAAAACTGCTTCTTACTGATAAATACCTTGAAGATCTTGAGTCTGATAAAAAGAAATGGGCTGATTTAATTAATGAAGGTATTGTTGAGTATATCGATGCTGAAGAAGAAGAAAATACTCTCATCGCACTCAAAGAAGAAAATATAACACCTGATCACACTCATATGGAAATGGATCCTATGTGCATTCTTGGTATAGGATCAAGTCTTGTTCCTTATCCTGAGCATAATAGTAGTCCTCGTATTACTATGGGTGCTGGTATGGGTAAACAAAGTCTTGGTTTTGGAGCAGCTAATTATCGTATCCGACCGGATACCCGTGGACATCTCATGCATTACCCGGAAATGCAGATTGTTCAAACCCATCCTGTTAAATATATGAATTTTACACAAAGACCTGCAGGTCAGAACTTTATAGTAGCTGTAGCATCATATAAGGGTTACAACATGGAAGATGCCCTTGTTATGAGCAAGGCAAGCGTTGAAAGAGGGATGGCACGTAGTACTTTTTTTAGAACATATTCTTCTGAAGAAAAACGTTATCCTGGTGGTCAAGAAGACCATTTTGAAGTACCTGATCCTGACTGTCGAGGTGTACGTAGCGAGGAAGCATATGTTAACCTTGGCGAGGATGGACTTATATCACCAGAATGTGGAGTTCTAGGATCTGATGTGTTAATTGGTAAAACTTCCCCACCTCGTTTCCTTGAAGAACCAACAGATTTTCTTACACCTCAGAAAAGACGTGAAACAAGTGTAACTGTTCAACATGGCGAGGGTGGCACTGTTGACAAAGTAATGCTATCTGAGTCTGTAAATGGTAGCCGTATGGTTAAAATAAAAGTACGTGAACAACGTATACCTGAGTATGGTGATAAGTTTGCAAGTAAACATGGTCAGAAAGGAGTTATAGGGCTTCTTGCAGCCCCAGAAGATATGCCATTTGCTGAAAATGGAATGACTCCTGATCTCATCATTAATCCACATGCAATTCCAAGTCGTATGACTATTGGTCACGTTCTTGAAATGATAGGTGGAAAAGTTGGATGTCTGGAAGGGCGTATCGTTGAAGGTACAGCATTTTCTGGTGAAACAGAAGATGAACTTAGAAAAGCACTTGTCAACAATGGTTTTAAACATAATGGTAAAGAAATACTATATAACGGTGAAACTGGTAAACAATTAGAAGCTGATATTTTCGTTGGATGTATTTATTATCAGAAACTTCATCACATGGTCGCTGGGAAGATACATGCTAGGTCTCGTGGACCAGTGCAGATTCTAACACGGCAGCCAACAGAGGGTCGTGCTCGTGAGGGTGGTCTTCGTTTTGGTGAAATGGAACGTGACTGTCTTATTGGACATGGTGCATCAATGGTAATTAAAGACAGGTTACTTGATGAGTCAGATCTTACTATAAAATATGTTTGTAACACATGTGGGCATGTCGCTATGCATGACCGGCATGGTGCATTACGATGCCCTATATGCGGCGATAAAGCAGATGTCTATCCTATTGAGATGAGTTATGCGTTTAAACTTTTGATTGATGAACTTAAATCTTTGGCAATTGCGCCACGGATAAAATTGGAGTCACTTGTATAAAGGGGGATAAAAAAAGATGGAAAGAGCAAGAAGTATAACTAAAAAAATTGGCAATATAAATTTTTCCCTTCTTTCACCAAATGAAATACGTAAAATGAGTGCTACAAAAGTTATAACTGCTGATACATATGATGACGATGGTTTTCCAATAGCCATGGGTCTTATGGATCCAAGGCTTGGTGTTATTGAACCGGGTTTGCGTTGTAAAACCTGTGGTCTTCGTGTTGGTAAAGATAAATGTCCAGGACATTTTGGCCATATTGATCTTGCTATGCCAGTTATTCATGTAGGGCTTATAAAAAGCATACGTGATTGTCTACGTTCAACTTGTCGTGAATGTGGGAAACTACTTCTCACCGATAAACAAAGAGAAGAATACTGTGATATTTTAAAGAAATATGGCACAGAACATAGAGATAAAACATATGTTTTTAAACAGATAATTAAAGACTCTGTTAAATCTGACAAATGCCCTCATTGTGGTAGGGAAACAAGTAAAATTGAACTTGATAAACCAACATCTCTTCGTGAAAGTGGTAAAAAACTAACGCCCTCTGAGGTACGTGAATGGCTAGAGAAAATACAGGATGAGAATCTTCCCTTACTTGATATTAATAAAAGAACTGCTCGTCCTGAATGGATGATTCTTACTGTTCTTCCAGTGCCACCTGTAACTGTTCGACCATCTGTAACGCTTCAGTCGGGTGAGCGATCTGAGGATGATCTTACACACAAATTGGTTGATGTTATTCGTATTAACCAACGTCTTCAGGAAAACCGTGATGCAGGTGCTCCACAACTTATTGTTGAGGACTTATGGGAGCTTCTTCAGTATCATATTACTACATATCTTGATAATCAGACGAGTGGTATTCCACCAGCTCGTCATCGCTCAGGTCGACCTCTTAAAACTCTTGCACAACGGCTTAAAGGTAAAGAAGGGCGTTTTCGTAGTAACCTTTCTGGAAAACGTGTTAATTTCAGCGCTCGTACTGTTATTTCCCCTGATCCAAACCTGAGTATTAACGAACTTGGCGTTCCAATACAAATTGCTAAAGAACTCACCATTCCTGTTCGTGTAACTGTTCATAATATTGACTGGTGCAAGGAGATGATCGAAAAGAAGGCAACAATACCAAGTGATCCAAATGAATATTGCCCTAGTGCTAATTATGTAATTCGTGAAATGGAGGGTATGAAACAGAGGATAAAAGTAACTGAGCGTAACGCCAAAGATGTTGCTGAAAGACTTGAAACTGGTGCTATAATTGAACGCCAGCTGATGGATGGTGATCTGGCGTTGTTTAACCGTCAGCCATCCTTGCATCGTATGAGTATGATGGCTCATCGAGTACGTGTTGTGCCCCATAAAACATTTAGATTTAACCTAAGTGTTTGCCCACCATATAACGCAGATTTTGATGGCGATGAGATGAACCTTCATCTTATACAAGGTGAAGAAGCAAAAGCAGAAGCTGAAATTCTTATGAAAGTACAGGAAAACATACTTTCACCTCGTTTCGGGGGTGCTATTATTGGTGGGATTCATGACCACATCTCTGGTTGTTTCCTGCTTACTCAGAAAGATCGTAATATTCCTATTGATATTGCTATCCATATTCTTTCTGCAACTGGCTTCAAAGGTAAACTACCAATACCAGTTATTGAAAACGGTAAAAGTCACATTAATGTAAAAGATATTTTTAGTACTTTACTACCCGATGATCTTAGCCTTGAATACAAATCTAAATCTTGCTTTAACTGTGAAACTTGTGAAGGAGTTAAATGTCCACATAATGCATATGTTATAATCAAAAACGGCGTACTAAAACATGGAACTATTGATGAAAATAGTATTGGTGCATTCAAAGGAAGAATTCTTGATAGAATTATTCGTGATCATGGAATGGGCGCAGGTAGAGAATTCATTGATAATGTCACACGTATGTCTATTGCAGCAATTACCTTGTTTGGTTTTACAACTAGTATTGATGATGAAGATATTCCCGATGAAGCTAAAAAACAAATTGAAGAAGGACTTGCAAAAGCTCTGAAGAAAATCCGTAGTCTTGTACATGCTTATGAAAACGATGAGCTGGAGTCTTTACCAGGTCGTAGTATCGAAGAAACTCTTGAAATGGAAATTATGAAAGTTACTGGTAAAGCAAGAGATACTGCTGGAGAAATTGCAGGACGACACCTAGGTTTGAATAATAGTGCTGTTATGATGGCTAAATCTGGTGCTCGTGGGTCTATGCTTAACCTTTCTCAGATGAGTGGTTGTGTAGGTCAACAAGCAGTTCGTGGAGAACGTATTCATCGTGGTTATCAGTATCGTACTCTTCCTCATTTCAAAAAAGGAGATCTTGGTGCTAGTGCAAAAGGATTTGTAGCAAGTTGTTATAAAAAAGGTCTTACACCTACTGAGTATTTTTTCCATAGCATGGGTGGCCGTGAAGGTCTTGTTGATACAGCAGTTCGTACAAGTCGTTCTGGTTATATGCAACGTCGTCTGATTAATGCACTTGAGGATTTACGTGTAGAACGCGATGGAACTGTAAAACATTCAGGTGGACAGATCATTCAGTTTATGTATGGTGAAGATGGTGTGGATCCTGCTCGCAGTATCGGTGGAAAAGCAATTGATATTAACCGGATAATATCTGATATAAAAGAGGGGGTGTAAATTTTTGGCAAAAAAAACAACTGCTTCTAAAAAAGATAAAAAAACCGCTGAGAAAAAAAAGATTAAAAAACCAGTGATAAAAGAAGAAAAACCTAAGAAGACCCCTGTCAAAAAAACTAAAGAACCAAAAACAATTAGTAAAACTACCGATGCTAAGAAAACAAAAAAGATTAAAAAAGAAACTGCTAAAAAACCGGTGAAAAAAGAAACTAAAAAAGAAGAAAAAGCAAAGAAAATAAAAAGAAAAAAGACTAAAAAAGAGGAGAAACCTGTTGAGATTACAATAGTTCCAAAGCCAAAAACTGTTGAAGAACCAAAGGGACATAAAGAACTAAGAGAGGAAATACTTAAAATTTTAAAAGATGAATATCTCCCACTCTCTATAATTGATGATATAATTTTAATAGTTATTAAGGAAAAAGGCCTTAAAAAGAAACTCAAAGAGATAATTAAAAAATCTTTGGAATCCTATAAAAAGACCTTAATAGACCCTTCAGAAGCCTGTGGTATTGTTGGTGCACAGAGTATTGGTGAACCTGGTACTCAGATGACAATGCGTACATTTCACTATGCTGGTGTCGCAGAAATTAACGTTACACTTGGTCTTCCACGTCTTATTGAAATTGTAGATGCAAGATCAATTCCATCTACCCCCATGATGAATATTTATCTACGTGATGAATATTGCCTTAACCCAGATCTAGCAAAAGAAGTGGCTAATCAAATTGAAATCACACTTCTTAACGATATATCTGATATCAGCGCTGATTTGACAAATCTGGTTATCTTCATTGATCCTGATAAAAAATCAATTGAGAAAAAAGGAATTGATATGGAAGATCTACTAGATGCTGTTAAAAAGATACGTAAAACTGATGCCAAAATTGAGAAAAACAGAGTTAAAATATCACTTGATGACCCGTCCTATAAAAAACTACTCGAGGTAACTGAAACACTTAAAGGCCTCAAAGTTAAAGGAATAGACGGTATTAAACGTATTATTATCCGTAAAGAACCCGATGAAGGATACGTTATCTATAGTGAAGGAAGCAATCTTGAAAAAGTCCTTGAAATTGTAGGAGTAGATCCTTATCGTACTACAACTAATGATATTCAATCTGTTGGACGGGTACTTGGTATTGAAGCAGCACGAAATATGATAATACAAGAGGCATACAACACACTTTCAGAACAAGGTCTAAATGTTGACAGACGTCATATTATGATTGTCGCTGATGTTATGACATCTGGTGGAACAATCAAGGCTATCGGTCGTCATGGTGTTTCTAAAGAAAAAGAAAGTGTACTTTCACGTGCCGCATTTGAAATAACAGTTGCACATCTACTGCAAGCTGCTCGTCGTGGAGAAGTAGATCATCTAGGTGGTGTCGCAGAAAACATAATAGTTGGCCAACCAGTTAACCTTGGTACTGGCGCAGTTGAACTTGTGATGAAAAGAACAAGTGGCAAAAAGAAGAAAAAATAAGGGGAAAATAGGATATGGTTGACATTGATAAGGTTTTAAAAACCACAGTTAAAAAAGGTAAAGTAAAAATCGGTGCAAAGGAAACAAAGTCAGTTATTAACAATGGATCTGCAAAACTTGTTGTCTTATCTAAGAACTGTCCACACGTTGATGAAATCACAAGTATTGCAAAGAAGAAAAAAATACCAGTGTATAACTATGGATCTAACTCCATTGATCTGGGTTATTCATGTGGAAAAGCATTTAGTGTCTCTTCTTTTGCAGTTCTTGAAGACGGTGGATCAAATATTTTAAATCTTTTAAAAAAAAGGTAGCATATAAATGAGTGAAATTTTGTTTTCTAATGAAATAATGCAGTGTATAAATATGGCTGAAAAAGTCACAAAAGCTGCAATAATTGATTGTCTCATAGCAGATGATGACAGGCTTATTTTCATTGTTAAAAAAGGACAGGTAGGTATAGCTATTGGTAGTAAAGCCAAAAACCTTGAAAGATTACGTAATATCTTCAAAAAAACCATTAAATTCGTTGAATTTGATGAAGACAAAGAAAAATTCATAGTTAACCTCTTCAAACCTTACATCATTAAAAAAATATCTCTTGAAGGAGAGGGGGATAATACTGTTGCAAAAGTTGAAGTTGAACGTAGTGACAAATCTAAAATAATAGGTAAAGGTGGCCGTAACATTGATGTCATTCGTCAACTTGCACGACGTCATCATAGCATAAAAGATGTACAAATCAGATAAAAAAACCAAACTTCGTTACTACTTTTTATTAATTAATAGTAATAGTTTTTAAACAGTTTTGTATTTCAGGAGTGGGGAGTCATTTCTGAGAATAAAGAAACATCCGATAATTGAGTTCAGAGATCAAAAGAGAATTCAATTCTACTATAATAATAAGAAAAAGGTTGGATATACAGGTGACAGTATTGGCTCTGCGCTTCATGCTCTAGATATTAAACATCTTACTACAAGCCTTGTTTATGACAGTGCTCGTGGTTTTTTCTGCGGCATTGGGAAATGTTCTTCTTGTCTGATGAAGGTAAATGGCATTCCTAATGTTAGAACATGCATTGCACCGCTTAAAGCAGACATTCATGTTGAAACTCAGGATAAACTAGCAGATCTACCAGATGCCGAGTTTAAAAACATATCTAAAAAAAAAATTGATGTGGACATTCTTGTTGTCGGCGGTGGCCCTGCTGGTATGTGTGCTAGTGTCGAAGCAGCCCGGCAGGGTGCAAAAGTACTACTTGTTGATGAGAACCAACATATCGGAGGTCAGCTTATCAAACAGACCCATATGTTTTTTGGTTCAAAAAATGAACGAGCTGGGACTCGTGGTATTCAAATTGCAAAGGATTTGGAAGAAGAAATCAAAGATTTTGAAAAAAATAGTAAAATAAATCTTATGCTTGATTCCACACTAATTGGATACTACGAGGGAGAAAAAAACAGGTATCGGTTTGGTGTTGTAAAAAGAATAGATTATGATAGTAAACTCTATGATGTATGCTGTAAAAGTGTTATTCTCTGTTGTGGCGCTATGGAAGACATGCTTTTGTTTCCCGGTAATGCTCTTCCTGGTGTGTATGGTGCTGGTGGCGTTCAAACGCTTATGAATGTTTATGGAATAAAACCTGGTAAAAATGTTGTAATGGTCGGCGCAGGTAACGTTGGTCTTATTGTATCCTATCAACTACTTCAAGCAGGTGTACATGTTGACAGGGTTATTGAGGCTATGCCTTTTATTGGTGGTTACCATGTTCATGCTGCTAAACTCAGGCGCTGCGGTGTACCAATTTTTACATCTTATTCAATTAAAGAGGTATATGGAGATGGAAAAGTCGAAGGTTGTGTCGTTGTCAGACTTGATAAAAACTGGAGACCAGTAAAAGGCTCTGAGGAAAAAATTTCTTGTGACACGGTTTGTCTAGCAGTTGGCCTTACCCCCTCCATAAGGATTCTTTCTCAGATTGATGTGAGAATAAAGTTTATACCTGAAGCAGGTGGCTATATTGCTCTTCATGATGAAAACATGCAGACAACTGTTAATGGTGTTTATGTCGCAGGTGATTCCTCAGGTATCGAGGAGGCATCAACTGCGATGATTGAGGGTAAAATTGCTGGTGTTTCATCTGCTTTGCATCTTGGATATAATAAAGAGGAGGGTAAGAAACTTAGGAAACAATATGTTGGAGATCTGAAAAGACTTAGATTGGGACCATTTGGTGAAAAATCACGAGTGGCTAAAGAAAAAATTTCTAATGTGTTGGAGGCGAAAAAATGAAAAACTATGAAAAAACAGGTATATTGTCAACAAAGGATTTTATACTTCCAACAAAAAAACAACTAAAGAAAGGTGTTGCCATTCTTGAATGTGTACAAAAAATACCATGTAATCCATGTGTCGACAGTTGTCCTGTTGGCGCTATTTCAATGAAAGACATTAATTCCCTACCAGTTGTTGATTTTGATAAATGTATAGCATGTGGCAAATGTGTAGGGGCTTGCCCTGGTCTTGCAATTTTTGTAGTTAAAATAAAAGAAGATAAAGGTTTAGTAACACTTCCTTATGAGTTTTTACCAGTTCCCTCTGTTGGGGAACAGGTTAGCGTTCTTGATCGGGAGGGGAAAAACCAAGGAGAAGGCATTGTCCAAAAGGTTATAAAAAATGGTAAAACAATTATTGTAACTGTTGAAGTCGATAAAGATCTTATAATGGATGTTAGAAATATTAGGGTAAAAATATGAAAAAAAATAAGGCTATTGTTTGCAGATGTGAAGATATCACTGAAGAAGATGTAATAAATGCTATTGATGAGGGCTATGTTGACCTTGAAGAACTTCGTAAAAAACTACGTATTGGTATGGGACCCTGTCAGGGACGTGTATGTATTCAACTTGTAACAAAAATCCTGGAGGGGGAAACAGGTAAAAAGGTTCCAAAAAAATCACAACCTACTTCTAGGCCACCTATTGTTCCCGTGAGTCTTGGTACTCTTGCAAGTGATGGAAAATGAAACAAAAATCTGATGTTGTAATTGTTGGCGGTGGTGTTAACGGTTGTTCGTTAGCATATAACCTTGCAAAACATGATATAGACGTCATTGTTGTTGAGAAAAAATATCTTAGTTCTGGTGCTACTGGTACTTGTGGTGCAGGGATTCGTCAGCAATGGTCAACTATGGAAAATGCACAACTAGCATTCAAAAGTGTTAAAATCTTTGAGAAACTATCCAAAGAGTTGGGTGAGGACATTGAGTTTCGTCAAGGTGGGTATCTAATAGTAGTTCATGATAAAAAAGATATGAAACAAGCAGAAAAAAACCTTGAAATGCAACGATCTCTGGGGATAAAAGTTGACATACTTAATTCTAAGCAGATAAACGATGTTGTATCTATTCTTGATGTTAAGGGCATGAATGCCATTGGTGCAACGTTTTGCCCCACTGATGGTCATGCTAACCCATTTAAAACAACTTTTGCATATGCTAATGCTGCAAGAAGATATGGAGCGGAAATTTATACTCATACAACTGTGTTGGATATAAAACTAAATAAAAACAAAATAATTGATGTTAAAACAGATAAAGGCATAATTAAGACAAACACAGTGGTTAATGCTGCTGGTGTCTGGTCAAAAGAAGTTTCAAGCATGGTTGGTATCAAACTACCTAATAAGCCTTTTAGAAAGGAGATAATGGTTACTGAACGAATGAAACCCTCTTTTGAAGCAATGGTCATATCCTTCAAAGATGGAATATATTTTAGTCAACAACAAGAAGGGCAGATTGTTGGTGGCATTCCCATTCCTGAGGAAAAAGGTGGTTTTAAGACTCTTCCTACTTTTTCTTTTATTCAACATATGAGCCGCACTCTTACTCGTTATGCACCGGTTTTGAAACATGTAAATATGCTTCGTCATTGGACTGGTTTTTATGATGTAACACCTGATAGTCGACCAATACTGGGTGAATCTACAAAGATTAATGGGTTTATTGAGTGTAATGGCTTCAGTGGCCATGGTTTTATGCTTAGCCCAATGGTTTCAAAAATTCTATGTGACTATATTGCTGAGGGTAAAATATCTGAGATTCTACAGGATTTAAGTTTAGAGAGATTTAAAGATAAAAAAATAGAACATGAAATGAATGTTGTAGGATAAAAACAATAAAGGAAAACTGTTATTTTTTAACCCTAAATTTCTTTGTTTTTTACAAAAAAACTGCATTTAAGATCTAATTGTTAATTTGTTAATGTTGTTATTTAACACGTTTAACAAATAGAAATTTTAGATTCCGGAATCCATCATTGAAGCTTTCAAGTTTTTTTTCACCCTCCCGCATATATAACGCTGAAGGGATTTCCTTTGTCTTTATCTTTTTATTTGAAAACATTTCAATTTTGATTTCTTCAGAAAATGGCATACCATCATTGAAATCATTAAGGGGTTGTATCTTATCAAGGGCTTCTTTTTTAAATATCCACATACCTGACTGTGAATCTTTTACATTTATCAAAAATAAAACACGCATTGTTGTAGCAAGTATAAAATTACCAAATGCATGTTTAACTGACATTGAACCATGTTTAAGTTCTGCGAACCGATCTGTTGATATGAAATCTAGATCCTTATCAATTAACATCTGAACATATTCATGTATACGATCAAATGGATATGTTGCATCACCATCACCAGTTACAACAATATCTGTTTTTATCTGTGAAAGAGCGGTTTTATATGCCCTACCGTATCCTTTTCTTTTTTCAAGGATTACCTTTACGCCCTTTTTTTGTGCTATTTCCCGGGTTTTATCCTTGGAATCCCCATCGATTATTATTATTTCCAGGTTGTAGTTGTTTTTTTTAAAATATTCTTTATTTATTGAGTCAACTGTTTTTCCTAGTCCCTTTTCTTCGTTTAATGTCGGTAATAGTACTGTTATGTTCGTAATTTACATCACTCCAGTAAATCAGATATAATAATCTATAGGTTAAAAAGATTT
The DNA here is from genome assembly GCA_030640585.1 of Thermoplasmata archaeon. GTDB lineage: Archaea > Thermoplasmatota > E2 > DHVEG-1 > DHVEG-1 > DAOWIZ01. The sequence continues at coordinate 42,115 of DAOWIZ010000080.1, forward strand.
TTAAAAAAGATTAAAAAAGAAAAAAAGAGTTTAGAAGGGGAAGTTTTCCCCTATTTTTTGTGTTTTATTTTCGTCTGCGTCTGAGTAGTATGAATGCTACTCCAAGTGCTGCTATCAGTGTTAGTAGTTCGAAACCAGGTGCACCAGATACAATAGTTACTGACTCAGGATATGTTGCAACATCAAATGTTCCAAATGTTGCTGTTATTGTATATGTACCTGTTTCTGTAAATGTTACTTGACCGTTTACAGTAGTACCTGTCGTAGCAGTACCTTCGGTTGGAGTGAATGTTACTGTTGCCCCGGTAATCAAAGCACCTGTATCTTCATTGGACACCGTTACAGTTACAGGAGACACAAATTTATCATCTTTATCTTTGTTTTCGCTGGTTACAGTTATTGTTAGTCCAGGCGTGTTAATTACACGTATTGACACTGTGTTCGGCTCTGGAGCATATCCTATCTTTGATGCAGTTATTGTCAAGTCACGGTCACTTGTAACCTGTGGAGCTGTAAATGTTGCTTGTCCGTTTGCATCTGTCTGCAATGTTTCTCCGTTAAATAGTACATCTGCACCTATGGCAGGTTCAGTGGTTCCTTCTTTCATGGCTGTAACTGTAAAGGTTCCGCCTTCTTCCACTGTTGTCACATCTATACTAAGGTCTAGCACCCAAGATGTAACTTTGACTACTGTACCAACTAGCGTTTTACCACTTTCACCTACATCTATGCTAATGTTACCAGTTGTTGCTGGTGAAATAGAGAACGATACTCTACCATCTACATCTGAAGTACCGTTTCTGTCAAATCCGCAACCATGTAGACGTACAAATACATCTGTTAGTGTTGTACCACGTCCTGTCACAGTCGTATATACCTTTGTTGTTCGTCCAAGTGGTATATAACATATACCATCAGATGCCTGTGGAGTAGGCGCAACGGATGGTATTTCCACCTTAATACGATCTTTACATTTTGCCCATTGACCATCACTACCATCTGCTTGCAGTGGTTTAAACCATAATGTAAGGTATTGTGTTGCATTAGCACCCAGTTCACAAGCTGTTATTTGATCTACCTTTACAACACCATTTACAATATTATCGCTGCTGATTTCAATCGACGTACTTCCAGTATCAGAACCATAAGTCACGCTACTAAAGTTACAGTACACCCAAGTCTTGTTGAATGTCCCTGCATCAGTCATATTGTCTATCCTTAGCGCACCGTTTGTAGGTTCACCATCATATGTCATAGTAAATATTGCGCTTATGTTGTTGTCTTCTCCTTTCCAGATCAACGGTGCTTTGTCACATGTAGCCTCTACTGGTTTTATCACAAGAGTTGCATTATATCCGTTACTGTTATGTGTATAGTTATAAGCATGTACTGTATATGTACCTGCTTCAATACCCCAAACAGTATCAAACTCAAGTGAGTAAGTGACAGGCACGTGACTGTGTCCAGTCAGATAGGTATCATAAATGTTGTTAAGTAAGTTATTTGATTCACTTGTACCTGTTACATCATCACCATTTGAGTCTATCAGTTCTATAACAAACTTATCTCTTTCTGCAGCAAGAATGTTTGGAACGTCTGTAGAGTTACCAGCAAATGTAGTATTGATGTAAAAGTTATCATACTCATATCCTGCCATAAGTGTCTCATGAGATATCTCTACTTCAAGATCACTTACTGGCTCCATCTCAACAAGTGCATAACCATCACGGTGACCTGCACCATCCACGAACACGGTCAAATTTCTTGGAGCCCTGATATTGGAAAAAAGAACTGTTGTTTGATTTGTTGTTTGCTGTGTCCTATTAAATAGTATTGAACATGTTGAACCAGATGCATCAATTTTGTCAACCCATGCATTTGTAACCTCATCATCCATTGGGTCACATGGACTTCTACTTGATACAACTGTTGATGTGTAATCATCGACATAGAAGAGGTATACTGTAGTTCCCCTCATATCCGAGCCGTCATCTGCATATTTAGCGGTTACAGTTAACGTCTGGTCCTGTTGGTCAATGTCAAACTTATTTGGGCTTACTGTCACTACGGTACCATTTTGGTCATAGTTAGCTCCTCCAATGGAGATTGTTTTTGTTATAGTAGTGTTATATGCAGTTATTTTAATGGTTATCGTTCCACCGCCACTGCTCATCGTTGGTATAATTGGAATACTCCATACACCAGTTGCTGCACCATTGAAACCACATTTAGCTGTATCTAGGCCATAACCAGGGAAACTACTTAGTTTACCAGTAAATAATGAATCACCAGAAATGGTAATATTCTCTGCACAATCTCTAATCTTTGAACATTTACCACTATGATATCCTGCAGTTGTATCACCAAAGTAATTACCACCCTTATCATATAGATAAAATTCTACATCTAGTGGCACACTGGCTACAGGTGGAACATATGGTATTACTCCATCGTTGTTACTCTTTTCATATCCCCAGAGCTCGGTACCAACTGTTCCATCATCATCTATCCATTTAAATTGGAGAGACGGGGCCTTCTTAACTTTGAATTTAACAGTGGTATTATATTCTTCAGTATAGGCTTTATGCTCACCATTTGCAATTCTATCTCCATTATAGTCTACATATATTTTAACTTTCCATGTACCATTAACACCTAAAGCATTTGTAGTTGCTAAATCGGCACTGTTGTTTCTACCCCACCTTGTCATATTAATATGTATGTATCCGTCCCTGTACTTGTCCTTATATACAACGATACAACCAGCGGCATCATCAGCACCTATAACATCTTGTGTCCCACTAACACCTGTTCCTTTAGCAAAATCAGTGATATTAACGCCAGCAGTATTTATTACCGAGACCTTGACATCAGATGCGTCAAAAGCTGGTCCGCCACTTCTCTTAAGTAGAGTTATATTTAATTCGCCAGTGAAACCATAGTACATAGTGTAATTACCAGTTGGTAAATTAGTATATGGCGTTGCAGTTGTTACTTGTATTGGTTGAACAGTTACATTATATTCAGGTGGATCCCATGGACCACAAGTACTCCAGTTATATCTTGTTGCAGTTGCTAACCATGTGGCAGATTGATTCCCATCTGCCTCAGCACCATATGTTGTGTTATAATGTGTATAACCAAGTGTACTACTTTCCATATTAGTCTCTTGGTAATATTGTACACCAATATACTCATCTACAGTACTAAAGTCTGATATATCTCTAGCCCTGTCAGCATCATAGTAACCATAGGCTGTATAGTTTCCTACACTCAAAAATCCAAATTCTCCAGGCCAATATCCGCCATCATAGCTGTTATTTCTATAAAACTTCTCACAAGTCCAAGAAGCATCGCATACCTGATTTTTGCTGTTAATTGACGTTCCATTACCATCATGCCTTATATCAACAACTGGTTTTTTAGGGGCAGTATAACTAACTGTAGTACCATCTGCTTCTGTTATTGACATTGACAGAAGGGATTTACTTGCGTTATAAACAAATGTATCTGGGAGGTTATTCATCTTATAGGTTGTAGATGTATTAACCCAGAGCCAAGCTGCAACAGTTGAATTATATGTCTCGATGGTTCTAAAGTTAGCATCAGACCACTTTACATTACCGTCATCTATAACCCATAGGCCTGCAGAGTCAAATGTTACATCATCAAACTCAGCACTAGCAAACGAAGTTGAAGTGTCGAATTGTTGTCCAGATACTCTCCTCCATACTAAGTTATAAGCTGAGTCAGCTAAGCTATCTGAACCGTTATAAATCGGTTGGTATAAATAGTATGTAGCAGTTTTGCCATTCCAAGGTATATTTGCATTAAGATTTATATCATAAGTACTCCCAACCTCAAAATTAGTACTAGTGCTTGATAAAACTTGTCCACTATTTCTTGCAACCGCAAAGTTACCGCCTTGCCATTTATTAACACCAGGTGTTCCTGTTAAGGTGTTTCGAACAACAATATGGTAACTAGTTCCGTTTACAAATTGTACTACGCCAGCAACCGTAGTAGATCCTGTAATATTAACCCAGTAATCGCCATCTGATAATCTCGTTGTATCATAATCCCAATGAGATTCGTTACCTGAATTTTCAGAAAGATTTCCACCATATGGAGTTCTGCTCTGGTCACCCCAACCAATACCTACGTCAGTACCTAGTATAGTACAGTTATATGTTATTGGATTAAGGCCACCATTACAATCTACATCACTAGTCCATCCAAACCGGACCCAGCCATTTATATATAAACCATTCAGGTTCGCATAACTCGTTGTATTTCCAGAGGTTTGATTAATCCATCCGCTAGTTATACTTCCACTCATACCATCTCCAGCAGTTGCACCTATATTTACTATTCCAAAAACAAATATTGCTGATGCTACCATTAGCATAGCAACTAAAATTCCACCTATTTTTCTATAATTTCCTTTCATCTCTCCTTTCCTCCTAAGTTTTTTCCTAAATCTATTTTGTACTTCCTACCTCTATAGCCCAGTCAGAACAGCATCAACTCACACCGTGAGTTAACCCTTAAAAGTCCATAATCATATCTAGTAATCATATGAACTTCTATCTCTACGTCCTCACCGGACCTCCAATTCCACGTAAATAACTATCTTCTTTATAAAAGTTGCGTTTTTCATTATATTTACAAAAGGATGCACATATCTAGTCACCTGGTAAATCACCTGCACAATAATCAGGTATTTTTGAAGAAAAATGTTAATTATGACAAAAAAATAATAAAAAAGAGTTGTAAAAATTTACCTATCCGGTGGAGTGTTAACTTCGTCAACTATTTTCATACCAGCAGCAACACCATCAATGGAATGAATAACAGCACCACACTCCGAAATAGCCTTGTTACCCCTTTATAACCTATAACTAGCACTTCCTATATTACTTTTGTACTATCTGTATCTTTACCTACGGTCTCTAATGATATATTTGCACCTGAAATCCCTTTTAAACCGCCTATTACTTCTGCTATTTCTATAATAGAAGGTGCATGAGGTTTTAATACATCAAGAATTATTCGTTTTATGCTAGTCAAATGAGTCAATTCATTGGCCAAATGAAAAGCCATATTAACAAAAGTTATTATTTTTGAGTCGTTTTTCTAAACTCTTCTAGTTTTCCATCCAGATCAGCATTTACCAACCCAAGATAACTTCTTAACTTTTGTTCAGAATTTGTTTTATATAATATTCTAACTTTATCTAGCTTTATAACCTTGTTACATCTAATACATTTTGTAGTTTTAAACGAAAGATCTACACCTTTTGCCTTTTTACATTTTGTACAGACAATAACACCATATTTCATAAATAAACAAAGGTAAAAGAACCTTAACAAGTGAACTACCACCAGCGAATCAGGTGATTTCAAGGCTAACTCCTCCTCAGGTGTGCCACAAGATCAGGATGATCTGGTGCGGTGACACATTCAGATTCAATATTACCTTGTCTAGGGTTGGATTCACTGCAACCCAGATCTTTCAACATATAGCTGAAAAATCTTCTTGTTATATTAACTGCACCGAGCCAATCCGCATTGTACTCTTTCTTACAAGTTTCACAAACTACTCTGGCTGAAGGACTCCTTCTAACTTTACCAAAACAGTTCTTGCAAGTTGAGGATGTACCTCGAGGATGGACTCGCCTCACAGCAATAGAATTGTCATGAGCCTTATATACTATCATTTTCTCAAATTCTCTAAAAGCCCAACTATGGGCTTTTTTATTCATCTCCTTACTCCAATGAATTTTATTTCTAATACCTTTCAGATTCTCAAGTACTATAACAGTGTTAGGATATTTTTTAGCAATATTGATTATCTCCGAACTAATTTTATGACTCATATCTTTTATATAGTTGCGTTCTTTACCTTTGTTTTTACGCATCATCATCCATAATCTTTTCTCATCTAGGTGCCTTCTCAACTTTGAATATCTTCTTCGTTTTTCTAAAACCTGCATACCTGAAAAAAACCGTGATTCAAATATGTTCCCATTTCTATTTTGCACTACAATCGTAGCAATATTGTTAATTCCTCTATCAACTCCTACAAAGTACTCAAACTTTTTTTTAGATGGTATTGTTCTATTATTTTCAAATATCACATACAGGTAAAATCCCTTCTCGTTGTATTTTAGTTGTACTGCTTTAAATCTGTTGTTCTTCAGATCGTCAATATATTCCTCACAGGATGTAATCGGAACTTTTACTTTACCCTATATTGTTGATATATTAGCCCACATTTTAAAATGGTTAGCAGCTTCTTTGAAAGATATACTTCGATGATCTAACCTCACTAGCATAAAACCACTGAAATGCGGAAAATGAGGATTACTCTTATTATTTGTATAACTTTTGTATCGTTCTTTTGCAATATCTCTAGCAGTCTGAATTAACGCTGTAGGTAGATCATAATGTTGTTTTGCCATATAGTATATCTCTGTTAAATTAGTACCTTTTGCCATTTCATGCAGGTAAAAGTTTACACATTTACGATATTGTCTCATGGTAGCATTGAGAGTAAACAATTTATTTTTGTTTGCAAATATTATCTTAAATTGACGTGTTATGCTGATATTCATTTTTATCTAACAACCCTCCAGTAATATCACAGTAATATCACAGTAATATCACAGTAATATCAATTACATTTTTATTTAGAATGTCTTTATTATACATTTATAGAATATTATGTATAACTGTATTCAAGGTTACTGAAAGTATTCAATGGCTTTGTCTCAAAAGTATTCGATGATTTGCATTTTTAAAGCCATTTTCCAGATAAACAATAATTAAAAAATTATTATTTATTTCAAAAATAATCAAAATTTGAGTAAATTTTTGAGTTTTAAGACAAAGTCGTATTCAATGGCCGTAATGCACCAGATACTTCAATTTATCTACGATTTAAAAAAGAGGCTCCTAGATAGTATTCTTGAAATCGGTCAATTATAAATATATCTATCCTTATTGCCCCTTTGCATTATGGTTTCCCGCCTTAGCTCAGTCTGGCTGGAGCGGCCGGCTGTAGACCCTATGGCCGTTACCGGCAGGTCCCCGGTTCAAATCCGGGAGGCGGGACTATTTTATATAACAGAATTAGGTTTTTGTTTGGTTGACTATATGCAAAGCAAAAAAAGTACTGGGATATGTGTTTGCCTTAAAGACGCAGAGAAAACACGCAAACATCTCTCTGAAAAAAACTTGATAAGAAAGGATTTAAAAATTGAAAAAGATGAACATTTTATTTATTTCCCAGTAAAAAGCACGCCTAAAGGAATTAACTTTTACAAAGTCATAAAAAAAGAATTTAAGGAAATAGAAAAAAAACCTACATCATACAAAGAAATAATCAAAATCCCTGATAAATTCAAACAAAAACTACCAACGTCCTATGACGCAATTGGTGATATAATACTAATCAAAATACCAGACAATCTGCTAAAATATAAAAGAGAGATAGGAACAGCACTACTAACATCTAAGAAAAACATAAAGACAGTATGCCTAGTTGAACCAGTCACAGGCGAATACAGAACAAGAAAAATACAGGTGATAGCAGGAGAAAAAAACACAAAAACCATCTATAAAGAACATGGCTTAACCTTTGAATTAGATGTTGAAAACACCTATTTTTCTCCAAGACTTGCAACAGAAAGAAAAAGAATAAGTAGCCTTGTAAAGCATGGTGAAACAATAGTTGACATGTTCACAGGCATTGCACCATTTCCCATTATGATTGCAAAACATGCAGACCCGAAAATTATCTATGCAATAGATAAAAATAAACATGCTGTAAAATATGCAAAACAAAACATAAAACTTAACAACGTCCTTGATAAAATAGAGGTAATAAATGCAGATGCTGCAGATATTAGTCAAGTCTTATTAGAGAGAAACGTAAAAGCAGACCGGATAATAATGAACCTTCCATTTTCTGCATATAAATACTTCCAAAACGCACTGGATATAATTGCAAAAACCTGCATTATCCACTATTATGACATACTCAACGAAGAGGAAATTCCAGAAAGAATAGAAAATTTGAAAAAGATAGCAGAAAAAAAACATATATCTTTGGAAACTCTAAAAGTTAAAAAGATTAAAACATATGCACCTAGAGAATTTTATATAGGAATAGATATTACGGCAAAGAAAAAACATGAAATGTTGCCGATGTAGCTCAGCTGGCAGAGCGGCTGACTTGTAATCAGCAGGTCGGGGGTTCAAATCCCTCCATCGGCTTTAAATATGTAATGATTACCTAGTTACTTCCAATTATATATTTCCCATTGGGATTGTAAATAATTAAAGGAAAAATATAAGTTACACTTTATATTACATCGTACCAATGGCAGGTTTGAAAAGTAGAAGTGTAGGAGTTGTTGTAACTAATAACGAAAGGGATTTGTTTTACATCCAACAAAAAGATGAACTACATCCAATTCCAGAATTTAGATTATTTTTTACTTTTTTTGGCGGACAATTAAAGAAAAATGAAGAAGAAAAAATTGCGTTAAAGAGAGAATTATTAGAAGAATTAGAGCAAAATGCAGCTATATTAATTTATGACGAAAGTAAAAAGATGTTTGATAGTGGACTTATGCAATGGGAAAAAGGAGTATGTGAATTTTCGTTATATGAAGCAGCTTTACCAACTGAAAAACTAATGCATATCTCCAAATTACCCATTAGAGAAGGAAAACAGGGATGTTTAATTACTTCAATAGGTGGTAGTTCACCAAAACTTCGGTAGTCGTTGGTGGTTGAGACATATAGATATAGTAGTCAAATTAAAAAAAGGGAATCAATATAATGGAGGGAAAAAATGGAAAAAATAGAAAAACAAACGGGAAAATTATTTGGGAGACTATGGCATAGATTTAATGATGAACAATATGAACAATCTGTTGAATTGTTTGCAAAGAGATTCAAAGATAATGATTTTGATTTAGAATGGTTCAAAAATAAAATATGTCTTGATGCAGGTTGTGGTGGTGGTCGCTATTCTGTTGCAATGGCATCATTAGGTGCAAAACAGGTTATTGGCTGTGATATTTCAGAGGATGGAATAGTTGATGCTCGTGATAGATGCAGAAGCATTCCCAACATAAGATTTGATGTTGCTAATATACTTGATTTACCATATGAAGACAATTTTTTTGATTTTGTATGCTGTAGTGGCGTAATTCATCATACAATAAATCCTTTACGTGGTATTGCAGAGGTTTCGCGGGTATTAAAAACAGGTGGAAAAGCATATTTTTTAATATATGGGAAGGGAACAATTCGATGGGAATTAATGGTTAATCTTAGAACTTATTTACACTATATTGGATATAATATTATAAACAAAGCAGCATGTGATTTTTTCCCTGCGAATAAACAGCGACATTTCCTAGATGATTTCTTTACCCCCATATTAAACTTTTTTTCAAGGACAGATATAACAAGAATGCTTTCAGCATGTGATTTTAACAAAATTGATTTTTGGGAGAAAGGGCGTTATTTTCATGAGGCAGATGCTAAAGCTCAGGTTGAAGAGTTTTATCTGTTAATTGATTTCTTTAATTTTTTAAGAGAGTCAAAGCATATGAAATCAGTACATAATGGAAAAGAAATTGTCGATATTATGATAAATTTAGTTAGCGAAACCATAGCCAATTCAATGGTTTTGGGAGATAATATTTTTGGTGTTGATGGTGCTGGAAATAATCGTGTTTTATCTGTGAAAGTTTAATAACAAACAACGCATTATACTCATTGATTTGATGAAGGAAATATTATGTCAATACAAGAGAAGCAATGATTGATGTGCCGATTATACCGCCTTTAGAGATAGTCCTAAGGAAATATCTTTCTAACTTAGGTAAGGCAAAGGATGCTCGATGACCATGATGACTGCAAAACAATATGAAGAAAGTTTGAAGAAATTAAATTTAGTTGCTTACATGTTTGGTAAGCGTTTAGAAAATATAGTAGAAGACCCTATCATTCGTCCATCAATGAATGCTGTTGCCAAAACATATGAATTAGCACATCAGTCCAAGTACAAAGATATAATGACTGCTACTTCCCATATTACCGGAAAAAGGATCAATCGTTTTACACACATCCATCAAAATATCGATGATCTGGTAAAGAAGAGCAAAATGGGAAGATTATTGGGTAGTTTAACAGGGTGCTGTTTTCAAAGATGCGTTGGAATGGATGCCCTTAATGCCTCATCCATTGTGACCTTTAATATAGATGACAAACATGGTACAGAATACTACAAACGTTTTTTGAAATATCTTGAGTATGTTCAAGAAAACGATCTAACATGTAATGGTGCCATGACCGATCCCAAAGGAGACAGAAGCCTACCCCCAAATAAACAACCAGATCCTGATCATTTTCTACATGTAGTTGAAGAGAAAAAAGATGGGATTATAGTTAGAGGAGCAAAAGCACATCAGACAGGTGCTGTAAATTCTCACGAAATAATAGTTATGCCAACAATGGCCATGAAAAAAGAAGATGAAGACTATGCCATTTCTTTTGCCATACCCAGTGACACTAAAGGAGTTAACTATATCATTGGACGCCAGTCCTGTGATGCCAGGAAATTGGATAGCAAAAGCATGGATCAAGGGAATATATTTTTTGGAGGGCATGAGGCTCTGATCATTTTTGATGATGTCTTTGTTCCATGGGACCGTGTTTTCATGTATAAGGAATATACTTTTGCAGCACAAATTGTTGAAAAATTTGCCGCATATCACCGGCAAAGCTATGCATGTAAGACCGGTGTTGGAGATGTCCTAATAGGTGCATCTCAAACAATTGCTGAATATAATAATACCCATAAGGCTTCGCATATCAGGGACAAAATCATTGAAATGAGCCATTTGAACGAAACTCTATATTGTGGCTGTATAGCTTGTGCCTCAGAAGGCCATAAAGAACCAAGTGGAACATATTGTGTCAACACATTACTTGCCAATGTTCATAAACAAAATATTACTAGATTTCCTTATGAAATCTCACGACTCGCTCAAGACATTGCTGGAGGATTAATGGTAACTATGCCATCAGAAAAGGATTTTAAATCTCCAGATACAAGTAAATGGCTAGAAAAATATTTTAAAGGCAATCCTAACATCTCAACTGAAAATAGAATGCGCATACTAAGATTGATTGAAAATATTACCCTCGGTTCAGCAGCAGTAGGTTATCTAACAGAATCTATGCATGGAGCCGGATCGCCGCAAGCGCAAAGGATAATGATTTCTCGTTCCATAGACTTAGAGGAAAGAAAGAAGGTAGCAAAAAAACTATGTGGCATTGATTAAGACCAAGTATCAATAGGGTTGACGCAGTTAGCAGTATAACTTTATCTTAACTTTTTCTTTTACGCTTAAGGGCCAATACGAACAATATTGCTACTAGTGAAAAGGTTATCTCAAAACCAGGTAATCCAAGAAAACCTGATGGATCATCCTTTATGGTCATAACAAGAACATGTGTTGTATCAGTGTCTGACTCATCATAATGGTCTGTAACTGTAAGGGTAACTGTATAATTTTTTGCTTTTGAATAACTATAAGATGGATGTGGGTCTGTTGAGTTACCTACACCATCACCAAAATTCCAATAATATGTCAACTCTTCATTTTCATTTATATCAAGATCAGGGTCTGTCGTTCCACTACTACTAAAATCTACCACTTTGCCAATATTAACCTCATATGGCCCACCAGCATTTGCAACGGGTGGATCGTTTTCTTGACCTTTGATATCTACTGTAACATCTACAGTGCTAATTCCTCCTTTGTCATCTATCACTACTAATGAGGCAGTATATTTACCAGAGTCCTCATAAGTATGAGTAGGGGAAACCACATTTGTAACACTTGAGCCATCACCAAAACCCCATCTATAAAATACTATCTCACCATCAGAATCACTGCTACCAGAACCATCAAATTGAATGGCTTCACCTATCTGGCCACTATAAGGGCCACCAGCATCAACTGTTGGTTTTTCATTATCGAACGGAACTTCAAGAGTTGAGAAAATATAATCAGATGATCTTGTCTGCGTATATTTGTCTTTTACGATTACATACCATACACAGATATAATCATATCCTACCCCTATATAACTATATTTTGTGCTAAACGCAACAGAGGCTGTTGCACCACTGTTGACATTAGTAGAACCAACTAAATGCGATACGTTATTTTGTATATAATAAAAGTCAACATCTAACCTACTTTTATATGGACTTGGATCAGGGTCAACAACTTTTACGCTAAGAACTGGATGTAAACTAACACCTTCTCCAAGATGAGCAGGATTGGGGCCTGAGATCCCAGGGGCATCTTGATATCTACCCTTTGGATGTTCATCTCTTACCCCGCCTAATGTATAAAAGAAGTCTGAGTCAACTAAAGTGTCAAGATTACTGGGATTCTGAGGATCTGGACCATAAAAATCATCCCAGTAGTTACCAAGATTTTCGTTATCCCAAATATTATTACCATTTTCTTTTGCAAAATGCCCATAAGAGCCGCTAGAGTCGACAAATGTATTATTGTAAATTATATTTTCACTTGCACTTGACATAGTATATATACCATATGATAACTGGTCATTAATACGATTGGAAAAAATAACGCAGTTTGATGCTCCAAGCATAATACCCATGTTATTCATGTATATCCAGTTTTCTAGTATTTGAGAACCTGAAGAAGTTATATCTATACCTGAGTTACTATTGCCTTTGATAGTATTGTTCTTTATGACATTTTCATTTCCATTTTTGATGTAGACACCATTAATTGCATTATTGCAGATTATATTCCCTTGGATATAGTTCTCACTGGAACCGGTGGAATATATCCCATGATTATTAAACAGAATCTCATTGTTTTCAATGTTGTTAGAATTGGAAGAAATAAGGCGGATACCCTGAGAACCGCTACAATTATCAATTTTATTACCATAAATACTGTTTCCACTAGCACCGTTAAGATCAATGCCTAATGTATAACTTATCACATTATTTTTTATGACAGCGCCTTGAGCACCATCAAGAAAAATACCATATCCTCTTTCACTCTGAGTAATCTTATTATTGATGATGGAAACATCATCAACATCCGAAGGAATGCGTATAATTGCTTTACGATGAGAGGTACTTGTAAGATCTTTTATTGTAAAACCTCCAATAGAAACAGAGCTAGCCGTTATATCTATCATGTAAGGTTCCAATGAACTACCTGTGATGAAAGTATTACTTACATCCTCAGATATAAGATGTATTGATTTATCTATACTAAAACCAGTAGAATAACTACCTTTTAGTACATTTATTGTATCTCCGTTATTAGCAGCTTCAATAGCATCAGAAATTGATCTATATGGATTGTTAATTGTACCTGTTGCCTCATCAGGATACCTTTGATCATCATCAACCCAAATATCCTGTCCAGATGCTCCATTTACTCCTGTAGAATATAACTCTACATTATATAAAACAACAAAACAACTCACAAATAAGATACAACTAATTGCTCCTGCTAATACTTTATATTTGTGCATCTTTTTCCCATCTCCTTAGACAAGGACAAATATTGTAACAGGATTTATAGTTTTCTCATTAAATTCAAGCAAATCACATACTCTTTAAAGATACCGTACATACTCCTTAAATCTATGAAAGTATGCATCGGCGGTACATTTGACATATTACATAAGGGTCATAAATTGTTAATAGATACAGCGTTCAAGATAGCAGGGGAAAAAGGAACTGTTTTCATAGGACTTGCAACAGGTGATTTGTTAAAAAATAAGAAAAATGTAAAAACCTTTGAGCAAAGGGAGAAAAATATACATAAATACTTATTTGACAAGGGGTTTAATAGCAAAGTAGTAATAAAACCAATTAATGACGAATACGGGCCAACACTAAACAAGGATTTTGATGTAATTGTTGTATCACCTGAGACAACAAAAACGGCAGAGGAAATAAATATTAAAAGGAGAGACAACGGTAAAAAACCTCTAAGAATTGTTCAAATACCATTTGTCAATGCAGATGATAACAAACCAATAAGTACTACAAGAGTAAAAAACAAAGAAATAGATGAAAATGGACAAATACTAAAAACTGGAGATTAACTTTATATAGGACATCTTATTACATCGAGAAAAAAGGGTGATCGAAATTGACCTATGTAATCTTTGAAGTAAAAACTGAAAATGTTGGAAAAATAAACAATGTCATAAAAGATGATCTAGTAAGCAGACAAAGTATTCTTACAAGGGATGCAAGCTCACTTGGAATTGATGGAGATGCTTTTTATCTGAAAATAGAAGGAAGCAAAGAAGGGGTTAAAAAAGCAGAGGAACTTGCAAAAGAACAAAAGTTCAAAAAACTAGATAAAAAAAAAGCCAAAGAAATCAATGATAAAATCCTAGAACAAGAAGACTCGGCAGCTTCGGGTATGGGAATGATCTTTGACTAAAAAAACCACCTATTTTTTTATATTTTCCAATACTCTTTTATCTCACTTTTAATCCTGTTAATAACTTCTTCTACATTTGTATTTTCACTGGCAACATCATCAAACAATATTTTGTTACCAGTTAACTGTCCAAGTTGGGAAACTAAACATTTACCGATCCACTCCAGATTGTATCCACCTTCTAGTGTACAAACTATTTTTGGTTGAATTTCTTGGAATTTTTTTATTAATTCTCCGTAAAAGTTAGATGTAAGTTTCAAACCGCCAAGTGGGTCTAGATGATGCGAGTCAAAACCAGAGGAAAAAATAATCAGATCAGGTTTGAATTCTCTTGCTACCGGGAGAAAAACCTCATCCAGTATTTGAGATACAGCACTATTTCCATTACCATAAGAGAGAGGAGCATTAATTGTAAATCCCTTTCCAGCCCCAGTACCAATTTCATCGATAGACCCAGTCCCTGGGTAATATGGCGAAAGATGTATTGATTGATACATCACATCATTTCTATCAAAAAAAATATCCTGTGTACCATTTCCATGATGTACATCAGGGTCAAAAATCAATACATGCTTACCTGTTTTAGTAATTTCATGTGCAGCAAGTGCAGCATTGTTAAACAAACAAAAACCCATGGATCTATCCCTAGTTGCATGATGACCAGGCGGACGAGTTAGTACAAACGCGCTATTCATTTTTCCACTGAGCACGTTTTTACAGGCCATAACCAGCCCTCCTGCTGCAAGCCTAGCAACATCATAGCCATCTTTACAAACATAGGTATCAGGGTCAATCCATGAACCACCAGCAGCACTGCTTTCCTTAACTATTTCAATCATTTCCCCTGCATGAACCTCATAAAGATTTTTTTCAGGTAATATATCTGGCTCAACAAAACTTAGATCATCCACAAATGGTGATTTTTGTATCTCCTCAAGAATTACATCAAGTCTTCTAGCATTTTCAGGATGACCTGCATTATCATGTTTGTGAGATTCTTTTGAATATATTATTTGAGTCGTCATAAAAATCCAAGTAAAGCAAATATATTGAGAAGATATAAAATTAATCAATTTCTCACATGTTTTAAGTACAAATAATGTATTGCAGGCACCAGAAAATATTATTTATCGGGGAAAAACTGTTATGAGCAATTTATTACTTGGGATTTCACCGGAATACCTGTATCTTCATGGTAGACCACCAAAAAAAGTATCAGATATGCATAAGCCATATTTTTTAGCATTTGCACCAAAAGATAGAAACATTGAATCTGCAAGAAAAGAACTTTTGAAAAAATGGGAAAACAACAGGTCAGATGAAAACATACTTGGAAAAATAGTAGATATCGGAGCGCCTGAAACATATCATAGTTTCTGGAATTTTGGTGAAAAAAGACAAGTATTCAAAGTATTCACCAAGAAATCATATTTTGTCCCAGAAGTCAGCGATTACCTGTTTTTCTACCATAACCTGTACACCGCTGAACATGATATACCCTATAAACAACGTGCCCTTGTTGATCTAGCGGCACAGAGAAAAACATGGCTTTATGATACAAACGGTGAAAAAAAGAAACTCAAAATACTTGTATATGACATTGAGACAACACAATTTGGTGAAGGAAAAACCAATATCCCAATTGACATGATAGGATACGCAGATTTTGATTTAACATTTGAATCAAGTAAAAACCTTGATACGGAAGAATTCAGCTTTGATATCCATGACTGTCCAAATTCATGGGAGGGCATTGAGGTCAAACAGGTCGTATCAAATAATGAAGATGAGGAGATAGAAAACCTGTATTCTTTCTGTAAAAACGTAATGAAATATGATATTATCTCTGGGCATAACATACTTGGTTTTGACAATTTTCATATATATAACAGAGTTAACTGGGTTTTGAAAAGTCATCATGAAAATCTTTCAGAGGATCAAAGAAAAATCTTTCAGAAATTTATAAGTAAATATAGCCGCCCCGATAAATCATTTCATTTTGGCACACGTTCAGAAGCAGTTCAATTTTACCCCACTTGCCTTGACACATACCATGGTGTTAGAAAATTTTACTTTTTTCTAAATGACTTTAGCCTTAAGGGGGTAGCACCATTTCTAGGAGTAAATATTAAGGATCGTATCATTCTCAGTCCAACTCAGATCAAGCTAGATGATAGAACCCTGAAGTATAACAAACATGATGTCCAAGAACAACTTGGAGTAACACTTAATCTGGTTCAACAGGCATTGCCACTAGCATTTACCACATGTATGCCATTTGATATGTTACTTTCTTCGGGTGCAGTCAATATGTGGGATCATATGTCTATGATAAGAGGAGCAATGCAGAAGAAAATAATGCCTCCCATATGTAGAGTAATAGGCATTTCACAGACACTGGTTAGAGATTTTAAATATTGTAAAAACAGGGAAGAGATAGTTAAGCAGGCTAAAAAGAAAAAAGAACATCTATCCAAAGATTTTGTTCGTGTACTAAAATATGGAGATGAAATGCCTAGTTGGATGGATGATCCTTATGTGATTTTTAATGAAAATGCAAAGGATGCTGATGATCGTCTTAATTATCATTTTCCCGGTGGAATGACAATAAAACCGGATAAAGAAGCATTTTCTGATTTTATCCCATGGTGGTATGTTGTTGTCGCTGATGTAGGGGCAATGTATCCAACTATTCTAAAGGCTATGAATATTGGTGCAGATACAGTAAGAATTGCACGTAAAGACGAAACTCCTGATGATTGGATTTGGCTTAAAAAAATTCCGAAACAGTTCCTTGATGGCAGGGATGTTAACTGGAGGGAGATTTCAAAAGAAGAAACATATGCAGATAAAGGATATATGCTAGGTATAAAAATTGATGATAAACCTGGTGTTGTTAATTGTGCAATGACTGGCATTATGAGCATGATTGCTAAGACTAAAAAAGAACTTAGAGAGGTGAAAAAAATAGGAGGCGGTTTAGAGCTGCAGCAACTTAAAATGATGTATCAAAGTGTCAAAGGAGCTAGAAATGCAGGAAGTCATGGAATTCTTAGTGCTCCTAGTGTTTCTGGTCGTCAGTTTAATCTTTGGGGTGCTGCTGCTATTACTACAAAGGGTCAGGCAATTCTTGCAGATACTTTGGATTATCTCAAGGAAAAAGATATTCGCGTTGTATATGGCGATAGTGTAGGTTCAGACACGGGCATTATCCTAAAAGAAGGTAATTTAATTAAAATTGTTGATATAAAGGATTTGTTTGAAGAACACAACAGCAATATCTATAGAAAAGGTAACCATGAATATAAAAAACTTAACGACATAGAATGTCTTTCTGTTACAAAAAAGGGTATTTGTGAGTGGAAAAAGGCCAATTTTGTAAAACGTCATCCTTACAACAAAAATATAG
>DAOWIZ010000079.1 GCA_030640585.1 Thermoplasmata archaeon
CGCGTTCAGTTAGATAAATAAGAACCATGTTTTTGACTACTTCAGATTCAGATGTCCCTAGTTCACCTACTTGTTGTTTTATTATTTCCCGAACAAGGGGAGGAAATGCAACAGGCAACCTCTGGCTTTTACCCATTTTCCCCCTCCTGTTTTTTCTTTCTGGTACCACCCATTCTTAGGAGTCCGCGTTCAGTTAGATAAATAAGAACCATGTTTTTGACTACTTCAGATTCAGATGTCCCTAGTTCACCTACTTGTTGTTTTATTATTTCCCGAACAAGGGGAGGAAATGCAACAGGCAACCTCTGACTTTTACCCATTTTCCCCCTCCTGTTTTTTCTTTCTGTTTCTGTTAGTATTCAAAAGTCCTCTTTCAGTTAGATAAATAAGAACCATGTTTTTGACTGCTTCAGATTCAGAGGTCCCTAGTTCACCTACTTGTTGTTTTATTATTTCCCGAACAAGGGGAGGAAATGCAACAGGAAACCTCTGACTTTTACCCATAGGTGATTCACATATGAATCACTTATTTAAATACTTTATCGTCAGATACGATACGTATATGACTCATATATGAGTCGTATGTGATTCACTTGTGGAGAAAAATGTAATGCCACATAATAGAAAAAAATACCTAAGCAGAACTCAATAGAAAATATGCAACTAAATCTAATTGAAAACAAAAAGTAGAGATTTTAACTTATTTTCGGTCAAGAAGTCCACTTCCAAACAAAATGTTTGGTGGTAGTTCACAAACTCAGGTTTTCTTATCTTTATGATCCTTGCCTCTTTTCTTTTTAACATAAAACATAGCTGCCCTATTGACCTGTACATCTTTTTTCTTTTTAAGATGGGAAAAAGTCATAACTATTACTACTAAACCCAGGATAATACCTACTACTATGTAAAAAGGCGGAGGGGCTTGTGGTGTTTGTGGTGTCGCTGTGCCAGTTGGAGTATGAATGAAAAGTTTTACTGCGACCTGAGTTTGGATTACCATACCACCTACCACACTAGAACCCACTGGCTGCACAATGACCCAAACCTCCCAGTTTTTGTTATATTGTTGATTTTTTTCACTCTCAGGTATACCAATAATTACCTCCACTTCTCCAGAACTCTTAGCAGGAATATCCAAACTTTCAGGAAAAATGCTAATCCATGATAAATCAGGCACAGTTGTAAAATCTTCTGTTATCTCAAACGGATTCAACGCTTTTGGTGATACTTTGATATCATATGAATAAGGATTTGTTACTTTGATCTTATACTGGATTTCTCCCTCAGGATAGCCCTCGGGCATGGTAATAACTAGTTTTGCTGGAGAAGCTTTTATACCAGCTTGGACTGCTGGAGAGATAAAGAGGAAAATAGTTCCTGCTACAAAGAAAAAAAGCAGGAAAATTATCTTTAGTCTTTTCACATCCAACCTCCTCATTAAAAAACAAAGGGATTAGTTGCTTTTAATGTTTTCTAACCATTATCTAACAAGGTTCTTGCCCATAATTTTCATTATTCCCTCGAAAGATGATTCTTAGAATATTACTAGTCAAAAAATATTTTTAAAAATTAAAAAAGGAAAAATAGAATAAAAAAGAAGAATGATTTCTTCTTTTGCCATCAATTGTTTTCAATATCCTTATGAATTTACAGTCGCAGTAATGTTTATTCTAGTAGTCTGAGAAGTCCAATCTTGGCTTCCAGCACCGAGATCCAAATTAATACCAAATGTTACAGTGTCGCTCGCAGCCAAATTATCGATCCAAGTGTCATTGACATTGGTGATCTGTTTTGCATTGCTCCCTACAATATCAAGTGAGTATCCATCTACTGGAATATCATTACCATCAATATCAAGTGTCATTTGATCGCTATCTGTGGTAGTATTACTAAAGATATATACATCGGCCCCTATTGTACCATTGTTGTAAACTGTATACGACGTATCATCCTGACTACCCTCAGTTGGCCAATTATTTGCGCTGCTGAATACGACTGAACCAAAAGTTGCTGTCTCGTTGTAAACATCTATAGCTACTGTTCCAGTAGGGTTAAAGGTTACTGTAATTGGATCAGCATCAGCAAAAACAATTGGTGAAATGGCTGCGATAAGCATTGCCACAACAAGAGAAATTGCCAGCTTATTCTTTATTTGTCCTGCTTTTTTAAAAAAGACAAGTTCGTTTAATCTACTACATCCCATCTTATCCAGCCCTTGAATATATTTTAACTAAAGTGCGATTGTTAAATGCAAGAGCATATTCTTATAGTTTTCGAAATGTGCATAATGCATCAACTGTAGTTGGAAATATCATTTGTCAAAGTATGATCTATTGAAAAATAGTAAAATATCTATCATGGTTATCTAACATGATACATACTAAAAAATACTATAACATCATATCACTTTTTCTTCTTGATTTTATCTGGTTTTGATAGGATTTCATCGACCTTTGCATCTATGTTCTTATAAGATTTTTTATCCATTTTTCTCAGAGATTTATTTGCAACTGATTTAACATGCTTATTTTTGTGTTCATCTGATTTTGTCAATAAAACAAACTTGTCATTTCTGATAAAGAAGATTGTTACAATGACTATCACTATGATAATTATGAGTAAAAACAAGAGACAAGATAAAGGTTGTCTTCTCTCCCGTTCCTCAGTTTCATTATCTTTGATATGAACTGTTGCTACCGCCGAATTGGTTAGATTATCATTGTCTATGACAGTAAGAATAACGATATAATCTCCTGGTTTTGAATATGAATATACAGGGTTCTTTAGATTTGATATATTGTGATTGCCGAAATCCCAGAAATACAAAACTATGACTCCATCTGGATCATAGCTACCTGTTGCATTAAATGTTATGTCTTCATTGATAAAGGCTTCATAAGGACCGCTAGCATTAGCAATTGGAGGATGCTGATTTACCCCCAATTCTATAATATTTATAACATAAGAATCTGTAGATCTTGCACCATCATCATCCTTTACCTGAAGTTTTACAGTGTAGTTACCCGCAATATAATAGATATAAGTTGTAAATAAATCTTCACTCCAATCTGTATCAAACAAACCATCATTATTATAATCCCATCGATAACCAGTGATAAATCCATCAGTATCATAGCTGTAATAAGCACAGAAAATCACGGTTTTACCAACATATCTGACAGCTGGACCAGTAATATTAGCAATAGGGTATTTATTTGGCGGAGGAAAATAACCATCTCCGGGATCTGGACTAGGCGTAGATGGTTGTGGTTTTGTAGTAAAATGATAGATAGCTGTTGTATTGGTAACTGAATCATTTACTGATACTTTCCAATAATACATTGTAAAATAATTTGTTGCCTGGGTAAAATTCCAATAGTATATACCATTGTTTACTAATGTATTGGTTTGTCTCAACACCCAGTTACCTGTTGAATTTTCGTACCAATAGATAGTCATTGTATCACCATCACCATCGCTTACTGTAATATGGCAAGTTGTCTGTATCTCAATATTTGTTGACGTATTTGCTGGATATTCATTATTATGGATAACTGGCGGTTCATTAGGCCGTGGGTCAAAGGAGACAATGATTTGATCGCCGGCTAATGTTATTGGATTTGGAAACAGAAAGAGAGTCATAATGATAATTGTAACAGTAAAAAAGGAAGTCTTTCTTTTTTTCCCGTTCTTTTCTTTCATCTCGTTTCCTTCTGTTTTTTATATTGAGTTTTTTGTACCCCAACATATATTGACAATTAGTAACATGACACATTTTACCACTAATTATATTTAAAAATAACCTGTCAAAATAACAAACTGGAAAAATTACAGTAATTTGGATCATATTCAGAACGTAGGGTTGTAAAACTTCAGAAAAGATTAAATAGTATGTAAACACATATGTTTACGTGATATAATGATGCAGGTACAAGTAAGAGTCCCAAAGAATTTGCTTAAGGTCTTAGATGAATGGATTGAGGAAGGAAGGTTTAAAAGTCGGAGCGATGCGATAAGGATTGTTTTAAGTCAATATGAAGAGCGGGAAAAAACCCGAGGA
>DAOWIZ010000011.1 GCA_030640585.1 Thermoplasmata archaeon
AGCAGAAAAAATTAGATGTATTATGACTAGAGAGAAACCAAGAGACATATATGATCTTTGGTTCTTATCAAAAAAAGGCATCCCAATAGATGTCTCACTAGTTAACAAGAAACTCAAAATTTATAGATTAACATTTGACTTGGAAACATTTCTGGAAAAAGTAAGTGAAAAACGAAAAATGTGGAGGCGGGATTTACAAGACTTAATTATTGGGGCGTTACCTGAGTTTAATGAAGTAACAAATGAGATAGAGAATTGGTGTGAAACTTTGGCATAAAAAATACGTTTTAACTGGCATAACTGGATTTGACGGCCTTTTTAAGAACGGTATACCAAAAGGATTCTCTTTATGGTACTTGGCTTGCTGGGATGCAGAATTGTTTGTTGTTTTGGATGGTTGCTTGGATGTTGATGGAAGGGGGGATGAGAAAGATTAAGTACTAATAATATATATGTAAAATAGATAGCACAAAACTAGTTAATAGGTATCGGGCATATGAGGAATATAGTAAAAATCATAAACTATTTATACCATTTGTGTTATCTAGAGTGAAGAAATTAAAAGCTATAGTATATAGCTAGGAGAGAATGGGAATATGAAGGCAAATAGAAAATTTGTAGAAGGTGAGGAAGCAGTATCTGCTGTTATTGGTGTCATTCTTATGGTTGCAATTACAGTTGCTATAGCTGCTACAGTATATGTATACGTAACAGGTATCGTACCAACAACATCAAGTACCACAGAAAATGCTGGAGTAACAGTTTCAGAAACATCAGATGACAGAATTAAAGTGACACTTGCATCAGCTGGCCAAAGTTATGGCTCAGGATATGCAGAAGCTACAATTCACGTAATGGTAAATGGAACTGAGGCCGGAGGTACACTTGATGTCGGAGATAGTATATGGACTGTTGGAGAAAGTATTCTTATTGGAAGAGAAGTTGAAGATACAGGAGATGTAGAGATATATTCAGGTGGATTTGGGCTAACAACAGCTACCAGCTATGATATAACTGTCACTATTCTTGACACTGTTGTCTTTGATGGTACTGTAAGCGTAGTATAAAAAAGGTAAAATAAAATAAATAAAATACCTTTTTCTTTTTTTATTTTTTAGATTTAAATATGTCTTTAATGTAACGTATAATGTTATTTCTTTATCATTACATTAATATTGGGTTGTTTTTGTAGTAACAAGTGATGTATTATCTCTTGGTGTTTTAAGTTTATATGTTAACTATTCAAAATCACGTATATAATTATATGATTTTCATCAAGACTAAATTCTCTAAAAGACAAAGAAGAGCAAGAGGAGGGGGGCATATTGATTTATATACCATTCATTTAGAAAAGACGATATTTTGTGATTTTCTTAAACAAAGCATTTATATACTAATGACTGTTTTTCTATTGAAAACTTATGGATAGACGTATCGTTAATAACATCCTTTCTTCATTTGAAGAAAAACTGATGAAACGAAATGATATACTGGACAAATTTAAAGAAATCCTTCAGAATGAGTTTAATGAAAACATCATTCGAAATCTTCGACATTGCAACGATATCATCTATGTAATGTTTGATTATTATTATATTGTAAGTCCTATAGAAAAGAGTGGGCATTATCTTGCATACTCGACAAATGAGATGGTTTATGCAGTTCTTAATAAATTAAATATCAAATGGTATCATGGACTTGACAGTGCCCTGGAATATAATCAAATTATATGGCAGGGAATTGTAAACCCAGTTATCATCAACAATTATATTTCTGGTAAAAGATCTGTAAATGGTGTTACTTATCAATTCCATAAAATAAAAGATGATCTTTTCGGCTTTGGGGCTATAAAAAAGAAGACAAATAACAACATCGTGTTTTTTTATTCTGATATTGAAAAGACGTATCTTGATTTTTTTTATCTTAAGCAACGAGCACCACAGGAACTTAAAAGAAGAATTGATTGGAAACATACGAAACAGTATATGAAAAAGTATCCTGGCTACATCAAACGAAAGGTGTTCTATCAATGATTGAGTTTAACCTTGGAAAATATATTAATTATGTTAAAAACAAACTTGATGTCTCAATAGAAGATCATTATATCGAAAAAGATTATTTATTGAGCCTTTTTCTTTCAACTTGGCAGAAACTTTGGGAACAGGGGGAGATCACATCCCTTAATGATCTCATCTTTAAAGGTGGGACTCTTCTAATGCGTAATCATTTAGCATATTCTCGTATAAGTGAAGATCTTGATTTTACACATAAAAAATGTGAAGAGATCCGTAAGATGAGTCAGAATAAACGGATCAACACTATTAGAAATCTTATCACCCCTATTTTAAAAGATATCAAAAAGATTTGTGACCATGCAGAATTTGATTTTGAAATAAAACGAGACAATAAAAAATATGTCACTGCATATCACCATAAAGCAGTCTACAGTATGAGTATCTATCGCATTTCTGAGATTACAAATCTGTCGATTCGCATTAAGATAGAAATTAATTTTGTTGAACATCTTCAATATCCTACTGTTATGCAAACTATTAGAGATATTGTAGATAACGATACAGTTCTTACTTCAATAGGGTATAATCTTGTTCCTATTGGATTATTCTGCTATGCTTTGGAAGAAAGCGTACTAGAAAAATACCGTGCTATTTTAACACGTGATGTGCCAATGCAGCGAGATATATATGATCTTTATCTCATCGATAAAAAAGAAATGGATGTTTTAGATATTGATGAAAATAAGATATTTAAAAAAATTGAGAGTGGTAGACTTGCCACATCTCACTTAGATAAGAATCTTTCAAATAATTGTAAGCATCTGTTAGAAAAAGGATTTTTAGATTCTGAGGATGATATAACACTTTTGAGTTTGTCACCTGTTAATAAGGTTCAATATGAGAGATTCAAGAAAAAATTGTTCAAACGATTACAATATCTTTGTGAAACAAGAAAGTAAATGAAAAATTCTTACCTATTTTTTATCATTAAGTTAATATTGGGTTGTTTTGTTACCATTCTTTGGGTTGATCTGGTGGAAGGGATAGAAACATATCTTGATATTACACGATTACTAGTGGGAATAGTTATTCTTGGTTATGCTTCCTTTACTGATATTAAGACACGTCGCGCATCAAATCTTCTTTGGGTTATAATGGGAGTAACCGGCGGTGTCTTGCTTGTTGTTCAGTATTTTACTGTTGGATTTGAAAACCCGATGTACTTGTTGTTTGTCCCTGTTATGATAGGTCTTATGTATCTGTTTTTCCAACTAAGACTAATATTTGGTGGTGCAGATGCTAAAGCACTTATGGCTCTTGCTATTCTTGTACCGTTCCTGCCAATAATTGGTCAATTCCCGTTGTGGAAGACACTGGGTTTTAGTATGCCTTTTCCATGGATTATTCTTGCAAATTCTGTGGTAATATTTCTGGCTATACCCATTAGTCTACTAGTTTTTAATCTGTTGAAACGTAATGTCGAGTTCCCGTTTTGCTTCCTGGGTTATCGTATGAGTATCAAGAAAGCCAGAGAAAAATTTGTCTGGCCTCTTGAAAAAATAGTTGATGGAAAACGCATTTTTGTACGTGTACATAAAGATTTTGAAATAGATGATGAACTTGATGAGTTTGAAAAACTTAATATATCTGAAATCTGGGTCACTCCAAAAATTCCTTTTATGATACCTCTTCTTGTTGGTTTCATATTATCTTTTATCCTTGGAGATATCATGACTCATCTGATGAATATGTTAACATCATCTTTCATCTAAAAAAACATATACTAGTTTTTAATTTCCTCCAAGAAAATAATTTTTAGATAACTCGAATTTAGATGAAGTTAGAAAAGTATTTAACAAAGATTCCCCTATCAATAACATCGATGAGTAAATATTATAATATGGATAAAAACCAAAAAGAAAAAATCCAGAAAAAAATAACAAAATTTCTTAAAGACGAAGGTAAAATACTTTTTGCTTATCTCCACGGGTCATTTCTAAATGAAAGATTTAGAGATATAGATATCGGCATTTACATAGATGCAAATCTTTCTAAAAAAAAAGTTTTAAAATATGAGCTATTTTTAGAAGATGAACTCAGTAAAAAGTTAAGTTATCCATGTGATATCCGGGTTTTGAATCATGCTCCGTTATCTTTTAAATTTTCAGTAATTAAACATGGTATAATTCTTTTAAGCAAAAATGAAAGCAGGAGAGCTGATTTTGAATGTTTGTCTGTCGTAGAATACCATGATTTTGATTTTTATAGAACCAGATATTTGAGGGATGCCCTTGGAATTAAAGTTTGATAAAGATAAAATAACTAAACTTTCTTCAGAGATATCCACTGCTTTAATTAGATTACATGAGCTTTCAGAATTGGAAAAAAAAGTTTTTCTTTCAGATCCTCATAAAGTTGGCAGCGCAAAATATTTTTTGATTGTTGCTATTGAAGGATCAATAGATATGTGTAACCATTTGATATCAATGAATAAACTCAGAGCTCCTGATGATTATGCTGATGCCTTTAGAATTTTAGGTGAAATAGGTATGCTCTCTGAAGATTTTGTTAGAAAACTTATTGAAATGGCACGTTTCAGAAATAGGCTGGTTCATATTTATTGGAATGTTGACAATGAGTTGATTCATACTATTATCTGCGAAGACATAGATGATATTGAAAAATTTATTGATAAAATTGCTAAATCTTTGACTAAATAAACCTGATGGCAAGATCATCAATCTAAAAGAACATATACTAGTTTTTAATTAACCCTCATTCAAAGCAAGGATAATAATATTATGTCAACTAAACGAGATTACTATGAAATACTAGGAATCAACAAAAATGCGGATAAACGTGAAATTAAAAAAACATACCGTAAACTAGCATTAAGATATCATCCTGATAAAAACAAAGACTCAGACGCTGAAGAAAAATTCAAAGAAATAAGTGAGGCCTACGCAGTACTATATGATGATGAAAAA
Organism: Thermoplasmata archaeon; assembly: GCA_030640585.1. Lineage (GTDB taxonomy): Archaea > Thermoplasmatota > E2 > DHVEG-1 > DHVEG-1 > DAOWIZ01. The sequence continues at coordinate 5,003 of DAOWIZ010000011.1, forward strand.
AGACAGATGTATGATCGGTATGGTCATGCGGGTATAAATCGACAGTTCAGCGCAGAAGATATATTTAGAGGAGTTGACTTTGGTGATATATTCCGAGGTATGGAATTTGGTGGTTTTAATGATATTTTCGAAAGTTTCTTTGGACATGGAATGCGTTCAAATAGACGCAGAGGGCCACGGAGAGGAAGTGATCTGCAATATGGCCTTGAGATAACACTAGAAGATGCCTATAACGGTTTTAAAACAGAGATAAATGTTCCAAGAACTGAGGTATGTGGCACCTGCCATGGGTCAGGTGCAAAACCAGGTACAAAACCAACTAGATGCCCACGTTGCAATGGAACAGGACAAATAAGCGTCTCACGACGTACTGCTTTTGGCATGTTTACACAAGTAACAACATGTAATAAATGTCATGGCCGAGGAGAAATTATTGAGACACCATGCCGTACATGTAAAGGAACAGGTATGGTACAGAAAACACGTACAATTGAACTAAACATCCCACGAGGTGTAGATAACGGTAGTAGAATACGGTTACCTGGGGAGGGAGAAACAGATCGTGGTGGTAGCGGTGATCTATATGTTGTAATACATGTTAAAAAACATCCACGTTTCAGTAGACGTGAAAAAGACCTTCATATTCTAAAAGAAATATATTTCACTGAGGCTGCACTTGGGACAAAAACAGATATTAAAACAATTGATGGTGAAGTTGAACGCCTTAAAATATATGAAGGCACACAAAACGGTGAAATCTTCAAGATAAGAAATAAAGGCATGCCTGGTCTACGCGGACATGGCGGATATGGAGATTTATTTGTTGAAATGCGCCTAATAACACCAACTAGACTTGGCCATAGAGCAAAAAAACTCCTTGAAGAATTCAACGAAGAAATCAAAAAATAACAAAAAAACATACGAAAAAATTAAATAATAGATCATATACATAGTATAATTGAAAATATACAATGAGGGAGGCTGAAAAATTTTGGACCCTTTTGATGAAGATGGAAATAAGAGAAAAAAGAGAAACCCGTTTGACCCATTTGGATTTGATGATGATTTCATCAAAGACTTATTCTCAGATGAACGAGTAATGGATGATATTAAAAGAATGACTGAAGAAATGATGAAAATGTTTTCCAATGTACAACCGGGTGGTAAGCCATTTGTTCATGGTTTCAAAATACACATGGGTCCAGATGGACGACCACGAATTGAAGATTTTGGAAACCGTACGATAAATACACCAGATGGAGAGCCATCTATCTCGGAGGAACGAGAACCACTCACAGACCTAATTGAAGGTGACGATGATGTTGCAGTAACAGTTGAACTACCTGGTGTTGAAAAAAATGATATAGATCTTAATGTAACAGGTGATATACTTGAAATAAATGTTGGCACCTCTGGAAGGAAATATCATAAACTAGTGAACCTGCCATGTGATGTATTACCTAAGACAACAAAGGCTACTTATAAAAATGGAATTCTTGACGTGGTTGTTAAACGTAAAGAAAAAAAGAAACCAGATGATGATAGTTACAAGGTAAACATAGAGTGACATCCTCCCACGAATAAATTCATGGGCTTATCCGGATTTGAACCGGAGACCTCCGCCGTGTGAAGGCGACGTCATAACCACTAGACCATAAGCCCACTTTTTTTAACAACCAAATCAAAGAAGATGTTATTAGCCTTTCTTGAAAAAAACAATATATTGTGCTTATTTTTATTATATACCACCCGCTCTTTTTACATGGTATCATAATTTTTATCAAATGATTTTTATAGAGAAAAAGATTTATCAACAAAAACACTGTTAACATATATTGTAAACCAACGTTTTGAGGGGGACAATTATTATATGTCAAAATGGAAAATCTTCAATAAATCAAAATCAGAAGAAGAATCATCAATAGAAACAATTGAGATTGAAAAAGAAGAAACAACTGAGATAACACACATTGAAACAGAAGAAAATTTCGATCAAAACGATGAAGACAAACCATTAGCTGAATACGACGAGACATTACATACCAGTAAAAAAACAATAATTATAGTAGATGAAGATGACTCTGCAGGTTATATTGATAATGAATCGTCATCTGATCAGAGATTCTGGAGAAATATCAAAACAATAGAAAACAACATTGATAATCTACACAGAATAAATGCACAGAAACCAAAAGACGACATGGAAAAAACAGTAGATGAACTAATTCAGAGAAATAAAAGGAAATAGTTTTAATAATACATCACTGCATCCCTTTTTTTTGTAAAATTATGATAACTGTTCTACGAATAGGGCATCGTATCAGTCGTGATAAACGAATTACAACACATGTTGCATTAGTTGCACGTGCATTTGGCGCTGATAAAATACTAATTGATACCAAAGATGAAAAAATACAAAAAAACATACTTTCAATATGCAGTCGTTTCGGTGGAAGTTTTGAAATACAAGCCGGTGTAACTTCTAAGAAAGTCATTAAAAACTGGAAAGGTACGATTGTTCATCTAACAATGTATGGTGAAACACTAGAGAAATCAATACCATGTATTGATAAAAAAAAGGATCTTTTAATAATTGTTGGCGCAGAAAAAGTACCAGCAGAAATCTATGAACATGCTGACTATAACATTTCTATTGGTAACCAGCCACATTCAGAGGTTGCAGCACTCGCAGTTTTTTTAGATAGATATAACAAAGGAAACTGGCAAAATAAAAAATTTAATGGAAAACTAGAAATCCTACCTACTAATAAAGGAAAAAAAGTAATATCTAACGAATTAAACAGGTAATATTTTATGAGTACTATACCAAGTCCCAAGGAATGCATTGAACTACTAAAAAAAACAGGTTGTTCAGAACCCGTGATTGGGCACTGTATGGCTGTTAGAGATATATCTATGAGAATAGCAAGTAGAACAAATGCAGATAAACATCTTGTTGAAGCAGGAGCACTACTGCACGATATCGGAAGATCAAAAACACATGGTATTCTTCACGCAGTTGAAGGTGCAAAAATAGCAAGAGAAATAGATTTACCAGATAGCATAATTAATATCATAGAGCGACATATTGGTGCAGGCCTGTCTGCTGAAGAGGCAAAAAAACTAGGATTACCTGCTAAAGATTATATCCCTATAACTCTTGAGGAAAAAATAGTCTGTCATGCTGACAGCCTCGTTGATAACAGTAAAAAACAAAACATTGAAAAAGAAGTAGAAAGAGCACTACGTGAAGGTCATAAAGAATATGCATTACGCCTTGTAGCATTACATAAAGAACTAAGTGATCTCTGTGGTACTGATCTCAACAATATATAAAAAATGATACTAGAAAAAGATAAATATACTATTTTGTATTGTGACAAATCTTCAAATGGTTTTTTTGCAGGGGTAGCCAAGCCTGGTCAACGGCGCAAGGTTGAGGGCCTTGTCCTGTAGAGGTCCGCGAGTTCAAATCTCGTCCCCTGCATTATTTTATAAAATTTATCGAAGTAAACTCCCATAAACAAAAACTATATAAGTTTAAACAAGATTATGATAATCATGTTTAAACAATTTATTGGCAGAGGAAAAGAGTTAAACTGGCTTGAAAAAACATACCAAAACATGCAAAATAGCTTTTTAATTCTTTATGGACGAAGACGAACTGGCAAAACAGAGTTGATTAAACAATTTTCAAAAAACAAATCTCATGTTTATTTCTTGGCAGGAACAAAACCTGAAAAAGAAAACATTCATGATTTACAAAATCTCATGGGTGATTTTTTAGAAGATGCAGTTTTCAAAAAAATACAGTTTAGAGGCTGGGAAGATCTTTTCATAGAATTTATTAAAAAAACAAAAAAACCTGTTATAATTGCAATAGATGAATTTCCATATTTAATCGAAGAAAATAAGGCAATTCCATCAGTTTTCCAAAAAATCTGGGATGAATGTTTAAAAAATGAGGAGATAATGTTGATTCTTTGTGGTTCATCTATTGGAATGATGGAGACACATGTTCTTGGTTATAAAAGCCCTTTGTATGGTCGGCGAACAGGTCAATGGAAACTTGAACCATTTAAATTCAAGGATTTAAAACATTTTTTCCCAGAAAGATCTTTTGAAGAAAGACTACAGTTTTTTTCTTTTTCAGATGGCATACCAGAATATTTAAACAAAATGGATGAAAAAAAGACTCCACTTTGGAATCTTAAAAATAAG
>DAOWIZ010000050.1 GCA_030640585.1 Thermoplasmata archaeon
GATGGGCATTAATGATAAAAATCTTGAGGATCATGTTAAGTATACACGTATTGATGAAGAGGCAATAAAGTTTGTTGATGAAGATAAGTTTGATTTTTCATTTCTTATGAATGCTACAAAGATTGAGGAGTTAAAAGATGTTGCTGATGCTGGTGAGCATATGCCTCAGAAATCAACCTACTTCTTACCTAAAATGCTTTCTGGTCTTGTAATGTATAAAATGCAGATGTAGTAATTATTTTTCAGTGCATCATTAAATTTATAATTGTTGAATTATAAAATCGTTATTTTGTCAAATTGGTATTTTGCTTCGAAAGTTATAAATACTTGGCACGATAAAATATAACATGATAGAGTTTGTCTTTATCATGATACAATTTGTATTGTAATAGTGAAAGTAAAGGCATGTTAAGTATGATAGATGATAAAGTATTAGATTCATTTTCTCAACATGAAAAGGTGGTGTATAAGTAAAATGTCAACAGTAGTCGTGGTTTTAATAGGTTTTGGCGCAGGTTTATTGACCATGACTATTATGAGTTTTTATAAATGGTTTTTAAAAGTATGGAACAGAGATCTAGAACAAACATCCTGTAAAAAATATTGTTTTGATGAACGTATAAAAAAATAAAAAAGAAGAGATAGATATTTTTTCTATCTCAAATGTCTATCTTGGAATTTTTGGAATAACTTTTTCAATTTCTTTACTCTTTCCAGCATCCCATATGGCTCTTATAGCTAGTATACCTGCTGCTGGTGCAACAAATATTGCTAACATCATTGCAATGTTCTGGAAGTAGACTCCTATTACATCAAGATTTGCAAATAGAGTACCTGATGCTCCAATTCCCAGCAACATTAATGCTGCTATTAAAAATGTTGGTACTCTTTCCTGAGTAATTGATCCCACTGCAAAGAACGATAATACACCAACAACAAAACCAAGAACTGCCAGCATTATCGTTACATAATATGGGGTTTCGGTCCAAATTGCATCTGTCAATAGACCAATTACTACTGCCATTAGTATTCCTATTAGGAATAACCAGCTTCCTATCTTTTTAAATAGTTCTTCCATCTTCTCACTCCTCTCTTTTTTGTTTTTAAAGTGTAAGTTAAAAATAACATGGCGATATTTAAGTCTTTAGTGTAACAGAATGTGTAGCTATATATGTAGGTAAGTAGATATGTTACAGTAGTAATACTTAAAATTCGACAATTGCATAAAAATTTGTAATTTTGTCAAAATGACTTTTTTATAAGATATGCTTAAATACTATCATTGATAAAAAATAACATGTTATAAGATAACACTAAGTGGCGAGGAGAAATAGCAATGCCCAAGGTAATCATCGAACAGGACTATTTGCCATTGAACAAAGATAGCAACCGTTATAAAAAAATGAAGAAAGAAAACAGCATAAAAATTGGTGATGCACTCTTTGAAATAGCACTACGCAAGGGTTTAATCGAAGAAACCAAAGATGGATATGTTTTCGTTGGAAATTATGAAGAACTATTGGCATTTAAGAAAAGAAAAACTCAAAAGTCATTTGAATGGTTAGATTGAAGTGATGGAAAAAACGTGGAGGTGGGCCGGAGGACTTTTTCATTCGCCTCTTCTTGTATCTCTGGCTCCCTCTTCTACCCCCCACTACACTCATCATTTTTCTAAACTAAAATATACTTGGTAATTTATATCAATTTTTAAATAGGTGGTAAAACTTGGATGAGGATCTTAAAACACGGCTTTTAGAAAAACTAGGACAAATAGATATAGAAACACTTCAGAAATTTCATGTTATCCTATTGCCAGATTTTTTTGTTGATCATTTTCTCACACTAGATGAATTTGAAAATACTTTTGAAAAAATAAAAAACATCTATGGGCAAGGCGGAGGGAACTTTCCAGGTGTTTCACAGATGATTACTCCTGGTGGAAATGCATCTAATACGGCACTTGCTCTTGCTAGACTTGGGATTAGTACACATCTTATAAGTAGAACTAGTGAATTTGGCTTGCATCTTTTAGAATATTTCTTAGGAAAATATGGCGTAGACCTAAAACATGTTAAAACAGACGGGGAACTATCAATTACTACCGCACTTGAATTTGGTGAAACTCATACAAATATTATGATTGGTGATGTTGGTTCAGTATCCAATTTCTCATTTGATGTTTTAAACGATAAAGATCTTGAGTTGATTTCAAACTCAGATATGGTTTGTGTGCTCTGCTGGAACCTTAATCAGAATGGTACGGATCTTGCTAAAAAAACGTTTAGATATGCAAAACAGCATAACATTAAAACATTTTTTGACACAGGAGATCCATCGCCCCGAACCAATGAAATAACTGATCTAATGGAAAACGTATTATCTGATGACAACTTGGATATCTTCAGCCTTAACGAAAATGAACTGCGACATTACAGCAATATTGAAACAAACTCAAAAGATGACATTGTTAATGCTGCTATTTCATTAAAGAAAAAAATACCTGCTCGCATTGATTTGCATACATCTAGTTTTACATGCACAGTTAACAATGAATGCAAGGTTGTTCCAACGCCAGATATTTCTCAAAAATATAGAACAACTGGTGCAGGTGATACATGGAACGCTGGTAATATACTTGGAGAGTTACTAGGTTTTAATGATGATGAACGATTATTATTTGCAGGTTGTGTTGCTTGTCGTTATATTTCTTCTCCACAGCCCATTCATCCAGATCTTAACCAAGTTATAAAATTCATATCAGATTCAAGATAATTAGTCAAAACTTTTTTAGGAAAAATTTAAGTTTTCAATATTGATATGACTTATTAGGTGAGAAATGAAAACAATAATGGTAGTTGATGATGAAACTGATATCCTTGAACAGATTAAATCATGTCTGGAAAGCAATGAATTTGAGGTAATCGCTGCTGACAATAACCGAAGTGCACTTGAAATGATAGAAGAAGACAAAGAAGACAACTTTGGCCTAATTTTAATAGATACTGAAATTCCAGGGACAGATAAATCAGCTCTTTTCTCCATGAAACCAAAATCCAAAAAAGACATAGATACTACAAAAGCAGAAGATTTTTTACAGAAACCATTTACCCATGAACAACTTCTTGATTTTGTAAAAAGTAAGGTTGAACAGTAATCTGCAAATTTTTTAATCCAGTGCTTTTTTAATTGTTTTAAAATCTTCAAGCAAAGCATTTTTCATGTTTGGGTTGTATGTTGCAACAGCTGGATGATAAAGTGGTATTATTTTTACATTTCCAAAAATTGTGTTAATCTGAAACAGTTTTCCCCGAACATTACTTATCTTCTCCTGTTTTAAACCAAATTTCTCAAAAATATATGACATTGCAAAGCTACCAAGAGGGCAAATTATTTCTGGTTGAATGATTTCTATCTGTCTATTTAAAAAATTAGTGCATGCATCTATTTCACTTTTCAGAGGGTTACGATTATCCGGTGGACGGCATTTTAGTATGTTTCCAATATATACTTCATCTCTTTGTAAACCTATAGACTGTAGTAGTTCATCAAGTATTCCTCCAGCTCTTCCTACAAATGGCTGTCCTTGCAGGTCTTCGTTACGACCTGGCGCTTCACCAACAAAAAATATTTTTGCGTTTGTTGACCCAGCGCCGACAACGGGTTTGTTTCTTGTTTTCCATAGGCTACATTTTTTACATGACAGAATTGTTGTCGCTAGTTTTTCCATATCTTCATCTCCTGACATCAAAGACATGGAATTTAGTTCATATTTATATGTGTTGACTTTATTCACAGTTTTAAAGTTATGAGGATAGGACAACTATGCAAAGCAAAAGAAAAGGTGACATAATTTTTATACGACTTTTCCCGGGTGAGGATGTAAATGATGAGTTAAAGAAAGCATGCAAAGATCATGATATTAAAACATCTATTGTTCTTTCCGGCATTGGTCAGTTAAACAATGTTAAACTGGGTTATTTCAATGAGAAAGGAGATTATTCACCTGAAAATTTTGAAAAACCTCATGAGCTTTTATCATTAACTGGGAACATATGCAACCAGGATGATGAATATGTTCTTCATTTACATGCAGTTCTTGGAAATGAAAGAAAAAATGCTATTGGTGGTCACTTTATAGATGGAAAAGTAACAGTTACGGGTGAGATAGTTTTACTTAAAACAGATATAATAGTTGGAAGAGTAATAAATGAAAAAACAGGTCTTAAGAATCTTTTACTTGAATAAAAGTATTTATAATAAAAAAGAATATATCAAGAAATAAACTGGAGGATGAAAAACGATGAATAAATTTAGTGAGCTTGGCGAGAAAATTAAAACATTAAAGATGGCACGAGACATTCTACATAACGAATATGAAAGATCTGAATTTCATAAAAAGAAAGAAGCAAGTCCTGATGATATAGTCCCTCCAGCTCCTGAGGATGAAGAAATATATAAACTTTTAACAGCTATTCAACAACTTGATCAGCATGTTAAAAAACTTCAGGATGAACAGTTTCATGTCTTAAAAGATCAAGAAAATAAATAAAAAAATGTTTTTTTAAATTATATTTCTTCTTATTCCAAATATTGATTTAACAAGTACAATTATTGGAATGATTTCAAGACGTCCTATCCACATATTAAGAATAAGCATGGTTTTAGCAAATGGTGACATATCTATAGATGTAATACCTGTTGTTAGACCAACGTTTCCCTGGGCACTACATACTTCAAAAATTACATCAGAAAGTGAATTGCTAGTAAAAGCAGACATTACAAAAAAACCAATAGAAAGAAGAATCACCCACATGAATGATATTATAGCTGCTTCGTTGATAAGATCTATAGCTTCTTCTCTAGATAGTGATTTTTCACCTAGTTTATGTACAAATACACGCCGTGGTGTGGATATAGATCGTTTTATTCTCCACCCTACGCCCTTATAAAGTAGTATTGCTCGGAATAGTTTGATACCACCAGCTGTTGACCCTGCAGCACCACCTACAATCATTGCAAATGCCAGTATTAGTTTTGCCGATTCACTCCAAGCAGGCAAATCAATTATCGATACAAAACCTGTACAAGTTATCGCTGATATGAATTGGAAACTTGATTCGAAGAAAGACTCAAATGCATTTGAATACCGGTGTAAATTACTAATGGTTAACCCTATAACTCCTAGGGTTATTACTGCTATCATTGCTTTAAACTGTGCATCTGAAAAGAATTTTTTAACTCTACCTTTAAGCAAGTTATAATGAGCTGCAAAAGCAATACTACCAAGTACCATAAGAATGACAATTACAAGACGGCTAAAGCCTCCAAAAGGCTGTATACTTGTATCTGTAACAGTAAAACCACCAGTTGCTATACCAGTCATAGCATGATTAATTGACTCCCAAATATTCATACCCAATGGGTCAAATATTCCTATTATAATTAACACTACCACTCCGATAATTGTATACAGGAGAAATATCCACCAAATTGTTCTAACCGTTGAAACAATAGATGGATGAGTTTTTTGATCACGAGCCTCACCCTTATAAAGTACATAAGAACCAGTACCGGGACGTGCTAGAATAGATAATGTTAAAACAATAACACCCACGCCTCCAATCCACTGGGTAAGCGAACGCCAAAACTGAAGTGTATAAGGGATAAATCCTTCATTATCAACCATTGTTAGACCAGTACCAGTCCATCCTGACATTGACTCAAAAAACCCAGAAAGAGTATCCATGTACAAAAAATTGATTTTATCATATGGCATCATCCAAAAAGGGATGCTGCCAATTAATGATACAAGAAACCATCCAAGAGCTGCAGTTACCATAGCACTTTTGAAATCTGCAGATTCTGCTTTTTTAAAACCATAATATAACGGCAACCCAGCACCAAAATATACAGCAGCAGTAATAAGAATAGGACCTAATCCATCAATAGTACTACCTGACCCATACTCACCGAAATACAGGGGTACAACTAGTGCAATGAGGGAGACAAACCCTATCATGATGAAAATGGCACCTATATCTCGGAGGACACTTCTTAGATCACTCATAACTCCTCTACCAGACCTATTTTATGACTCGAATTAAACAATAAAACATCAACTACTTATATTTTTACTGATTTTTAATCTTATCAACTCTTTTTTTAAGATCATGTATTAACTCTTTTGAAATATCTCTCTTAGTAAACGCATCAGCTTTTGATGCAATAGATATCTTTGCTGCGAGAATACGTGCTATTTTACCCCGAGAACCACGAGGAGATTTATTAACTAATTGATGTTGAAAAATTACACCATGCTTAGGAGGTCTACCGCCTTCTTTTTTAAACCTGAAAAGAGCTTTTTCAGCACCTAGAATTTGTACTGTAGACGCAGGAAACAATGCAAGTTTCTCTAAACCGCCAGATAAAGAAATCAATCTTGCACCAATAAGAGAACCAGCAAGCATACTAATATTAGGAGCAACTTTCCCCATATCACAATCAATTTGTTCTTCAAGATGCTTAATTTCTTTATTAACAGTATTAAAGGTATTTTCAAGTGGTTCAATTTTTTTATCAACTCGTGGTAATATTGACCAGCATTCAAGCCGCTCAGAAAGTAAGTTGGAAGTCTGAATTAAATCATCCAAAGCATTAACCATCTGAATAACTTGTAAATCCTCAGATTCCAGTTTTTCCTCAACTCTATTTTTAGCAACTATCATGGTAGCTTTATGGAGTAAATCATTAGAAAAACCAAAATCATCAGATTTAACCTCAAAATCTTTAAAAAAAGAATCATCAGGATCGTAACTACCTATTTTTTGAAGTCTTTTCTCAGAAACAGTTACTTTAATATTTCTTGTGATTTTCTTTTCCTCAGGTAGTATTTCTTTCTTTTCGATGATCTGTAATCTTTTTGCAATTTCTTTTTCATCCTTTGAAAAAAGAACCTTTTTCTGGATACCTTTTTTATCACAAAGGAATGTTCCAAACCATTTTGTAATAAGATACATTAGAACCTATGAAACTATTACCTTATAAAAATGCTTTTATATACTACTTCCCATTTTAGGGGTGAGGTGTTAACCTGGTAGATCTCTCAACAAAAATAGGATCTCTCAAACTTAAAAACCCAACTATTTTAGCATCAGGCATCATGGATGAAGATGCAGGAAGCATGGAAAGAATAACTAGATGTGGTGCTGGCGGGGTTGTTACAAAATCTATTGGATTGGAACCAAGAGAAGGCTATCCAAATCCAACAGTTGTAGAACTAGAATGCGGAATTTTAAATGCGATGGGGCTACCAAACCCCGGAATCAATAATTTTGAAGATGAAATTAAAAATCTTAAAAAATCTAATGTGCCAGTTATTGGGAGTATTTTTGGTTCAGACAAAGATGGGTTTGTAGAACTTGGTAAAAAAATGCAAAGTTATGGTGCTGATGCACTTGAACTTAACATGAGCTGCCCTCATGCCAAAGGATATGGCCTAGAAATAGGATCTGATCCCGATCTAGTAAGAGAAATTACTAAGAATGTTAAAAAATCAACAAAAATACCTGTTTTTGTTAAAATTTCTCCAAATCTTGCAAACATTGTTGAAATTGCAAAAGCCGCAGAAAGTGCACATGCTAATGCAATAGTAGCAATAAACACGGTAAAAGCCATGAAAATTGATCTTGAACTAAGAATACCTATATTGTCTAACAAAATCGGTGGTTACTCTGGCAAAGCAGTAAAACCCATAGGAGTATGTTGTGTCTGTGAAATAGCAAAAAATGTTAACATACCTATAATTGGGGTGGGTGGAATTACAACTGGTGAAGATGCAATTGAATACTTTATGGCTGGTGCCAGCGCGGTTCAAATTGGATCAGGGATACATTATCGCGGTGTTGAAATATTTGAAAAAATATGTATTGAAATAGAGTCCTGGATGAAAGATCATAACTATAATAAAATATCAGAACTCATTGGGGTAGCACATATATGAACTATCCAAAAATCACAAAAATAATAGAAACCAGAAAAGAAGCAAAAGATACAAAGACAATACTATTCAAAGATTCAGTAGAAATAATTCCAGGACAGTTTTTCATGATATGGATACCAGGTGTTGATGAAATACCAATGAGTGTATCATATATTGACAAAGACATAAAAGGAATAACTTTTAGAAAAATTGGAGATGCAACAAAAGCACTTTATAACCTTAAAAAAGATGATAAAATAGGTATTCGTGGGCCATATGGCAATGGTTTCAAAATCAATGGTAAAAACATACTTTTTGTAGGTGGTGGAACAGGGATTGCAATGATCGCGCCAGCAGTTGAAAAAGCATCATATGAAAAAATAACATCCACTGTTGTTCTTGGTGTTAAAAACAAAGATGAACTGTTTTTTGAAAAAAAACTGCAAAAAACAGGAGCAAAAATATTTGTTGCAACTGATGATGGTTCAAAGGGAGATAAAGGATTTGCAACAGATCTAGCGGAAAAAATGCTAAACGAACACAAATTTGATTCAGTTCTTACTTGTGGCCCTGAGATCATGATGAAAAAACTACACAGTCTATGCAACAACATACCATTTCAGGCCTCACTTGAAAGATACATGAAATGTGGATTTGGAATATGTGGACAATGCTGTATTGGGAAAGGTCTTAGAGTTTGCAAAGATGGTCCTGTTTTTGATGGAGAAACACTAAAAAACATTGAAGAATTTGGAAAATATAAACGAGATGCATCGGGTAAAAAAATACCGTTATAAAAAAGAGTGTTTGGAGGTAAAGTTATTATGGGTGTTTATAACGATGAAATAAATGTTAGCACAAATGGCGAAGTAGATATTATAGATATCACTGATGATATACAAAACATCGTCAATAAATCAAGATTAAAAGAAGGAATTATATGTGTTTTTGTATCTGGTTCAACAGCAACTATTACAACAATTGAGTATGAGCCAGGCCTTATGAAAGATCTGCCACGGATGCTTCAGAAAATAGTACCAAAGGGTGTTCATTATGATCATCATGAAACATGGCATGACGATAATGGGCATTCACATGTTCGTGCTAGTCTTATGGGCCCAGGGATAACTATTCCTTTCAAAAATGGTAAACTTATTCATGGGACATGGCAACAAATTGTTTTTGTAGAATTTGATACAAGGCCACGTGATAGAAATATTGTTGTTCAACTTGTTGGTGAATAAAAATCAAAGATAGATTTTTTACCATTTTATCTGTGTAAAAGCATCTTCAAAACATCCACAAAAAATTGTTACTATCATAAATATAACAAAAATAATCGGTGCAATTTTTAATTTCATTTTCCCATCCTCTCAAAAAGAATAAATCATTTAATGTAACTTATATTTTTCCTTTACTATTTATTTTTATCTAATAAAATTTATAAAATAGTGCAGGGGAAGGGATTTGAACCCTTGGACCTCTGCAGGACAAGGCCCTGAACCTTGCGCCGTTGACCAGGCTTGGCTACCCCTGCAATTATATTTCACCGAAAATGAACATCTAGTTATTTTAGTTTGCCGTGTGCATAAACTTATTTTACAAGATTTTAAACGTGAGATTTTTAAAGAGACAAATATTACAATATTTAAAATATAGATGTAAGAAAAAAAATTTATGACAGATACCATCTAAAAGAGAAAAGAAGAAATACTTAAAAGAAATGGTGTTAAAAAGTAAAACTGGATATTTACCTTTAAATGTAAAAAAACCAAATTTTTTTTAAAACAGTTTACTAGCAAAAATATAAGTATTTCTTCAGGTATTGCCCTCATTCAAAAATTATGGCCCGGGTAGTGTAGCCTGGTCAACATATGGGACTGTGGATCCTCTGTGGCGGGTTCAAATCCCGCCTCGGGCCCCTATTACTTACTAGCACGGTTTGTTTTTAAGTGGAAAAATGACTCAATACTAGTTAAAACACCTTTAAAAGAAATAAAATATGGTCGAATCCCGATACAGGCATGATATTATCATACATGATTAGGAATTTAATATCTATCTGATAAATAATCTAAATGCCGGGGGGGATGTTCCAAAATATTATTCGCTTGTTAAAACTGCATTTATGTTGTTTTCAATGATACTACCATAACCGCGAAAAGTAACTTGCAAAGGAGCAGTCCCTGTTAATACGACTAATACATCAGCAATTCTAAAACATAATAAATACATTGAAATCTCGGTTCCAGAAATAGTCGTGGTCATTTTCCCAAAATATGAGTCATCTCCGATAGTATTTGCAGATATTTCTGGGAAGTCAGCGCTCAACTCCGTTTTAGTTATATCAAGAACAGATTTGCATGTTCCTTTGGAATCGTATCTAGCTAAAACCTGTACTATTAGGCTGACTTCACTTTCCGTAAATTCTACCTCATATTTTTCCAATATCTGTGTGTCTTTAAAAACCCCTTCTTCTATAACAAATGGTTCTGCTATATAATCTTCTGCAGATACTTCAAAATCTCCAACCAAATTATCTAACACCAGCCCCAATGTATCGAGTGAAGCTCCCACAGTCTTTATTTCTTCTTCTGTTACCTTTTGTTCATCACATCCACTTAAAAAACCTACACTAACCACTATCAAAGCGATTAGCAATATCGCTACTTTTTTCATGCATTGTTCCCTCCTAAGTACAATTCTAAAATATGTTTTCCTTTAAAAACCTATGTTCTTTTATAAAGAGCATTTTCTAAACAGAAGGAAAAACTGTAGATTAGCAATTTTATATCTGTTGAGGATATTCTTTACTACAACCTAGAATATCTTTAGTATTTTCAATTTTTTACTAGTAAATTGCAGTTCCCGTCACGATGCAGATATGACTAAGATAGGCCACTATCCAACTCTTTATTTTTATGTTAAAAAATGTGTCGGGCTTTTAACTTTTGTAAGGTAAGCCTGCCTCGGCCCCTAATTTTTTTGATATAAAAATATGAAATCTTGTTTTTCATCATCTTTGTAGTAGATGCATGTTTTATCAAGATAGACTGTTTTTGTTGTAACAATATTCAATGGGTTTAATGCTAGTGAACTTTTTGCAGATTCAAATTCAGCGGCTAGATAGTTTTTTACATTATCGACGTCTTGAATTGGGTCTAAAAGATATCCTGTGTTTCCAAAAGTAGTGTTAAGATATTCATGCAAATCGTGACCTCCAACCCAGATTAAACTTTTGTCTTGTGGCCAAGGTTTGACTAGAAATCTTTCTTTTATGGATAATGTGTTATCTTTGTTTCCTTTTGCAGAGATTGTTATGTATTCTGTTGAGATGCTAACAGTGTAATAGTAATTTTTTTCAGGGAATGAAAAACTAGTTGTGTTTTCAAAAAATCTACTGTCCATTGCTTCAACCATTGTTGAAAAACTTGTTGCTATATTTTCTAGTTCTGCTTTTCTTTGCCAGTCATTTGCAAAAACTAGTGAAAACACCGCAGATAGTAGTATTGCTGAGGCTATTATAAGTCCTATTTGAGAGAGGGTAAATCCCATTATTGCTTGTTTGTTTTTAATGAAATATCTTGACATATGTTTTACCATTGTTTTCTTTTACAAGTTCAAGTTTTAGATCATAGGTTCCAGGATAAAGGATGGATATTTTGTTGGTTTGTTCCCCTGAGAATCTTACATGTGTGTGGCCTGTAGTTGTTCTTCCATCATTCATAACAAAATAGTAGTCGTTGCTAGTGTTTTCATTGAGTGTGAGAATGGTTGGTGGTAGACCATTGTTTTCTGGTAGGCCCCCAAATACCATGAATTTCATATCTTGTGGGAAATCTATGTTTAATGTTACCATTGTTCCGCTATCTGCATATTCAAACATGTTTTCTGCTTCTGATAGTATTTTATCCATCTCATTTTTTACGTTTTGATATTGTATATCTTTTGAGATGTTGTATATTGACATTGAGAAAATTGCTATGATTACGGCAGATGTAATGATTGCTACCAGTAAGTAGGTTGGGAGGCCCATGACGGCTTTTTCATCGTTTTTCATAATTTGTTTTTCCCACCACAATAATAATTGTATTGTATTTATAAAAATGACTAAATATTTAAATAAGTATCTATAGATGATAATTATAAGATGGAAACATCAAAACACAGCATATTTGAACAACTACAACGGTTTACTAAAAACAAAAAGGCAGTCATAGGACTACCTATGAAATTAACAGTATCACTAATAATTGGAACAATCGCACTCGTAATCATCCTCTCATATATTATGAACCCATGCATGTTCCCCAGTCAAATGATAGTATCCGTAAACCCCATCTTTAATACTATATCAGGTAATCAACCATCTGAGTTGAATATAACAGTTTTTGTAAATGATACCAATGGACATACAATAAAAGACGCGATAGTAATAATCAAAGGACTTGGAGGTATTGGTTCAAACTATACCGATGAAAATGGTAAAACAATAATTAATATAACTGTTGAACTAGCACAAAACGCTAACGAGGGATATCTAGACATCAGTGTAAAAGCAGCATGCCATGAAAAATACATACAAGATGATCTAATAAAAATAGTAAAACAATAAAAAAATAAAGTGTTTTATTGAGTATCTTCAACTTTACTAGTTATTTCATGAAATTTTTTAAAATGTCTTGTGAACAATGATTTCAAATCAAAGGTTTTGAAAACTGCTGAACCAATAAGAATAAAACCTACAACTGCCATGAAAACTGGTGAAGTTACAACTTCATTTACACCAATAGCAAGTAAAACTGCTATAAGTATTGCAAGAATACCACCCATGATACCTGTTATTTCTATTGGTATCTTCATTTTACCAATCTTCAATGTAGGTGGTTCCCGGCTTTCAATTTTTTCAACTCTTGTTGTAACATCATTTAAAACAGTTGCACTAATAGTGTTTTCTTTTTTGAGTTCTTCAGTCAACATAGTCAGAGTAGTATCCATCTCTTTGAATTTTTCTTTAATTGTCGTTATTTCTGTTTGCTGTTGAATTAGTTCTTCTTGTAAAATACTAAACTCGTCATCAAGTACATTTGTTATCTCTTCAATGTTTTCAACGTTTTTTTCATCCCTCAGAGATTCAAATATTTTGCTAATCGGACGATCTAGCATATTTTCAGATATTGAATTATCATAAATGTTGGATTTTCTTTTTGAAATTCTTTTTTCAACAGCAGATAATCTGGAGCTGAGGCTATTTGCTGTTTGTTCAAGTTTTCTAATCCAACTTCTAAAAGATTGTATGGTGTCTTCAGATGTAATTGTATTTTTTCCTTTTTTCTTTTTTGTTTTATTCTTATTAACTAGCATTCTTTGACCCCGTCAACATTCACCTAATTTTAATTATTAGATTTATCCGCGGTATAGTAGTACTGCTTGGTCATCCTCAAAATCTTCATATCCTGAGGCTTTCACAGTCATTTTCATGTATGCTTCATTGACATTTGGATCTAATTTTGCACCAACTACAGTTAAAGTTGCTATGCCATCTGCACCCGTTGGATCTGATTCATCTATTGCATGTCCTCCAACTAATCTTACAATTGCACCTTGTATCGGGTCATGTCTATCATCGTTTGTTGTTACTTGAACTGTTACTGAGAATGTACCTGTTGATGGAATATCAATTTCTCCATTTGAAGCATCACCAGTTTGTACTGAACCTGCAGCTACTTGTGCATTCATTGTTCTTGTTCCCTGCGGCATCATAAAAATTACTGCAGCTATCACCGCTACTGCTACTATCATTACAATGATCAAATACATAGGCAATCCTAGCACTTGACCTTCTTCATTTCCTTTAAATAGGGTTCTTTTCATTTTTTGGCTCCTCCCTTTTAACATAAAGTGTATTATCCTTTAGGTATTTAAAAACATTCTAAATATATTAATTAAGATATTTAATTGTTGTTATCAAAAAGATGCCTTGTTTAATAGTTATATTAAAAAAACTCTATTGTTTCCCAACCTTACAATTACTGCAAACACTGTTATGACTATCGAAACAATTACTACAAACCAACCTACCACAAAGACTACAAGTAAACATAGCACCAGGTTTACCACAAATACTACAAAGACCCATGAGATCCATAAATTATTTCTCCCCAAGTTTAACAAGTTTAGTTCTTAAATCTTCAAGACGCATCTTTGTAACAACAAGAGGAATGTTTTCACGCTCGGCAAGTTTAACTGCAAGCGGGTCAACAGAACCAGGGTTATGATAAACAATAACAGTTGGCTTAACAGGATGTACACGAATAGCTATCATAGGACTACGACCATACCGCACACCAGTAAATATTATCGCCCGTTCATTACTCCACCCATAAAGACGACTGTAATCATTAGAATTAATCATCTCAATTGTTTTAACACTATCAACCAGTGTAAAACCTTTAACATTTTTCTTAACACCAATATTTTTAGAAGTAAGAACATTACCCTCAATTTCTTTAATAAAATCAACGGCAGGAATCGAAAAAGGATATTCCATAATATCAAGAACACCCTCATGACTATCAACCATGGAATCATATTGACGAAGTATCTTTCCACCACGGCTTTCATCAATTTCAATAAAAGCCACAATGATCTTTTTTATAGTTTGAATACCAGGTGATTTCCTACGACCTGATTCATAATCACTAACAACACTAGGAGATAAATTTAGATGCTTGGCAAGCTCTGTTTGATTAATGTTAAAAACATTACGCCATTTACGAATAGTCTGCCCAGGTTTAGGACTAAGTGTTATTTCACCAGCCATTTTTTCAGATAAAGCATCTTTAATATTCATATTTTTATCACCTCAATGGTTTGAACTTATAACCATAATATATTGCACCTACATATCCATCCTCTTGTATCTTACGAAATGTAGATTGTACTTTCATACCTATTTTTACATCATCTATATTGCAATCCACTATTTGAGCAGTTATATGAGGCCCTTCGTCAAGCTTAATAATAGCAATAGGGTAAGGAACCTGCTCTTCAAAAGCCTCAGGTCCTACATGAATAATAGTATATGTAATAATTTCTCCACTCCCACTAAGTTTTATATCTTCCATCTTACCCATACTTTTTCTCCTACAATGTGGACAGGATTCACGTGGTGGAAAAAAGACTCTTTTACATGACTCGCACTTGTTTCCTATAAGGTTGTATCGCTGAGGTATCTCTCTCCAAAATCTTGCAACTCCTCCATCCATCTAAACCGCCTCCAAGATATGAACAGTACAAGTTGCACCAGATCCACCTATATTATGAGCCAATCCAATCCTTGCATCTTTAACCTGTCTTTTCTCTGCTTCTCCTCGCAGTTGTTGAGTAATTTCTACTATCTGAGCAACGCCAGTAGCTCCAACAGGATGACCTTTTGACTTCAAACCACCACTAGTATTCACTGGTAGCGAACCATCTAGAGTGGTAATCTTGTTTTCTACTGCTTTTCCACCTTGTCCTTTTTCTACAAAGCCAAGATCTTCAATTGCACATATCTCTGCAATGGTAAAACAGTCATGAACCTCTGCTAAATCAATATTGCTAGACTTTAAGTTTGCTTGTTTATAAGCCATTTTAGCTGCATGAACTGTTGCATCTAACGTACATATATCTCTTCGTGAGTGAAGTGCAAGAGTATCAGAGCCCTGCCCAGATGCAATGATTTTAACTGGTTTATCAGTAAATTTCTTAGTTTTTTCAGCTGCGCACAATATAACAGAAGCCGCACCATCTGTCACAGGTGAGCAATCCATCAGCCCAAGAGGATATGCAACCATAGTAGCATTTAATGCTTGTTCTAAAGTAATTTTTCGCTGATATTGGGCATAAGGATTCAAAATACCGTTGGCATGGTTTTTTACTGCAACCTGAGCAAGTTGTTCTTTTGTTGTTCCATATTCATGCATATGTCTCATTGCAATCATAGCATAAAGTCCAGGAAATGTTACACCAAAGAATGCCTCCCATTCTTGATCCGCTGCTGTAGCAAGGGTTTCCGTTGCAAAATTACCACCAACATCGTTCATTTTTTCAATTCCACCAACTACTACTATATCATTCATTCCTGATGCAATTGACAGATATCCTTCTCTCATCGCAAGGCCACCTGAGGCACATGCACCTTCAACACGAGTAGCAGGTATATGCAACTGTGAAAAACCAGATGCATCTGCAACCAGTGCCCCAATGTGTTCCTGTCCAATAAATCGTCCTGAACTCATAGAACCAATATACATTGCATCTATTTCGTTTCCACTTACACCTGCATCAAATATTGCTTTTGATCCTGCTTCTGCAATTAACTGACGAAATGATTTATCCCATAGTTCCCCAAATTTTGTAAGTCCTACTCCAATAACTGCTACATCTCTCATTTTTATATCACTCCCAATACAAAAGATCCGTAATTTTTGCATACGTACCATAATCAATATATTCCTTATCCTCTATCATTTGTGCTACTGTTGGAGCTTTATCACGCGCCAACTCGGTTATTTTATCTGTAATTGTAATATCAAAACCATCACTTCCCGCTCCTGAACCATAGCTTGTAAGAAACACTCTGTCTCTAGGTTTGGCAACATCCAACACAGATGCTAATCCAACAAGTGAAGCCCCTGAATATGTGTTACCGATATATGGGACGACGAGTCCTTGTTTTATTTGGTCATATGTAAAACCTAGTTTTTTGGCAACATTTACAGGGAATTTACCATTTGGTTGATGAAAAATTGCATAATCATAATCTTCAGGTTTTGTACCAACTTTTTGCATAAGATTAATTGCACAACTTGTTATATGTCTAAAATATGCTGGTGCTCCAGTAAATCGCCCTCCATGAGAAGGATATTTCCTCTCAGCTCTTCTCCAAAAATCTGGTGTATCTGTAGTAAAAGATAACGTATGATTTATAGTTGCTACAACATTGTCTCTTCCTATTATAAAAGCAGCTCCTCCTGCAGATGCTGAGAATTCTAAAGCATCTCCAGGGGCAGCTTGTGATGTATCAGCACCTACTGCTAGTCC
>DAOWIZ010000048.1 GCA_030640585.1 Thermoplasmata archaeon
GTGTTTCTTTTTCTTTTACGTCTTGACTATCAAGAAAGAGTTTGAACTCACGGGCAAGCGCATCTATTTTTGAGCCGCCACCTGTTTTTATAGATTCATCTTTGGAGATATTTGCTTTTATTTCGTAGTGAATTGCATCGTTGCTTAGTTTTCTTATTTCACTGAAATCAAGTCCTCTGTATATTTCCGGTGAGATGTCTTCTAGTACTATTCTGAATGTTTTTTCTTTTGGTTTTATTTCTTGCACGGTTTGTTTTATTTTTTCCATTACTTGTTCAAGTCGCATGTTTGAACATTTAATCGGCGATATATCTATCATTGGTCGGTTTTTCAATGGGACAAACCTTGTTTTTAGTTTTGAATCTGAGAGTGTGAGTTCTATGAATCCTTTTTTATCCCCTGCATCTGTAAATGTTAGATTATCTGTACTTCCGGAATAAAACGCGTTTTTGGAGATTTTTGCATATTTATGAAAGTGCCCTAGGGCAATATAGTCAAAATCATTACTCAAAATGTTTGCAGGGATGAATAATTCGTTGAACTCGTTCATACTAAAGATTTTTATCCCTGTTACTGCACCATGTGCAACAAAAATGTTGTAATCTGATTTAAAATCAGATTTAAGTTTTGTTAGTTCCTGATCAAAATCTGTTTTTAGTGGGCATTGAGGAATTGCATGAATCGTTATTTTTTGTTTATTTATTGTAAAAGATTTTGTTTCATATTTTGCATTATAAATTGGGTAAACATGTTCTAGATGATCAAAAATACTGAAGATATGGCCAGTTTCTTTGAGTTTTGGATGTTCATGGTTACCTGCTATAACAATAAATGGGATTTTTTGTTTTGAGATACGTAGTATCTGTTTAATTGAAAAAATAATTGCGCGGTTATTTGGTCGTACAGAGTCAAAAAGATCCCCAGCATGTATTACCAAATCAGGTTTTGACTTTATCACATAATCTACAAACTGTTCAAATGAATCATAGATATCTATCTCGCGCTGGTTTATCCCATCATCTGTTGCCTTACGATAGGCAGAAT
This sequence comes from Thermoplasmata archaeon, assembly GCA_030640585.1. GTDB lineage: Archaea > Thermoplasmatota > E2 > DHVEG-1 > DHVEG-1 > DAOWIZ01. The sequence continues at coordinate 1,045 of DAOWIZ010000048.1, forward strand.
AGCCTAGATGTGTATCAGCAACGTGTAAAATATTCATAACAATCTATCTTCTATGGTTTAGTTTCATTGAAACCATGTCACAAGCAAGTGTAACTGCATCTAGTGTTGGTGCAACAGGTGGCGCATAAGCTGTTTCTAGTTTACGCAGTGTTTCAACATTCATACCAGCAAGTATTGCACAGGCAAACGTGTTTATTCGTTGTGCAGCATTGCATCCAACTGCCTGGGCACTTATTATTTTTCCAGAATTGTTTGTAAAAACTTTCACAGTTATTGGTTTTCCACCTGGGAAATACTCAGGTAGTGAACTACCATTGAATTTACCAGTAACAATTTCTGAATCATTTATTGAACTAATGTTTGGCCCTACAGATGCAATTTCCAATCCAAAAAAATCAGATGTACATGTCTGAAGAACTCCAGCGGGTGGTTCATACTTTCCACCTGTAGCATTAACCCCTGCTGCTATTGCTTGCCTCACAGCAATGCTTCCAAGACCAATAGGCGTTGGTTTTTTTGTTACAAAATCAATGTATTCTGTGCAATCTCCAACTGCATAAACATTTTCAACAGAGGTTTCTGATTTATTATTTACAACAATATATCCTTTTTCGTTTAGTTTACATCCAATTGTTTTTGCTAAAGACGTATCTGGCCTGCAACCAACAGATATTATCAAAAGATCAGTAAAAATGCTTTGTTCTTCATCTGTTTCATTGTTTTTAATTACAACCTTACAAATTTTTCCATTATCATTTTTGATTTTTGTAGCAAGATAATCTGTAAAAATTTTGATATGTTTTGATATTTCCTCACATACTATTTTTGACATATCAACATCAAGAGTATTTAGTAAAATACTTGGAAGTGCTTCAATAACTGTTACATTCATACCTTTTTTAACAAGGTTGTCAGCCATTTCAAGACCAATTAGTCCTGCTCCAATAATTGTAGCATTTCCACCTTTTTTAATCATTGAAGAAATCTTTCTTGCATCATCAATTGTTCTAACAACACAAATACCATCAACAAGTCTATTATTTTCTCTTATGTTTTCAATTGGCGGGATAAAAGGAGTTGCACCAGTTGCAATTATTAGCGAATCATACTTTGTTTCTATTGTCTCATTTTGTTTTTTTGCAATAACAAGTTTTTCTTTTACATCAATTCTATCAACGACTGTGTTAAGAAATAAACCAATTTTTGATTTTGCAAACCATTCCTCTGAAAATTCAATTAAATCTTCAAACTCTGGTATTTCACCAGATATTACATATGGAAGTCCACATTTAGAATATTGAGGATATTTTCCTTTTTCAAAAACAGTAATCTTTGCTTTTCTATCCGTTTTTCGTGCAAACTGTGCTGCGGTTCCTCCTCCAGCTCCACAGCCAATGATCACTACATGTTTATCTTCGTTCAAATAAAAACCCCATTTGGCTTAATGAGATTGTTTTTTTAATAGTTTTGATTGACCCTATAAAAGATAAAAGTAAAAAGAAGTGGTTTTTGTTTTATTCTTCTTTTTTCTTAGTTGTTGTTTTCTTTTTTGTAGTAGTTTTTTTCTTTGCTGTTGCTTTTGTTGTACTTTTCTTAGCTACTGTTTTTTTAGCAGGAGTCTTTTTTGTAGCCGGTTTTTTTGCTTTAGGTTTTGCAGGTTTCTTTTCTTTTTTCTCTGGTTTCTCAGCAGGTATTTCTTCTTCCGCTATCTCTTCTTTTATTTCTGGTTCTTTGACTTCTTCATCGGTTTTTTCTTCTTTCTTTTTCGTTGCTGGTTTCTTTTCTTTTTTCTTAGGTTCTTCTTGTGTTTCTGGTTTTTCAGGTTTCTCTGGTTTTTTATCTTCAATCATTATTGATGGTTGATTTATCACCTCTGTCTTGTAAATCTCTACCCTTTTAACAGGGTAAAGTTTTTTACAGTTCTTATAGATTTCACTACCGATTCTACCATCTATCGTGTTTTTTACAAACTCAGATAATGTACTATTTTTTGCTTGATCAGAAATTGTTTTCTTCATTGCTTCTCTTACTACTTTTCTCTGAGAGTTCTGTACACGTTTATCTGTTGTTGCAAAAGGTTTAACCCGTATTGTTGCGCCATCACGTGTTGTTGCATCATATACGCCATCGATTTTTGATCTTTTACGACGAATCATTCTTCTCAAATAGTCTGATGTAAGCGTATGACCTGTAAATTGTGTCATCGCATTGTTTTCTTCTACTTTGTGTACTTTGAAAAATAATTTTATATGTGATTTTCTGAAATCGCCTGTTAGATCCTGAAGTGATACAGCTGTTACTCGTCCTATTAAATTATCTGGGTTATCTGCTAGTGTATCAGCTACTGTTACACTATCAAAACCTGATGGTGCCAGAATGTTATACCAGTTTTTTGCTTTCCATTTATCTTTTACTTTACGTGCTGCAGCTCTTGATCTTGCTTTTGCCATACTTATCACTTATTTTAACTTTGTAAATATCAGTTAAGGTAAATTCTCGGAATACGCTCCTTATACTTAAAATTATGCTGCCATTCGGCTTTATCCCATAATGGCTAACTAAGGGACGAAGTCTATTGTAGCAAAAATTTTATATACTACATATACTATATTCCCACAAAATTCCCACAGTGATTTGTAATGAACAGCATAATAAAACTAGACACAAGAGGACGTTTGGTGATACCAAACGAATTCCGAGAAACCCTTGACCTAAAAGAGGGAGACAATGTACTACTTAGTCTAGACTCTAAAAACAACAACATCACAATAAGTCCAGTATACACCGAGACAAACAATCTAGTCAAATTAGACATAGAATTTGGAGATAAACCAGGAAGCCTAGCAAACATTGCATCAAAACTTGCAGAACTAAAAATAGATCTGATAATGACAGAGTCGAAAAGCTTTGAACGTGGGACAAAAGCACGATGGAATATCATAGCAGATATTTCAAAAACAAACCAGAAACTAGATGAAATAAAAAAAACTCTTTTTAAAACAGGTTTTGTGGAGGACATGAGTATCCAGAGGATATCTCGTGGTCGCCTTCATCATTGAACAAAACGATTTTTCAAAATTTTTTAGTCCATGTAGGCTCCTCGCTATTCAGCAGCTAATGGAGGTAATGTATAAATGAAGCAAAAAAAGAACCAATATGAAGCAGGCGCAGTCCTAAAAGGGTTGACAGAGACGAAAACAAGTGAAAATGAAATATATAAAATAAGCCAGACACTAGGGATTACAAAAACAGACATAAAAAACTCAATTAAAAGAAGAAAATATGCAATACTATGTGCAGTAGCGTTTGTAGTTGTAGCAGCAGTATCTGGTAATTTTTACTATATAGGAAACCACTACAATTCCGGAAGCATTTCTGATTTTCAAATGCTTAGATGGTTCCTATAGACTAAATTAAAGGGAGTTTATCAAATCAGTTTCTGGTTTGATGCTCCCTAAAATTTAGGAGTTTTGATATGGTATTAAAAAAATATGTTCCTTATGCAACATTATATGAGCTTACTCTTAAATGTAATATGAGATGTTTGCACTGTGGTTCATCAGCAGGATTAGAGCGTAAAAAGGAGCTAACAACGCAAGAATGGAAAAAGGTAACAAAAGAACTATCAGAACTTGGAGGAAAATACGTAACATTACTTGGAGGTGAACCTTTTCTAAGAAAAGATTGGTTTGAAATCTCCAAAGACATAATTGATAATAGTATGGAGGTTACAATTATTTCCAATGGTATGTTGATTAATGAAAGAATAATTGAAAAACTTAGAAAAATAGATCCTTATGCTATTGCAATTAGTTTAGATGGTGCAAGGCCGGAAACACACGATCAGATAAGGCAAGTAAAAGGTTCATTTAAAAAATGTTTAGAATCTCTTTCAATGTTGAGAAAAGCAGAAATCAATACAAGTATAGTAACAACATTGAACAAGATTAATTTCAAAGATTTGCCCAGAATTAGTGACATTATTTTAAACAAAGGAATAGCATGGCAGATACAAATTGCAGTGCCAATGGGAAGATTTTCACAAAATCTTATGATCTCAAAAGAAGAATTTTACTCAGCTGGAATTTTTATTGCTTCATGTAGGCAAAAATATTCTATAGAGCAGTTACCAGTAATGGGGGCTCACTGTTTTGGTTATAAATCAAAAAAACTTCCAAATGTTAATCTTGTACCAGTTTGGCAGGGATGCCAAGCAGGCGTTACATTACTTGCTGTACAGAGCAATGGCAATGTCAAGGGTTGTCTTTCCTTATCAGATGATTTCATCGAAGGAAATATATTGAATACAAGTTTAAAGAAGATATGGGATTCGTCTGATTTTTGCAAGTATAATAGGAATTTTGCTAAGAGTCAACTAAATGGAGAATGTAAAGATTGTAAATATGGGAAGAAATGCAAAGGAGGATGTATGTCTATATCAACAGCATTGACTGGAGAAAGAAACGCTGATCCATATTGTTTTAAATTAATAGAGGAAAACTAGAAAGCAGATACAATCTTAACATTTCTTTTATTACCTATTTTTTTAGCTTCATTTAAAACTTTTTTGAAATACAAATCATTTTTTAGAAGATGTTTATGATTTGGAAATGTTTTTTCAAGAACTGGCAAAATACCAGGTTTTAAATTGAATTTATCTAACATTATCTCTTTTGCCCCATGTTCAATAAAAGTATCAATAATACTGGGTACATCTCTGAGTTTTATTGTTGAATATATCGGACCAAAAAATATACTTGTTTTAATCCCTACATCATTGTATTTTTTTAGAACGTTAAGTCTTTCTTGAATAGTTGATGAATTTGGTTCAAGCAACTTTCTCTCATTATCATTTAGTGTTGCAATACTCATCATTACTTCAGCCTTAGAAAATTTCGAGATTAAATCAAGATCCCTTATGATTAGATCGGATTTTGTCTGTATGCAAACTGGGAAATCATGCATTAACATCTGTTCTAGGCAGTATCTAGTTAGTCTGTATTTTTTTTCAACGGGTTGATATGGATCTGTAACTGTTGAAATACCAACAGTTCCGAGTTTTTTGTTTCTTAGTTCTTTTGCAAGAACATTCGGGATGTTCGTTTTAACATTTACAAAACCTCCCCAGCCTTCTCGTTTTATTCTTAGGACATTTGGTACATAGCAATAAGCACAATTGTGCTGGCAACCATGATATGGATTTAAAGAATAATCAAGACCAGGGAGTTTTGAAGGCGATAATGCTGTTTTGCATTTAATTTCTCTAATTTCCATTAAAAATCCTCTAGTCTTTTTTGATACAGTTTGTTTTTTAGAACTGCACTGTTTTTTATCCATCGTTGCAGTGGTATATCCATCTTTTGTGAAACAAACATCAATGCTTTGTCTAGCGTGTCAAATTTTTGATATTGCCCACGGAGTGCTTTTCTCACACTTTCACGGACGTTCCATACACCAATTGGTAGGATGTATCCTGGGTGTGCTTCTCGTAACACCACCACTCCTGCTTGCCTTCTTTCCTTGTTAAGAAGTTCATTTGTTGCTAGACGAGCAGAATAATAGCATCCACCGATTTCTGCATAGGTTTTCCTTCCTTTGTAAAACTCATAACTGTTAAAAATTGATATGCCACGACCATATGGGTTCCATGTAGTATTTGGATACCATGCTTCGATTAGTTCATATTGCCATTCTGAGGGCATCATGAGAACTGCCCATCTGTTGTCAAATTGATTATGGTAATATACTCGGTATTCGTTGATCCATGGATAGTTTTTGGTGTTCTTCATCATATTTTCACCAATGGCTGAATCAACTGCGGTAATACTCCATCTTGTTGGTACAAAACGCCGATGTTTTCTTACACCAAATGCACCAACGCTAAATGCTTTTTGTATCTTAGATATCTTTACTCCATCTTTGTAAAGGTTAAATATTGCTTCGCGTGATTTTAGATCCGTATCATAAAATGCCTTTTCGATATGTTGCTCATACTTGGGATTTGTTATATCAAATTTTTTTAATGGTGCACTTGGTCCATGTGGTTGTACCTCATCATAAAAAGCTATTTTTCCACGTGGTTTTTTTGAAAAAATAGCTTCAGTAAAAACACTGTTTTTTGACATAGCAAGTTCACGAGTGAATTCCACAGTTTTGTTTGAACTTTCAACATCAAATACATCAACTGTGTGTGTACCACGTATAAGCATACTACGAAAATCAACAATGTCATCAAGACTTTTATCAAGCCACATCTCAGGAGTATCAATAATACTGGTATCACCCATCAGTGGTGGTATCATAGGACCAATTGACACCTTAGGATACCCGTATCTGCCTATAAAGACACTTGGAGGAGATGAACCACCTATCTTCAATGAATCTATCAATGGTTTTACCTTGTCACGTGAATGAAACTTTAAGACAACAGGGCAACGAGATTTGCCACAAAGCATCTTTGTACCACGACATAAGGCACACATGCTAGGACTGTTTTCTTTGTGAACCGCTAAAAGTTTCTTCTGATTCTTAGAAATATTATTACTATTATGCAACATTATATCAATTATCTTATTTGTCTTAAATATCTGCCCCAGGGATTAATGAAAGTATAGGTTTTCCACCCCAAATACTTATTTATCACTTATTATATTCCAGCAGTTATTATGGTAGTTAAAAAAACTAGTAGTAGGAAAAGATCAAGGCCAGTGGAAAAACGAAGTAAATTTACAAAGATTAAAAAAAATAAGATACTAATGGGTGTTGTTTTAGTGGTTATCGCAATAGTTGCTATTTCTGCGATTTATGTTTATACGGGGACCGGTTCTGATGATGAAGGTAATCAGATTGCAATTATAGATACTTCAATTGGTACAATCAAAGTTGAACTTTATGAAGATAAAGTGACAAATACATGTGAAAATTTCATTAACCTTGCCAATGACGGATTCTACGACGGTGTGATATTTCACAGAATAAAGGATGATTTCATGATTCAGGCAGGTCGCGATACGCAAGACGGTGAAGTCAAGACAAGCCCATATGGAAATATAGAGTTTGAAACTCACGATGATGTAAAACATGTTGATGGTGCTATTTCAATGGCAAGTACTGATGCAAGAGTGGGTGGGAGTGCTGAGTTTTTTATATGTGATGGTGCTCAATCAGGTTTAGATGGTAATTATGCAGCATTTGGTGTAGTGATTGAAGGCATGGATGTTGTACAAGCAATTGCTGCTGCTGAACATGATGGGAGTCTAGAACCAACTGCTGAAAATCCTTATCTCCCTGGTGGGGGCAAACCTTTGGTAGATATAATTATCAATAGTATCATAATTGAAAATCAATAAAATAAAAAGAGGTATGAAACATGGCAAATAAAATAGTGGAATTTAAGACAAACAAAGGCAATTTTAAAATCGAACTTTTTAATGATAAAGCACCAGCTACAACTGGGAATTTTATGAAATTGGTGAACGATGAATTTTATAATGGACTTGTTTTCCATCGCGTCATTCCAAATTTTATGATACAAGGTGGTTGTCCACATGGAACGGGTGGAGGTGGACCAGGATATACCATTAAAGACGAGTTTCATCCAGAATTAAAACATGACTGTAAAGGTGTTCTCTCCATGGCAAATGCCGGGCCGAATACAGGAGGCTCACAGTTTTTCATAACTGTTGCACCAACACCGCATCTTGATAACCATCATTCAGTCTTTGGAAAAGTAATTGAGGGAATGGATGTCGTTGATGCTATATCTAAAGTTAAAACAGTAAGAAACGACAAACCGTTAGAGGATGTTGTTATCAATAACATTACTATCATCTAAAAGTGATTTTATGACTATTCTTTCAGATAAAGATATTGAAAATGCAATGAACAGCAATGATCTTGGAATAGAGCCTTTTAACAAAAAAAATCTAACACCAAATGGTTATGACCTAAGCATTGACGAAGTATTTATACGTAAAACAGATGAACATATAAAAGAAGGAACAGCAATAATTCCCCCTCAGACATGGTTTGCAATTAGCACCAGAGAATTTGTAAAAATGGGGCCACAAATTACTTCACAGCTATGGATCCGTAGTAGTTATGCCCGTAGAGGTGTTATGGCTAGTTTTGGAAAAGTAGATGCAGGTTTTCATGGTAACTTGACTATTAGTTGTTTCAATAGTAATGATGAACCACTAGAAATTCCAATTGGGGATCGTTTTTGTCAAATTGTTTTTGAACATCTTTCTTCAGTACCATCTGAGCTTTATGATAAAAAATCTGGTAACTATCAAAATCAACGTGGTTTAAAATTAAAATAAAATTTTTTTATATTACTTTTCTTGCAAAAGTTAGATACCCAGTATGACCTAGCATGTCAAAACTAGGTCTCATACCATTTTCTGATACAACTATTTCTCGTTGGATGTTTTCCATTGTTTTAACTTCTATAAAACTATGTTTTTTAATTTCTTCAACAGTTTTTTCCACCTGAGTTGAAAGAGGAGAATAGGTACAGAGGTATCCACCGGGTTTAAGTGCATTATATACATGTTTAACTGCATCCCAAGGATTGGGAATATCAAGAACTATTGCATCTAAATCTTTTTCATCAATTCCAGCAGTAACATCTTTGACTTTTGTTTTGACATATTTGTCTAGTTTTGCCATATTCAGGTTTTTCATCGCATGCTCTATGAAATCTTCTCGTTTGTCATAAGAAAACACTTTTCCATCTGGTGCAATTGTAGTGGCAAGTGCAATGGTTAGTGATCCTGAGCCAATTCCTGCTTCCAATACTTTGTGTCCTGTTTCAATTGAACAGTTCATAATTGTTTGTGCGGCATCTCGTGGTAGAATGATTTGTGCTTTTCGTTTCAAACCTTGGAGTTTATCCATAAGCGATGGCTGTAAAATCCAGAATTGTTTATTTCCGATTTCCATTTGTTTCCCATAGGTTTTTCCAACAAAAAAGGAGGGATCTATTACCCCCACTCCTTTGTATTTATCTGTTTTACCATTTGTATCAATTATATATTTCTTATAGTTTGAATCGACAAGTACTACGGTATCATCGTTTTTTACTTTTTTAATCATAAACACTCCCCCAAATTATATATTTATAAGTGAACCAAAGCCTAGGTTTTCTATATCAAGCAGATCTTGCCATTTTTCATGACATTCACATTTAAGATTTTGAAAACTTTTTGTATCCTGAGAAAGAGAAAACTTTGAAATTTTATCAAGGAAATCATGATCGCAGTTTTTACAGTTATGTGCACCTCGAATACCGCCACCACCAGATATGTCACATTTTATGTAAACATTTGGTGCTGTTTTTTTACTCTGCCGTAGTATTTCAACAATGCTCCATAACCAAGAGGAACGGTATTGTTTCCGTCGCCATAAATAGTTAACTAGTGTGTTTCGTTGTATATTTGTCGGGTTGAAAGAAACTGTATCTGTTATATTTTTGATTTTTTCAACTGTGTTTATTGCATCATCTATTGATTCTTTTTCAGACATAAATAGTGGCTTGATTAATACATATGTTTTAAGTTTGAAATTGTATTTTTTCAATGTTTTAGCAGCTTTTTTATAATCATCAAAAGCAAATCCTTTGTTTAGATAATGTTCTCTAATATGATCATTTGCGGTTTCAAGACCAATTCCAATTTCAAAAGTTTTTTCTTGGAAAATATCTTTGATTTCTGATAATGTTTCTTCTTTGACATATTCTGGTCTTGATTCAACAGAAACTTTATCAGCGGTTTCAACTAACCTGCTTAGTATTTTTTTTCTAACCTTGGAGCTGATTTCTTTTTCATCTAGAAAACTACCTGATGTGAATATTTTAACAAATTTTTCACCTGCATATTTCTCCATAACGGTATCAAACTGTCGTATCATATCTTCATCAGATATTTTTTCCCATAGGCTATCATTGAAATATCCACACATACTGCATCCAGATCTTAGTGCCCATGAACAACCACGTGTCCTAAAAATAATTACAAAAGCATCGACAACTTTTCCATCTAAAAGATCTTTTTCAGACCAGCAGCTAACAGGACTGGCTGGGTTTTGTATTTTTGGTTTGAAATCTTTTTTCAGATCTCTACAAAGTTCTGCTATCTGATTCATATCTAGTTGCGCTTATCCTTTTTCTTGTATTTAAATATTAGAACTACTGCAATAAGTGAAACTAGGAACACTACCAGTTCAAAACCGGGTATTGGCATATATGGTGGACTTGGAAGTGTGACTATTGGTTGATCTTCACCACTTATCTCAGGTACATCACTGACGTTGAAATAATATATGCTACTGTCAACAATGGTATTACTATATGGTACATATTTTAATGCTGAGATTTGAACATAATGAATTATTTCTGCATATGCTTTCACTGAAACATTAGTACCTCTTGTCCAGCCTTTTATCTTCGGAGATGTTGTATAGTAATCTCCATCTTTTGTTGCATTAATTTCTTCACCGCCATCTATTACGTAGTAGAACCTGCTAACATCTGCCTTGACATCGAATTTAATATTAGTAGAATAAGTAACAAATGGACCTGGTTGCACATTTGTCCCAGTTGGCTCCGGTAATTTTATTGTATTATCACTATATGTAAATGTACCTGTTTCTTCTGTTGTATGTTTGTTAACATCTGTAGCGTTAATTGTATATGTATATGTATCAGATTCACCTGTTAGATTATCAGGGCTTGGATATTCATATATAAAGATATTATCTTCATAAGTATAATCATCAGAGGAAAGACTAGTACTAGTACCATCTGGTGAGACTATAGTAAAATCAATGTTATCTATACCCATGTTATCTGTTATTTTTGCAACGATTTTAACAGTACCACCTATTTCTTGCATACCGGGTAATGTAACTACGTCGATTCTTGGTGCTTCATCATCATAAAATGGTGGGTTGACAATTACAATGAATACTAGTAACCATGTAAAAAAATAAATAGCAATAACGCTGAACCACTCTTTTTTGCCAAAATTAGATATATCGATGTTAAGCCTCTGGAAAATAGGTTTAAGAAATGTTGCATTGAAAATTGCTACTAACAATACCAGCTCCCATCGGAAAGCATTTTCATTACTCATCAGAGACCAGAAACCAAAACAAACCATAGCCAAAACTATGCCAAAAATAAATGAAATAAAAATGGTCTTGATTTTTGTTCTTTCTCGGGACAGAAATTTTTCTTCATCGAATTTAGGGAGTTTAAAATCTAAATTTTCTCCCTCATCTTTTTCTTTCCTTCGTTTTGCCATTAGTGTGTGGGATATAATTCTTATATAAAGGTTTTTCTAATATTATTTTCTACTAGATTTTTTTGTTTTCTTTGCAACGGCTTTTGCTTTTTTCTTTTCAATTTTGGCACGTATCTTTTCTTTTTCAACAGTAACATTTTCGTAGGAATGTTCAACAGATACAACCTCTTCCCCTGCAGACAACACAGCACTATATCTATAAGTAAAAAGAAGGGCAACTACGGCATATAAAGCAAGTATCAAAATAATGGGGTTTAGATAGCTAGCAGAATTAATAAAAATCAGTCTAACAGCTGTTATCGCTGATAAAAAACCAAGAGCAGCCCATGCATGATGACGAAACCTTTGATATTTCCTTTTATATTTTGCTAGATCTTTCTTACTCATAGGAATTCTATACCTTTTGGCAGTTCTTTCAAATATTTCCTAAAACCAGTTGGCCAATGTCCTGGATCAAGGCCTTTCTGAGCGAGAAACGCTGTTGTCCATCGTTCAAGACCAATACCTGAGCACCCGCTCCATAGATTGCTTTTTTGTGCTTTAATATTGAATGATTTAATGTATTTATCACCAAGTATGCTAAAGTTCTGGAATTCAAGCCATTCTGATTTTTTCCTATCACCGCGATATGGCATATATGACTCAAAGTCAATAGTACCTGTTTCTTGATCACTAATGGCTCCTTTTTTTCCTGCCTGCTGCATATACCATGGTGTAACCCATGCCATACGCCATTCAATATCCAAAATA
>DAOWIZ010000060.1 GCA_030640585.1 Thermoplasmata archaeon
TATTTGCAATTATTCTATCATTTTTTTATGGTGAACCTTTAACTATTTTTTTCATTATAGGGGCATTTTTAATAATGAGTGGTGTTTATCTAACAGAAAGCAGTTAACTATGATGGTATAAGAAATGTTCTGTGTAGAATGTGGAAAAGAAACCCCTATATTCAGGAATGGAGTATGTCTTAGTTGTTATCTTAAAACAAATAGTTTCACTAAAGGCCCAGAAATCATAGATTTACCGGTGTGCACTCATTGTAACTCTTACAAATACAAAAGCACATGGACATCAGAGTTGTTTGGAGATATAATGGGGAGAATTATAAAAAATACTTTTACAATTAGTAGGGAACTAAAAAAAATAGATATAAATATTACAAGTAAAGAAGAAAAAGATGGCATGATGTGTAACGTTTTCATCACTGGTTTTTTAGATGATGTTGAAATAACTGAAGATCATGACCTCCTTGTTCGTTTGAAACGAACAGTTTGTGATGTATGTTCTAAACGTTTCGGTGGGTATCATGAAGCAATTATTCAAATACGTGGAGATAGAAGAAACCTATCTAAAAAAGAACTAGACAATATCTTGTTATCTGTTGAAAGTCTTGTTGAAAACATACAAGCAAAAGGCAACCGAGCGCTTTTCATAACGGATGTTGGAGAGGAACATGGTGGACTAGATTTCTACATTAGCGATAAAGGCTCTGCACTTGTTATAACCAAAAAAATACAGGAGCAATATGGTGGAACAATAAAACAATCATCAAAAGATATGGGTATGAAAGATAGTCGGCAAATTCACAGGATGACATATCTTCTGAGATTACCCTCTTTTAGCAAAGGAGATTTTATCTCCTACAAAGACTCATATTATTACATTTCTTCAATATCTGGAAGCAAAATCCATATTATTGATCTTTCAAATTGGAATGAACAAACACTTGATGCAAAAGAAATACAAAAAGCAAAAATACTTGGCGGTGAAGAAATAACCACCGAGATGATTTTAGTCAGTCAAACCAAAGAAGAAGTACAGGTTATGAACCCAAATACTTATGAAATTAAAATAATTAGGAAAATAAAACCTGTTTCTTTCGACTCTGAAAAAATAAAAGTTGTAAAAATGGATGATCAACTGTTTTTGCCGCCAAAAAAACATAACAGATAAATAGTACTTTAGTATTTCAATGAATTTGAGGAGGTAATTTATTATGGCTAAAACATCAATGAATTTAGAGGAAAATGTAGCTAGTATGCTTTGTTACATAGGAGCTTTTGTTACGGGAATAATATTTTATTTGGTAGAAAAGGAGAATAAAACAGTAAGATTCCATGCACTGCAATCAACTTTAACCTTTCTACCGTTGATGATTTTAACGAATATAATTTGGTGGATAGGGAGACCTAAATGGAGTTACGGCGGTGGTTTTTATGGCTATGGCAGTTTCAGTCCAGGCATTCCCGCTCTTGTATGGGTATCATGGGGTCTTTGGGCGCTTACAGGGTTGCTTTGGCTCATTCTGGTGTTTAAAGCCTACCAAGGAGAAAAATTCAAACTACCAATCGTTGGAGATATCGCTGAGAAACACGCATAAAACCAACAACCCTCTTTTTCTTTTTTTAATACTCCTTTGACACTGTTTTATATGCCTCTCTAAAAGGAACACCTTTTTTAACAAGTTCATAGGCTTTTTCTGTAGCATATAACTCTTTTGTCATTGCTTTTTTACAATTACTTTCATTAACTTTCAATTTATCTAAAACTAAGATCATAATACTGATGGTTTCTTTTGTAATTTCAAATCCACGAAATACTGATTTTTTCGTTAATTGCAAATCACGATTGTAACCGGATATAAGATTTCCAATAATGTTTTTTACTTCAAATTCAAAAGAAACAACTTGATGGTATTTCGCTCGTATTATTTCTAAAACATCAGGGTTTTTCTTTTGCGGCATAATAGAACTCCCTGTACATATCTCATCGGGAAGTTCGAAGTAACCAAATTCAGTCATACTAAACATAATTATATCTGATGACATCTTGTTTAGATCAAACATTATCTGGCTTAATCCATGGAGTATATCAGATTCAAATTTTCCCCTACTATTTTGTACGTATATCGGGTTTCTTTGTATCTTTTTGAAACCAAGTAATTCAGCAGTTAATTTCCTATCAGTTTGTATGGACAATCCATAACCTGTACCTGTTCCCAAGGGTGATTGATCAATGAGTTTATAGACATTTGACAACAATATTTCGTTATCTTTCATCGACTCAATAAAGGCACCTGCCCATAAACCTACTGATGAAGGCATTGCCTTTCTCATATGTGTATAACCCGGCATTTCAACATTGATGTATTTTTCTTTAATAACGAGTAAACTTTCAACTAGATTATCCATTAATTTCAAAACAGTTTTTATTTCATCTTTATAATACAACCTTAATGCTGTTAACACTTGATCATTTCTTGAACGTGCTGTATGTATTTTTTTCCCTGTTTTTCCAAGTTTTTTTACCACATATTTTTCAATTGCTGTATGACAATCTTCATCTTCTTGTTTAATGATAAATGCCCCATTTCCATCTATTGTTATGATCTCATACAGGGCCATAATTAATTTGCCGCATTCTGCTTTAGTTAGCACTCCAATTTTGTTTAACATTTTAACATGTGCTATAGATCCTAAACAGTCATATTTAACAAGTTTTTGATCAAGTAAATGATCATTATCAACTGTAAAAGACTCTATCTGTTCATTAAGTTGATATTTTTCCTCCCAAAGTTTCATTTTGAAATACCTTGCATTTTAAACTTAAGTCCAACTATTTTTATGAAACCAGCAGCATCCTTCTGGTCATAACCGCCTTCTATATCCATGCTTGATAATGCTTCATTGTATAGAGAAAATTCAGACTCACGGCCTGTAACTATTACGTTTCCTTTGTACAAAGTCAGATAAACTTTTCCTGTTACATTTTCCTGGCTTTTATTTACAGCAGCCATCAACATTTCCATTTCAGGAGAATACCAAAAACCGTTGTATATGAGTTTTGCAATTATTGGAGACATCAGTTCTTTAAGATGAGTAACTTCTCTGTCAAGTGTGATGCTTTCTAGGTCATGATGTGCTTTGAAAAGTATAGTCCCTGCTGGTGTTTCGTAAACCCCTCGGGATTTTATCCCTACAAACCGGTTCTCTACAATATCTATTCTTCCAATACCATTTTCAGAAGCAATTTCGTTTAGATATGTAAACAATTTAAGAGGTCCTTTAACTTCTTTATCTTCAGGTAGATTTGTTACTTTCACAGGTATGCCTTTGTGAAATTCAATGATAATATCTGTTTCTTTATCAGGTGCATTTTTTGGAGATTTGGTTAGTTTAAACATATCATTTTTTGGTTTACAACTAGTATCTTCTAAAATCCCAGATTCATAACTAATATGCATCAGGTTTTCATCTGTGCTATATGGTTTTTTCAAAGTTACATCAACTGGGATGTTGTGTTTTTTGGCATAGTTTATCAAGTCTTTTCTTCCTTTAAACTCTGAAAGCCAGTCGTCTTCTTTCCATGGGCTAATAATTTGTACATTTGGCATGAATTTCATCCAAATCAGTTCAAATCTAACCTGATCATTACCCTTCCCTGTACATCCATGGCCCAGGATGTTTGTTTTTTCTTTTTTTGCGATTTCAACTTGTTTTTTTGCAATAACAGGTCTTGCAATAGCAGTGCCCAGTAGATATTGCCCTTCATAGATTGCGTTAGATTTGATCATTTCAAAAATATAGTTTTCAACAAGTTCTTTTTTCAAATCTCCTATGTAAACTTTTGAGGCACCTGTCTTTAGGGCCTTTTCTTTTATTTTAGCAAAATCTTCTTTTTGACCTACATCTGCAACATATGCTATTACATCATATCCTTTATTTACAAGCCATTTAAGCATTACAGATGTATCTAGGCCGCCGCTATATGCAAGTATAACTTTTTGTTTCATGATATCCAGTTTGTAAGTGTTTTTTCACGTTCTTATTAGGGGTGACTGAGGTAAAACAGTAAAAACCAGTTATGTTTTATTTCGGACAAATGTATAAAACAAAACAATATTGTTTCAAAAGAAACATTTAAAATACATTAAAACAATAGTAAATACTATGCCAACTACAACAGAACTCACAGAAAAATACCTCTCAAAGCACCCAAGCATACTTGATTGTTTAAAAAATGGAATAGTCAATTATTCAAAACTTTCAAGAAAAATCGCAAAAGAACTAGACATAGAAAAAAAGACAAGCCTCGAAGCGATTTTGATTGCATGCCGCAGATACGAAGCAAAAATTAAAAATGGAAAAATCCTAGAAAACAAAATTCTGAAAATATTAAAAGAAAGCGAACTAGAAATCAAAAACAAAATCGCGGTAACAATAGTTGATAAAAGAAAATACCTTTGGAAAATAATTGAAATAGAAAACAAATTTCAGAAATCTGCTGACACTTTTTATG
This sequence comes from Thermoplasmata archaeon, assembly GCA_030640585.1. GTDB lineage: Archaea > Thermoplasmatota > E2 > DHVEG-1 > DHVEG-1 > DAOWIZ01. The sequence goes on from DAOWIZ010000060.1 coordinate 4,511, forward strand.
CAATAGAAGGATCAAAAGTTTTTACAATAATTACAACAGAAAAACATCTTCAAGATTTAAAAACTCTTTTTGGAAATGCAATTATTAAGACATCAAAAAACCTAGCTATGATAACAATTAAAAGCCCGAAAGAACTAGAAAACACACCTGGTGTAAACGCTTTTGTTTATTCTAAATTCCGTGAGCATGGAATAAACATTGTTGAACAGATGAGTTGTTGGACAGATACAATTGTTGTTATTTCTGAAAATGATATACCAACGGTTATGTCATTTCTCCGCTTCTAATTAGATTTTTATTGGACACGTTGTTACCTAAAAAAGATGCGAATAGCATTAAAATTTGCATATGATAGAAAACAGTTTAATGGTTATGCACGTCAACCCAGTCTTAAAACAGTTGAAGGTAAAATTATTGATTTGCTAACAAGTCATGATTTCATAGAAGATGCAAAAGAGTCAATGTTTAGATCAGCCAGTAGGACGGATAAAGAAGTTTCTTCTCTTGGAAGTGTTGTTGCATTTAAGAACATTTAGATATCTTTTTTATAGAATCTCCAGTAAGATAGAGATAGAAATCCTATAATCCAGATAAATAATATTAAAATCATTAACCCACTTGTGTAAAATTCTGGATATTGCAACTGTGGGGCGGCAGACATAGCGCTCCCATAGCTTCCAATGCTTAGAGTAACGAGCATGGAATATACTGTCATCGGGTTGATAAGTTGTATTGAATAATACCACCCTGGGGCATTACCTGACATTATATCTTGAAATGCTGCACCTGCAAAGGCAATTCCACGAAGAATTATTGGTAATATCATATTGAAAAAAAACCATAGAAATATTGCGCCTCCTAGTGCAGTTGAACGTTTTTTAAATAATGTTGAGAAAAACAGTGCAACAGTTAAGTATACGATGCCTATCAAAATAGTTGCACCAATAAAAACTAGATATTCAACATAATTAACATCTGGTACCATAATCCCAATTACAATTCCTGCTAAGCCAAAACCAACTAGAATAGTAAATGATAACACCCCGCTTAATCCTAAAAATTTACCAAGTATTATTTCCATTCTTTTAACCGGTAGAGAAATAAGCGTGCTCATAGACCCATTTTCAATTTCTCTAACTATTGCCGCATACCCTAACATTAAAGCAATGATTGGAACAAGTAATTGCACAATGCCCATCATTAAAGCAACTGTCATACCTAGACCTTGCCATTCATCTGAGAATATTGATCCCAATGCAGACATAGCAATAGTTAATATTGCAAAAATAATAGTTATAACAATAATCCATAGATTTCTAACATTATCCATTATTTCTTTCTTTGCGATAAAATAAATTGAGTTTAAATCCATATTTTATCCCTCCGTGAATTTCATGAATACTTCTTCAAGTGAAGGTTCCATTGTTTGAATATTTAAAATATTGCCACCTGCTTCTTCTACAGCTAAAATAATTTTACTTTTTGCTCTTGGATTACAAGTAACATGTATCATTACGCCAAGAACGTCTACTTTTTCTACACCGTCTAATTTTTTTACCGAGTTTATGATATCATCTGTTACTTTTTCTAATTCCATAACAAGTTTAGGTTTCAAATTCAACCGGTCTCTTAGATTTCCTACAGTGTCTTTTGCTACCAGAATGCCTTTACTAATAATCCCAACACGATCACATACCTCTTGCACTTCAGATAGTATATGCGATGATACAAAAACTGTCGAACCTTTGTTTTTCATCTCTCTAATTTTATTACGTATAAGTGCTACTCCTCTGGGATCAAGCCCTCCTGATGGTTCATCAAGTATGAGAATTGGTGGATTTCCAAGCAATGCTTGTGCCATACCAAGTCTTTGTTGCATTCCTTTTGAAAATTTACCGACTTTTTTGTTAACAACATCTTCAAGTCCCATTTCTATAATGAGTGGTTTACATTCTGTTTTTGGAACGTTTTTCATTTCTGCATAAAAATACATGTTTTGTAAAGCGGTGAGGTTGTCATAAAACGCGATTTTTTCAGGTAGATATCCAACGTGTTTTTTCGCTTGCTTTTCATCTTTTTTAATATCAATTCCATTTATTTTTATTTGACCTGTGTCTGTGTGTATTAGGCCAAGTATTGCTTTTATGGTTGTTGTTTTTCCTGCGCCGTTTGGCCCAAGAAATCCAAATATCTCTCCTTCTCTAATGTTGAATGAAACATCATTAACAGCTTTCAGGTCATTATATTTTTTAGTAAGATTTTTAACTTGAATTGTTTCAGAACCACCCGTTGTTCTTACCACCGTATTCCCCATTGGAAATGTAAATTGGCCTTTTGCACCACAACTTGGGCAGGTTATAATTGTTTTATTTCCCGGTGTAACTTCTATTGTGATTTGGTTTTTGCAATTTGGGCACATAACTGTTTTTGAGACCATTATTTTCACTCCGTTTTATAAACCGTTGGATGTAATACTTGTTTTTTTATAGTGTATAAATTTAGTCTATTAAAGGTCTTTTAAAATAATATATGCATTATTTTTCAAAACAATTTTGATGTAAAGATCTTATGTCAACTATCGGATATACTGTTATGCGAGTTAATAAAAAAACTAGAACTAAAATTACAACTACTTTTTTTGCTTTGTTAAAATTATCCATCATTTTTTCTCCTTTGCTTTAAACGCCCTATATAAAAAATAGATAAGACCGCCATATAATATTGTAGATCCAAATATTAGCATTATAATTGCTGATAATGGCATAGTTATACGCCCTCCTCTTTACCTTTGATTTTCATAAGAACAAATGAAAGTAAGAATATACCAACAACGGGTATAACTCCTCCAAGTAGTATTATGTACCAGGAATAACCACCATATGGTTTTGTTATGTTTTCGACAATCGCCAAGATTAATATTATTATAAGGACAAATGGTATCGCAAATTTAATTAAGAAATCCCACCAACGACCAAGGAGAACATCTGAGGTTTTATTTGCGTGTTCACGGAGTTTATAGATTTTATACATCCAACCCAGTACTATACATTCCACTAGCCCTATGAGTACTAGTCCAAAACTAGCTATATGGTGATCGATAATATCAAGCCAGTGAATACCACTTCCTGTTGCAAAAATAAGACTTGCAAAAAAACCAATTATACACATTATGCCTGTTGCTTTTGCTTTCGACATTTTCCATTTACCATGCAGCCCTGAAGTTATTGGTTCTATCATTGAAAAAGCACTGTCTATTCCAAATGTTAGCAGTGCCACATAGAATATCATTCCAAAGAATGTTGCAGCAAAAGGCAATAGCGATATTGCTGTTGGATAGGTTACAAAGGTAAGCCCTGGGCCTGAAATGCTTAATTGGTCTATTCCAAATCCTTGTGAGACAGTTAAATAACCTATTACGCTGAACACTGTGAAACCTGCAAGAAAAGATGTTCCTGCGTCTGCAAGAGCTGTAATAATTGCGTTATTTGTAATATCGCTTTTCTTTTTCAAGAAACTTGCATATGTAATCATTATTCCCTGTGCAAGGCTAAGTGAAAAAAACACCTGTCCGTATGCTGCTAGCCAGACATTTGCATTAGCAAGTTTTGAAAAATCAGGTGTGAGATAATAACTGATTCCTTCCATTGCACCTGGTAATGTTAACCCTCTGATTGTTAAAATTATTAGGAGAATTAAGGGTATTGGTACTGTTAATGCAACTACTTTTCCAATTCGTTTTACACCCTTATAGAGTATGACAAATATGCACATCCATACTACTATTAGCCCCAATACTATAGGCACTCGTAACCCGCCGATTATTTCAGGGCTATTTGTCATTCCTAGAAATGTTTTAAAGAAGAATTGTTCAGCATTTGCCCCCCATCGTAGATCAAGGGAGTAGAGCATATATGAAAAACACCATGCCATGACAGATACATAGTATGCAGCCACAACAAATGGTATGAGAACCGTCCACCATCCAACCCATTCCCATTTTTTACCTATTTTCTTGAAAGCCTCAGGTGGTGAACTACGAGCCCAATGACCAACAGTAAACTCCAGAATCAGTAAAGGAACACCTGCTGTAAAAAGTGCTACAAAATATGGTATGAGAAATGCTCCACCACCATTCTCATAGCAGATATATGGGAATCTCCAGACGTTTCCCAGCCCTACAGCTGAGCCTACTGCTGCCATGATAAAGGCAAATCGTGAGTCCCAGTGTTCTTTTCCTGCTATTTTATATTCCTCCGATTAATAATAACCGCACATCATTATATCATTAACATATTATAAAAGTAATTGTTAAATTTATCTCCTCTTCTTCTTTGTAACATAAAATTTTATTACAGTATAGTTGTTTCCATTTTTCTTAATGCAGGGGTAGCCAAGCCAGGTCAACGGCGATAGACTCAAGATCTATTCCTGTAGAGGTTCGAGCGTTCGAATCGCTCCCCCTGCACTATTTGTTACTTATTTATTTTAACCAAAAATGTTAAAACAATTTGATTTATTCTTAAAGTGGTAAACAAATGATTCCTGATATATTTTGGATAACACCTGGAATAGTTTTCTTTATTACAGGAATTTTTGTGATTTTATGGGGTTTTTATAATCTATCAAAAGGCAGTATTAAACCTAATCTACTTAATAGAAACCTAATTGTGACAAAAAAGGACGACCCAAAAAAATTCCAAGATTTTTTAATTGAAAAAATTGGTTTGGGGGTGGTTTTTACAATTTTAGGTATATTGTTGATTATTTTAGGACTAACAAATATTAATTAAATAATCATGTGATTTTTGCCATTAAAAATATATTCAAATCTTGTCCCCTGCACTACTATTTTCCACAAAAAGATTAATAAAATATATCTTAATGTTCCTTCTAATATGATTGAAGTATTCATGGCAGTATTCATACCTCTATTTATTATAGTGAATCCTTCATCAACACTTGCACTTTTTTCAGCAATAACCAGTAGTTATCCAAAAGAAGAAAGGAAAAAAACAGCAAAAAACGCAGCAATGTACGCAGCAATACTTCTATTTATTTTTGCAATTGCCGGATCAAGTATTCTAGGATATCTTCAAATTGAAATTTATTCACTGAGAATTGCTGGAGGAATACTTCTCGCATTTGTCGGTCTTGATATGACACGACGTGGACAACAATTCGGAGAAAGTAAACCTGGTGAAGAACAAAAAGCAGATCTAGCACTTGTGCCTCTTGCAATGCCTTCTCTTGCAGGGCCAGGAGCAATAACTGTAACTATTGTAAGTATGCAAACTCTAACCTTAGAAACTTCTTGGTTGATATCTTTAGTAATTGCATTTGCAGCAATTTTACTGACCATGGCTATAACTTATGTGATATTTCGAGGTTCAGGATTTGTCATAAGAATCCTTGGAAAAAAAGGAATGGATGCTTTTACACGTGTTATGGGGCTTTTAACTGTTGCAATTGCCATTCAGTTTGCTCTAACAGGGTTTGCTGAATGGAGTGCAACACTTTAAACAAAGTTATTGCTCTTAAAAACCAATTTTTTAGTAGTACTACAATAGATTTTAACAGGAGTTATAATCCGAAAAAAAGAAGAAGGGGCTGGCCTCACTTAGGAGGGGATGGGATGCACTCTAAAAACTACCAGCCCGATTCCTTCCATCCCCTAGTATTACATGCTCTTTTATATACGTTTTTCGCAGATGAATATGTAAACACATATGCAGATAAGTAAATTTTAATACAAAACACCTGTTTTTTTCCAATAATTTTTTATGTTATCTTACATATCTCTGTCTTGGGATGGAACATGCCAGGAAGCACTATAACCGTACGTTTTGACAAATACTTATATACCCGGGTAAAAGACCATTGGATGTGTACCAGTGATCTTATCCGTAATGGGGTAGAAATGTATCTTGATGAACTTGAAGAAAAAGAAAA
>DAOWIZ010000025.1 GCA_030640585.1 Thermoplasmata archaeon
GAAACCCGGCCACGACTCCAAGGATTACTAACTGATTGGGAACTCGAACAAGAAGGAATTGATCATGCTGTTATTGCTGATAATGCTGCAGGGCATTTCATGAAAAACGGTGAAATTGATATGGTAATTACTGGAGCTGATCGTATTGCAAAAAACGGTGATTTTGCAAACAAGATTGGTACATATGAAAAAGCAGTACTTGCAAAAGAAAACAATATTCCGTTTTATGTTGCAGCACCCGTTAGTACTTTTGATAAAAACATCAAAGAGGGGGATGAAATAGTAATTGAGGAACGTGGGCGAAATGAACTATCTGTGATTAATGGTAAAATAGTTATGCCAGATTATACAAAGGTACGTAATCCTGCTTTTGATGTAACACCTCATAAGTATGTAACGGGTTATATAACAGAAGAGGGAATAATTAAAAAATAACGTTCCATTAAAAGGACCTATTTCTTTTTATCCGGACATTCAAAATTTAAACAAAGTATCCAAGGTTTTTTACCTTTAGTTATAACCTTGATAACAGGTGCACCGCATTCACTACAGGGCTTATCCGTTGCCTCAATACCACCCAGTTGAGGTACAGAATACGTATTTTTACAAGCAGGATAACCAATACAAGCAGCAAAGCGTTTTCCTCTCCGAGACATTCGTACAACCATATCTTTTCCACACTTAGGACATTTACCAATAGTGTCCTGTTTTTTAGTCGCACTTTTTATTCTTGTCTTAATTTTTTCCTTATCTTTCTCAAGAGTCACCATAACCTTGGTGAGCATCTGCCTTGACTCTTTCACAGTTTCACCAAGAGTTTTTTTACCATCAGATATCAAATCCATATCTTTTTCAAGTACAGACGTCATCTTTGGTTTAACAACATCACAACCCTCAAGCGCATCAATTACAGCAATTCCTATGGGTGTAGGCTTAAGCGGTTTTAGAATAATATATTTCCGCCATTGAAGCTTATTTAGTATCTCATGGCGAGTTGATTTCGTGCCAAGTAAAAGACTTTCCATTTTTGCAATTAAAGAACCTTGCGTGTAACGAGCAGGAGGCTTTGTCTGATCTTCTTTTAACTTCATTTTAGAAACATCAATTGTTTCACCTTTAGAAAGTTCAGGTAATGGTGTACCTTTCTCCTTAAAATATGGATAAATAGCCCGCCAATTAGGCTCAACAAGCCGATAGCCACTTGTTTTAAACTCTTCACCTGAAATATCAAATGACGCATCAACAGTTTCAGATATTGCATCCTTTGCAAGAGTTGCAAGGAAACGCCTACATATAAGTTCGTAGACTTTTTGTTGATCAACTGTTAACTTTTTACCACCAAGAATACCAACAGGATGAATAGGTGGATGATCCGTTGTTTTCTTTTTACCACGCGTTGGATATTTACGACCATTATTAATTACTTCATTTACATCTTTTGAAAAAGGCGAATTCTTTAATTTTTGTAAAATTCCTTTGATATTAAGTGAAGGAGGATAAACAGTATTATCAGTCCTTGGATACGATGTAAGACCAGTCATATATAGTTCTTCAGCAATGCTCATTGCTTTTGCCGCAGGGATCCCAAGTGCAGATGTAGCTTGTATAAAAGATGTTGTACTAAACGGTGATGGGGGGTACTCTTCATTTATTTTTTTATCAAGTTTTTTAACAGTTGCAGTTTTTGCATCCTTTACTTTATCATAAATTGTTTTTACTTGTTTTTCATCCCAAAACTGCCCCTCAGCATGAGGCACATCAAAAGATTTATCTTTTTTGAGTGACGCAATTATCTTCCAATAGATCTTGGGTTCAAAATTTTGTATTTCTTTTTCACGTTGTACAAGAAGAGAAAGAGTCGGTGATTGAACACGACCAATAGAAAGAAATTCCTTTCCATAGCGTTGTGCAGTAATTGAAATAAAACGTGTGAGAACTGCACCCCATATAAGATCTATAACCTGACGGGATTCCCCTGCATCTGAGAGATTATAATCAACTTCTACAAGTTTTTCAAACGCGTTTTTAATCTCATAAGGAGTTAATGCACTAAACTTCGCTCTTTTAACCTTAGTAATACCTTTGTTATATTCTTTAAGAAGGTTAACTACTTCCACACCAATAAGTTCACCTTCACGGTCAAAATCTGTTGCAACGATTATAAATGGATTCCCGTCAACAAGGGACTTAAGTGACGCTGCAATGTTTTTCTCACTAACTTTTTTACAAGGAGCAACATCAATGAGATCTTTTGGTGGTATCTTATTCCATTGGTTATAACCAGCAGGAAAATCAAGATTAATAATATGACCACGTAGACCTACAACTTTCCAGGTTTCACCATCCTTTGTAAACTCATAAACAGGGGTTTTTCCAAGTCGTGTACTTTTTGATTTTCCTCCTGAAAGAATGTAGGCAATACGGTTTGCGGCTATGTTTTTTTCACAGATTACAAGTTTCATTATTATTCCAATTTTGTTTTGTTGACAACATAAGAAAGCCCTATAAATTCTTTACGCCGATAAAACTTCAGTGTAGAAAATATTAACTAACATCACCTTATTTCCCTGATTCGATAGTATGAAAATTCAAATCATTATGGGATCAAAATCAGACAAAGAAATTGCTGATAAAGCAGAAAAAATACTCAAAGAATTCAGTGTTGAATATGAAATAAATGTCGCATCTGCACATCGTACGCCTGATCATCTGAAAAGCATTGTTGAAAAAAACGATGCAGATGTATTTATTGGAATAGCAGGTCTTGCAGCGGCACTACCGGGCAGTATTGCTGCTCATACCATTAAACCAGTTATTGGAGTTCCTGTTAGTGGGAAAGTAAATCTTGACTCCATTCTTTCAATTATACAGATGCCGCCAGGAATTCCTGTTGCAGCAGTAGGTCTTGACCGCGGCGATAACGCTGCTCTTCTCGCAGTTGAAATACTAGCAATTAGTGATAAAAAACTAAGAGATGAACTTGAAGATTATAGAGAAAGAATGAAAAAGAAAGCACTTGGAAAGTAGTGATAAATAATGTTTAATGCTGAAAAATTCATTGAAAAAACAGTATCTCAACTCCAGAAGGAAGTCAAGGGTAAAGCACTTATTGCATTCTCAGGCGGGGTAGATAGTACCGTTTGCACTGCACTTGTCAACAAAGCAATAGGAGACAGGTTAGTCGCTGTTCATGTTGATACAGGGTATATGCGTAAAGATGAATCTGAAGATGTTAAAAAACTGATGAAAAATCTAGGACTTAACTTTAGTTTTATAGATGCAAGTAAAGAATATTATAGTGCATTAAAAGGCGTTGAAGACCCTGAGAAGAAACGTAAAATCATCGGTGAAAAATTCATTAGACTGTTTGAAAAAGTAGCAAAAGATAAAAAAATAGAATATCTTGTGCAGGGAACAATTGCACCAGATTGGATAGAATCTGGTGGTGAACTCCGCGATACAATAAAATCCCATCATAATGTTGGTGGACTGCCGGAAGACATGGAATTAAAACTCGTTGAACCATTAAGGGATCTCTATAAGGATGAGGTAAGAAAGGTTGCAAGAGTTTTAGATTTAAATGTTTCTGAAAGACAACCGTTCCCAGGGCCGGGACTTGCAATACGAGTCATTGGGGAAGCAACTCCAGAAAAAACAGAAATTGTTCGTGAAGCATGCAATATTGTAGAGAGAGAAATTGAACTTGCAGTAGAAAAAGGCCTTATGGAAAAACCTTGGCAGTATTTTGCAGTTCTCATTCCAATAAAAACTGTTGGTGTGCATGGTGATAAAAGAGCCTATGGTTATACAATAGCAGTACGTGCTGTGCAAAGCATTGATGCAATGACATGTACTTATAGTAAAATTCCTCATGAAGTACTGGATAAAATTTCAACTAGGATAACAAATACTATGGGGAGTAAAATAAACCGTATCGTATATGATATAACTAATAAACCACCAGGGACGATAGAATGGGAATAAAAAATGGTAAAAATATATGTAGTTGACAACGGTGGACAATGGACACATCGTGAGTGGCGTACACTACGTGATCTCGATGTTGAAACTAAAATAATTCCAAATACAACACCTTTTGATGACATTGTTAAAGAAAATGTTGATGGGTTAATTCTTTCTGGTGGTGCACCCCGCATTGGTTTAAAGGGCAATCTTGGAAACTGTGCAGAATACCTGGAGAAAGCAGATTTTCCGATACTTGGAATATGTGCAGGTCATCAATATATGGCAAGGTTTTTTGGCGGAGAAGCAGAACCCTCAGAAATACCAGAGTTTGGAAAAATCGAACTCATACTCCTCAAGGATAACAAATTTTTTGCAGGTGTCCCAAAGAAATCCATTGTTTGGGAATCACATAATGATGAAGTATCACAAGTACCAGATTGTTTTGAAATACTTGGTGAAAGCAAAAACTGCAAGGTACAAGCAATGAGACATAAAAATAAACCATTTTTTGGGCTTCAGTTCCATCCGGAAGTTGAGCATACTGAATATGGCGAACAGATTTTCAAAAACTTTGTAAAAATTTGTCAAGAATGAAATTTAGATTTGTTCTTTTACTGTTTCAAAACAAGGCATTGTTAAAGTTCTTCCAACGCCCTTGAGTTCTCGTAGTTTGTCTATTACAAATTTTCCAATTTCTTCTAAAGATTTGCCTCTGACTTTTAGTAAAAGATCATATTCTCCAGATATAATATGTACTTCATATACTCCTTTTATTTTTGATATTCTTTTTGCTAGTTCTCTTTGAGATACGTTTGTATTATGTAGAAAGGATACGAAAATGAATGCTTTTGTGTTTATCTCAATTTTATTGTAATCAATTATTGTTGTATATTGTTTTATTATTCCTTTTTCTTGCATTTTTTGTATTCTATCATGGACGGTGACTCGAGGGATGTCTGTTTTTTGAGCGATTTTTTTTGTAGTATTTCGTGAGTTTTTCTGTAATTCTTCTAGAATTTTTTTGTCTTTTTCATCAATCATATTCATCAATATGTCGGTTATATTATTAATATTTTATCATAAAATCGTATTTATGACGAAAAAATCATCATTTATTTTATATACTTTGTGAAACAAATACACAATACATGTCCAAAAGAAAAACAGCCATATTCAAAATACAAAGCAAAATAAAAAGAAGACTTGCAGAATATTTAGAATTAAAAGATTTTATAGAAATAAATCCAGTAATACTCTCACCAATGACCGATCTGCTAAACCATCCAACAGCACCTGGAGAAATAAAATGTTATGGAGAAAAGTATTATCTAACACAAAGCATGATATTTCACAAACAAACAGCGTTAAAGTCACTTGATAAAATATTTGTATTTTCACCAAATGTAAGAATAGAGCCGGCAGATAGATGTAAAACAGGCAGACATCTTTTTGAATTTACACAACTAGATCTTGAAATAAAAAAAGCAAAACGTGAAGATATAATGACATTATGCGAAGAAATGATAACAGAACTAATCAAAAACATAAAAAAAGATTGCAAAAAGGAACTAAAAATACTAAAAAGAACATTAAAAACATCAAAACCACCGTTTAAAAGAATAACATACAGCCAAGCATATGAGAAATATGGAAAAGATTTTGAAATAAAAATCTCAAAAGAATACAAAGAACCCATCTGGATAATAGACATGCCTATTATGCATCGTGAATTTTATGACCGTGAACACAACGATAAACCGGGATATCTTGCAGATATGGACCTGATATATCCTGAAGGATACGGCGAAGCACTTTCAGGAGGGGAAAGAGAATATAAATATGAAAGAATTAAAAAAAGAATGAAAAACAAAGGGAAAAAACAATCCGAGTTTAAATCATATTTAGAAATTGCAAAAGGCGGCTTACCGCCATCAGCAGGTTTTGGAATAGGGATTGAACGTTTAACACGCTACATATGCGGTTTGAAAAAAATAGAAGAAACAACACTTTTCCCAAAAATACCTGGAAAAAAATGCATCTAAAAAAAATCAACAATCACACCATTTAAAATAGATTCAACATTATTTTCTTTAGATTTTTGAACAAAAATTCCATTAATTGAACCAACTTCTGTTTTTTTATTATTAATAACGCCTTGAAGCATAGAAGAATAATTATTATTAGTATCAGAAATAACTTCTTTTGTTTTTTTAATCATATCTTCATATGACACATTTATTTTACATGTTTTTGCAATGTTTGTTGATTCTTCACAGATTTTTTCAACAATTTTTTCAAGAACTGGATTTTCTAAAAGATACCCATTCTTACATCTAAAAATAGCAGTAATTGGGTTAATACATGAGTTGACTATTGCCTTAATCCAAATATCTTTTAGAATGTCATTGCTAGTAGTTGTTTTAATCCCAGATTTGCTTAACATATTTGCAATGTTTTCAATGATGGGTATGTTTTTATTTTCGATTGCCCCGATAACCGTCTTGCCTATTCCTGTATGTTCAATTACTCCTGGTTTGAAAAACACAACACCATGTGTTGTAATACAGGCAAGTATTCTCTTCCTGTCAACATATTTTTCAATTTTTTCAACGTTATCAAGACCGTTTTGAAGTGACATTACAAAAGTATTTTCACCAATTAAACCTACAGTTTGCTTTATCGCATTTTCAGTATCATAGGATTTAACTGTTAAAATCAGAAGATCTGGCATAAATGGTACCTCATCAATGGTTTCAAAAGTAGATATTTTAACGTTTTTTCTTGTTTTTCCTTTAATTATAAGACCGTTTTGTTTGATTGCATCTATATGGGTTTTTCTCCCGATTAATGCCACATTATTTTCTTTAGAAAAAAAATATCCGAAAAGAGATCCTATTGCACCTGCACCAACAATAACAATGTTCATAGTTCTAGCCCTATTTCTTTGCATTTTTCTTTTATTTCATCTTTTTCCATAGCAATCAACGGATGAATAATTGGATATGAAATGTTTTTTGTAAATAATTTAATCTCAGAAAGTTCTTGTTCAGGATTAGTACTGAGAGTATGCCCTGTCACAACCGCACTACAATTTTTTTCAGATGTGGCCTGCTCTAGTGTCTTAAAAATATTTTCTCCGTCTTTAATTATGAACATATCTAGTTTTGCATACCAGTTTTCAGTAAAAGATTTTAAATTATCCTTGAGAGAATCATCTGTTACTGCAAATATTGCCTTACATCCCCTTCGCATTATGTACCACGCCGCCAAAATAGAATGTGAACTATCAATTAATGCAATTACAACACCCTGTGTGCCTAAAGGCATTCCTCCAACTGCACGAATTCTTTCTGTGAAAATAAAAGCCTTATCATTTCTTATTTCGATAAAGAGTCTAAAATCAGGATTGGCAAGATTTACACCGGATCCTATCGCATCAACAATATCACTACCTATTTTTACTGAGACATCTTGACTTGAAAAACTATGATCCCCTGTCCTACTTGTTCTAACAGCAAAGGTTTTTTCTTTGGTTAAAAACTCTTTTGAAACACTTACGGCAATATCTGAAATAGACTCTAGGCTGACTGTTACTTGAACCGCTGGACTCACAGAGGTTATTCCAAAAACCTTCTTCAAAACGTTTACAGCAGCATTTATCTGGTCAGTGTAAACATACATTCTACCCCATTCTTTCTTAATCTTAAATGAAAGGTTTTCTGCGTTTAACGCATTTTTCATATTGTTTACCAGAGTGTTTTCAAAACGCCTACGGGTTTCTTTACCTTTAAGCGCTATTTCACCATATCTAACAATTATTAATTCATATTTCACAAAAAACTGTTATTGCAACATGTTTCATTAATATTTCCAGTGAAATAACCTAGTATTTTTCTTCAAAGTGCCTGTATTTACGCATTAATTCTTCAAGTTCATTATCTAATTCGGCAACCTCATTTTTCAACCTATCCATAAGGAGAAGAGCATCATCAACATGGTTGGAATGTTTTGAACGAAAAGAACTTTCGCCTGTTTTTTTCTCATAGCACAGTGTCATATCCTGTGCCATCTCAGGTTTTACCGGTTCGACATCCTGTATTTCATAAGATCTTACTGCTAAATCATCTCGTGCTACTTCAGACATTACTGGTTTTTCAAACTGTTTTTCTTTTTCTTCAAGTTCATCAAGATACGTTTCTACCCCATTACGGATAAGATCGCTGGTACACATCCAATGGTCTTTTACCCTGTTATACAAGTATTTGTCAAAACGTACGGTTATAGTGCTTCCTGGCATGTTTCATCCCAAGATAGAGATATGTAAGACAACATAAAAAATTATTGGAAAAAAAACAGGTGTTTTGTAGTAAAATTTACTTATCTGCATATGTGTTTACATATTCATCTGCGAAAAACGTATATAAAAGACCATGTAATACCAGGGGATGGAAGGAATCGGGCTGGTAGTTTTTAGAGTGCATCCCATCCCCTCCTAAGTGAGGCCAGCCCCTTCTTCTTTTTTTCGGATTATAACTCCTGTTAAAATTTATTGTAATACTACTA
>DAOWIZ010000013.1 GCA_030640585.1 Thermoplasmata archaeon
ACATACACCAACACCTACATCAAAAAAATTCTTTATACCATGGGTTTTCACAAATTCCCTGATAAGTTTATGGTTTGTCGCTGTTTTTTCAGATGCAGCAGGAATTACATGATCTAGAACTATAATTGAAAGATTTGGATTACAAACCCCATAGTTTTCAAGTTCTGGTTGTATTTTTTGAATAATTGCTGCGGTATTATCATGAGTTAATAGATGATCAGGACGTACAGTTACTATTTGGCTAGGAACCACGTTTTTTTCACATGCATATTTTGCAAGTATTTTCTCTGCAAATGTCATACCCATATTATCATCTCCATCTGTTGAAATATTTTGAAGTTAAGAATCATGTTTTCATGTTTAAACTTATTTAGACATTTCAAAAAAGTAAGAAAAAATATAAGACTATGATTAGATATATTGTATATTTAACGAGGAGAGATGAAAAAACAAGGTTTTGTTAAAAATAACCATGCTGTTGCAGGAGTAATCGAGTTTCTTTTAATTATTGCCCTCATTGCTATTGTACTTTCAATGATACAGGTTTATTATATACCCGAAATAATGAACCAAAGAGAAGCAGATCACATGGACGATGTAGCAAATCAGTTTTCATATCTAAAATCCATAATTGACCTCCAAGGAATGACAAAAGAAGATGTGCCAATATCATCCCCATTAACACTTGGGAGTATGGAAATTCCATATTTTGTCACAGCACGAGCAACTGGTCAAATTGAAGTTATTGAGGATGAACATTATAATATTAGAATTGACGGTGATGCATTGAAAATACCTTTGACCTCCATTAGATATTCGGCGAATAACTGGTATTATGTTGATCAGGTTTATTCTCTTGAAGGCGGAGGAATAATTCTTAAACAACCAGATGGGGAAGTTATGAAAATTGAACCTTCAATAACTGTTGAAAATCTAACACTAACAGTACCAAAAAAAATAAACATATACTATGATATTCCAATAATCGTAGGGATGCCTGGTAAAAACATAACTGGTGGTTATAAGAGTTGTTTTGTTAGGACTAACTATTCTAGTACATATTGTGAATCTGACGGCGATTATTTCTTACGGAATGTTGGCATTGACATCACAATTACAACTGAATACCCTACAGCATGGAATGACATGTTAGAAGAATTACTTGAAAACAATGTAAATTATGTTCTAGGACCAGATTATGTTGAGATTACTAAAAAGGATGGCATCAGCATCAACTTCTATTACAAGTATATCTATATTTATGCTCAGATAAGCCCAGGGTGGATTAAATAAAAGGGAAACATTCAATTAGTAAGTTTTTTATTTGCTTTAGGATATAGTTAATAAAAATATTAGAGGATGAGTAAAAAAATATTTCAAGTAAATGGGTAGCGAGTTAATCATGGATGATGCAGTAAAGATTATTAGAGAAGATAGTAAAGAAAATAAAAAAGGAACTGTGCTGAAAACAAACATTAGTGGATTTGATGAGTTGTTTGCAAATAAAGGGATTCCAAGTGGGAGTTCTGTTCTTGTTGCAGGTGGACCAGGTACGGGAAAAAGTACGTTTTGCAGGCAGATTTGTTATAATCTTGTTTCAAATGGTAAAAAATGTATGTATGTTAGTTTTGAAGAAGGTAAAGAACGTATTCAAAGAAGTATGGAAATTTTTGGTTGGGATGTAAAAAA
The DNA here is from genome assembly GCA_030640585.1 of Thermoplasmata archaeon. Lineage (GTDB taxonomy): Archaea > Thermoplasmatota > E2 > DHVEG-1 > DHVEG-1 > DAOWIZ01. The sequence continues at coordinate 1,690 of DAOWIZ010000013.1, forward strand.
ATATATCGAAAATGGTGATCTTCTCGTTCAGAAAATTAACCCGCTTGACATATTACGTATGAAGTTTGGATCAGTTGGTGGTTCAGGTTCAGCAACAGAACTATCATATAAAATTAAGCCACTTATTATTCCTAAGGGTTTTAAACCTGATGTTATTGTTATTGACTCATTGACGGCCGTTATTGCAGCATCTGTTACTAAGGAAAAAAATTATCGTGTTTATCTTCAGCAGTTGTTTAGCTTTTTTGGAGAAACAGGTGCAACAAGTTTTCTTGTTACTGAAACTGAGCCCATTCCTACTAGGTATAGTGATAGTGGCATTGAGGAGTTTCTCGCTGATGGAATCATTGTTTTTTATAATATCCAGAAAAATGATTGTCGTTTGAATGCTATTGAAGTTTTGAAAATGCGATATGGCCAACATCAGAAGAAAACAGTACTTATGGAAATTACAGATAAGGGTTTGAAGGTTTTCCCAGATAAACAAGTGTCAATTCATCCTGAAATAAAATAGAGTTATGTATCTCTTTATAAGAACTTGTATGGCTCTGCGTGTTTGTCGAGTTTTTTAGCTCCATATTTTATAATGTTGTTTTCTATTTGTTTTACTTGGATTTTGTTAAGCCCTGTTCTTTTTAAAACTAGACGGTCATCTTCGTCATATATTTTTACTGTTCCTTCATCGACATTTGAGATGGCTTTGAGTATCTTTCCATTTTGAATCCAGATCCAGATGTTGACGTTTTTTTGTTTTGTGTTCATGTGAGCCACCTGTTTTTTACTCAATAATAATTTTATTTTAGTAAGTATATAAATATTTCTATACATTTGTAGCCGATATATCAAAAAAACAGGTATAATCTCTAATTTTTGTTAAAAAAAATAAATTTGATAAAACTGTATAAAAAAAATCAAGGATAACATAATATATGAGCAATTCTATACATTAAATGTCTTTGATTTAGTTGGATGAGATGCAATCTTAAACAAGGTGATTAAAAGTGGAGAGAATAAAAACAGGTGTTGAGAATCTTGATAGTATAATCAGTGGTGGCCTACCCCTGGGTTCTGTAACATTGGTTTCTGGGCCACCAGGTGGTGGAAAAAGTATTTTTTGTTTCCAGTTTATGTATGAAGGAATAAGAAACGGAGAGAAATGCCTGTTCTTAACACTTGATAAAAAAGTAGAGGGACTTATAATACAAGCAGAGGAACTTGGTTTTGATTTCCAACCAGCAATTAAACAGGGTCTTGCTAAATTTTTGTTTTTGAACATCAATAAAAAACTTATTTATGAAACAATGACTAATGAGATACTTTCAGGTGAATGGGATAGAATAGTACTTGACTCAATAACACCGCTCTCTGAGATGCCCATCTATATTCAAAATGTTGAAATACAAAGTGAAGTTAATGATATAACCCCTGATGATTTACCGTCTGGACAAAACCTACCAGTTAGAAGAATTCACTTGCGCTATATTATGAATACGCTTGAAACAACTGATGCAACATCCATTGTCACATCTGAACTACCCGCTGGCTCTAATTTGCTTTCCCGCGATGGTATTTCTGAGTTTCTCGCTGATGGCGTTATAACACTTAGTCTTGATCCTACAATGGATCGTCGTAAACTTTCTGTTATGAAAATGAGAAATACCAGACATACACTTAAACCTCAAGAGATAATAATTGAATATGGTGGCATAAAACTAGTATCAACTATTCCTGTTTCACATGCTAAAATATAAACCACCTAAAAAACTTCGAGCGTTTTTTATTATTCATTATTCTCCACTTTTACTTATGATAATGATAGGGCCATTGACCATAGTATACAATGTTTGGAAGATGCCACTTGATTGGATGCTTGCGTTTACCATTGGATTGATTATTTTTTTACTTGGTACCTTCGTATATTTAAAATGGGAGATTCATTGGCATAAAACCTTTCATGGGCAGCTTGTCACAGACGGTATTTTTAGATATATAAGACATCCACATTATACATCTTTATTAATGGTTGGTTTTGGTCTCGCATTCTTTTTTAACTCATTTGCAGCATTAGTCATTGCAGTTATTGCAATACCTATCATGATATGGAGCGTTCTTGACGAGGAAAAGTTGTTGATAAAACAATATGGTGAGGAGTACAAAAAATTCATGGAAAAAACACCTTGGCGGATGATTCCCAAGATATTCTAGAATTTATTTAATATCAGGTAAAATGATGCAATAACATTTATATATGATATCTAATATGCCATAACTCCTGATTTAATACCAGACATCTAGTGGGCAATTCCCTGTGAACCCCATTATTAAACAGCCCAAAAAAGCATTTTGGCTGGTTGTAAAATGTCACGGTTTTAGATAAAATGGAATCGTAAATCTATCAAGTTAAAAAAGTAACGTAGAGGGTATGTTATGGCTAATAGACATCATCCAAGAAGAGGTTCAATGGGCTTTTCGCCACGGAAAAGATGCAGAGCACAAACACCACATATTAAAAGTTGGGCAGAGGGCGGAGATCAACCTAAAATCCAGGGTTTCCTAGGATATAAAGCTGGTATGACTCATGCTCATATAGTTGATTATCGTCCAACATCAACAACATCTGGTCGAGAAGTAGTTATGCCTGTTTCAGTAGTTGAAACACCACCTATTAAAATAGCAGCAGTTCGTGCATATAAAAAAGAAATACATGGTCTGCAAACAATTGGCGAAATATGGGCAGATAAACTTGACCCAGAATTATCACAAAGACTTCCATTATCTAAGGAGGATAAAAAGAAAAACTGGGATTTTACAAAAGATTGTGATGAACTGAGGGTCATTATTTATACTCAACCTAAACTAGTCACAGGAATTCCTAAGAAAATACCTGAGATCCGTGAGTTTAGAATCGCAGGTGGAAGTATTGAAGATCAAATCAAATATGCAAAAGGAATACTTGGGAAAGAAGTCAAAATCAATGAGACTCTTAAAGAAGGAGATATGATTGATACAATTGCAATTACCAAAGGTAAAGGATTTCAAGGACATGTGAAACGTTGGGGTGTAAAACTACTTACACATAAAAACAGTAAACATCGACGTATGATAGGAACAGCTGGTTCATGGCATCCAAACTGGATTCAGACAACTGTACCTCAAGCAGGACAAATGGGATATCATCAACGTACTGAATATAACAAGCGTGTTTTGAAAATTGGTGAAAATGGTGATGAGATTACACCAAGTGGTGGTTTTCCACATTATGGAGTCATAAGAAATTCATATGTTCTACTGCATGGCTCAATACCTGGACCTGCAAAAAGACTTATCAGTATGAGAGACGCAATACGTTATCAACGTGGTGTTGAAGTTAAAAAACCAGAGATCAGTTACATTAGTACAACTAGTAAACAAGGAGTGTGAAGATAGATGGTCAAAGTAAACATTTATGAAACTGATGGTTCTTCAAATAAACAAATTGATTTACCCGATGTTTTTAACACAGCATATCGTCCAGATGTCATCCGTAAATCTTTTAATGTTCTTCATTCAAATCAAAGGCAGTCATATGGCGCTGATCCAATGGCAGGTTGCAAACATGCAACAGCAAGTGTTGGAAAAGGACGAGGACAGAGCCGTGTGCCAAGACTTACACAAGGCCGTACTGCAGCACTTGCACCATGTGTTGTTGGTGGGCGACGTGCACATCCTCCAAAAGCAGATAGAGTTTGGAAGGAAAAAATGAACAAAAAAGAAAAAACTCTTGCACGTAACTCGGCACTTGCTGCAACATCTGATAAAGAAATTGTTATCAAACGTGGACATAAATTTGATGACAAGTTAACACTACCAATTATTGTTGATGACAAATTTGAAAAAATAAAAAAGACAAAAGATGTTATTAAAGCACTTGACAAAATAGGTGTTTATGATGATGTCCTACGTGCAATAAACGGTAAACACATTCGTGCTGGCCGTGGGAAATCACGTGGACGTAGATATAAAACACCTAAATCACTTCTTATCGTTTCAAAGGAAGGAGATATTGAAAAAAGCAGTAATAATCTTACAGGTGTTGACATAGTTAAACCAAATAATCTTAACATTGAACATCTTGCACCAGGTGGAGATGCAGGCCGGTTAACAATTTTTACAAAATCAGCAATTAAAGAACTAGGGAGTGATAAATAATGGATCCATATGATATTATCCTTCATCCTTTTGTCACAGAGAAAACTATGAATCTTATGGAGAAAAACAATGCTCTTGAGTTTGTAGTACGAAGAAATGCTAGTAAAAAAACAATTAAAAAAGCAGTTGAGGAACTTTTTGAAGTTAAATTGGCAAATGTAAATACTAAAATTACAAAAAATGGTAAGCATGCAATTGTAACGTTTGCACCAGAGGTTAAAGCTGAAGATATTGGTATGAGGATTGGAATATTCTAAGGAGAACTGAGACTTATGGGTAAAAGATTAATTCAACAGAGGCGTGGTAGAAACCGCGGGCATTTCAAAACCCCGTCACATCGTTTTAGAGGGGAAATTAAATACCTTCAAGATACAAACAAACATGAGGGAGTTGTTGAGGATATAATTCATGATCCTGGACGAAATGCACCTCTTATAAGTGTGAAACTAGAAAATAACAAAAAAATACTTACACTTGCAACAGAGGGAATTAAAGTAGGGGATAAAATAAAATTCACAGGTGATAAAAAAGACATAGGGCGAGGAAACATATTATCCGTTGGCCTAATCCCGGAAGGTATACCTGTGTATAACATTGAAATTTCACCAGGAGATGGCGGTAAACTTGTACGCTCAGGTGGAAACAATGCAACAGTTGTCTCCCATGATGCTGGAAAAACAGTTGTACAACTACCATCTGGCCAGTTTAAAACACTTAATTCAGATTGCAGAGCCACAATAGGTATAATAGCTGGTGGTGGAAGGAAAGATAAACCGTTTTTAAAAGCTGGTAAGAAACATTATGCATATCGGGCTCGTGGTAAACAATACCCTGTTGTCCGTGGTGTTGCAATGAACGCTGTTGCACATCCTCATGGTGGTGGTGGTCATCAACATGTTGGTAAACCATCCACTGTAAAACGTGGTGCATCACCTGGTAGAAAGGTTGGTAGTATTGCTGCTAAAAGAACTGGGAGGAAGTGAATAGATGGCAAAAAAAGCATTTAGGAGCTCGGCGAGAAGCAAAAGGAAAGCCAGGCGTAAGAAGATTGAGATAAAGAAGAAGGAGTACAGTTTTCATGGTTTATCTCTTGAAGAAGTAAAAAAACTTTCAATAGAGGAATTATTGCCACTTCTTCCATCAAGGATGCGTAGAACCCTTAAGAGAGGGCTTACAGTGAAACAAGATAAACTTCTCAGCGACATTGAAAAAGCACAACCCGGTGACAATATTAGAACTCATTGCCGAGATATGATAATATTTCCAAGTTTTGTTGATCATACAATTAATGTTTATAACGGTAAAGAATTTCAACGTGTTGATATACAACCACATATGATAGGTCATTATCTAGGTGAGTTTGCATTGACACGACAAAAGGTAAAGCATACAGGACCTGGTGTAGGTGCAACCCGATCATCTAAATTTATGCCATTGAAGTAGTGATGAGAAATGAAATATTCAACTGATGTAGATCCGGACAGAAGCGCAACAGCATATGGATATGAGTTACATTGCTCAGTAAAAGACTCTATGAATCTTGCATATGCTATTCGTGGTATGAAAGTAGAGAAGGCAAAAGAATACCTTCAGGAAATAGTTGATATGAAACGTCCACTTCCAGCTGTATATCATAATCGTAAACGTGCTCATCAGAAGGGTATAGGACCTGGTAGTTTTCCACAAAAAGCAGCACGTTATATGCTTAAAACAGTGAAAAACGCTGAGAACAATGCAGAATATAAGGGTTTTGATCCGGAGAATATGAAGATTGTTCATATTTCTACTTATGGTGGTCGGATAATAAAAGGTATGATGCCTCGTGCACATGGACGTGCAACTGACAAGAATACAAAAACAACCAATATTGAAATAATACTTGAAGAGGTAGATTAATGACAGGTGAACGTAAATTCGTAAGAGAAAATACAAACAGAATACTCATCAAAGAATTCCTCTGTGAAAAAATAAAGGGAGCTGGTTTTGGTGGAATGTCTATTCAACGTACGCCTATGGGCACTAGGATTAATATATTAGTAGAGCGGCCAGGTATGGTCATTGGAAAAGGTGGCTCTAAGATAAAAGAACTTACAGCGGCAATTCAAGACAAATTTAATGTTGATAATCCTCAAATAGAAATCGAGGAAGCAGGGAATAAAGCAAGTCTTAACGCTCAGATTATGGCAGAGAAACTTGCAGAAGCTTTGCAACGTGGTTGGCATTTCAGACGAGCAGGACACTCTACTATTAAGAGGATTATGGACGCTGGTGCAAAAGGATGTCAGATAATAATTGCAGGGAAACTTACTGGTGCTCGTCACCGAACCGAGAAATTTACACGAGGGCATGTAAAATACTGTGGTGAGACAGCAAAACAGGTTATGGACATAGGACTTGCTGAAGCAAAACTCAAAGCAGGAGTACTGGGCGTAAAAGTACGAATCATGAGACCAGATGCAAAACTACCTGATGAAATCACGATACTCTTACCCAAATCAGAAGAAGGAAAGAAGGAAAAACCAAAAGAAGAAGCGGAGAAAAAGAAAGAAACACCGCTTAAAAAAATCACTAAGATACAGGGAGTTGGACCATCTGTCGTTAAAAAATTCGAAAAAGCAGGATACAAATCACTCGAAGAGCTCTACGAAATGGATGTAAAAGATCTTGCAGCAGTAGAAGGTATTGGGAAGAAAACTGCTGAAAACATTGTAAAAAGCCTTAGAAAAGTGCTAAAAGAGGAATGAAAAAATGGTTCTTAACGCTAAAGAAATTAGGGAATTCAAACCTGAAGAAAGGCATGAAAAACTAATGGAATTGAAAAGCGAACTAATGCATGAAAGAGGAGTTGCTGCAATGGGGGGAAGTCCTCCTAGCCCTGGTAAAATCAGGCAGCTACGTATGAGCATTGCAAAAATTCTGACCATCATGCGGGAGGAAGGAGAACAATAAATGAGCGGAATATGCGAAGTATGTGGTCTTCCAAAAGAACTCTGTGTCTGTGAAGATATTGCACGTGAACAGCAAAAAATAACAATTGCCATGGATAAAAGACGATATGGGAAAATGATGACCATCATTTATGGCGTAGATTCCCATGACCTAGACGTTCAGGCGTTAATTACAAAGCTGAAATCAAAATGTGCATGTGGCGGCACGATAAAAGATGGAAAAATCGAACTGCAAGGAGACCATAGAACTAAAGTAAAAGAAACCCTTGAAGAAATGGGATTCACAGTTGAAGTAATATAAAAGTTTCAACTCGGTGACATCTGCAAGTCGAACAATCCTAAGGATACGAGATGGTAACATATGGATGGAAAAACGCTTGCAAGAGAAGAATTAATAGGACGATGCGTAAAAATCATAGAATGCAGTGATCCTGCTTGGCAGGGTAAAACTGGCATAATAATTGATGAGACAAAGAATACCTTCCTCATTGAGATGAACCAAACACAGAAAAGGATTGCTAAAAAAATTGCAACCTTTGAATTTGAATATGATGATAAAAAAATCACGATAAATGGCTCAAAAATAACCTATCGCCCTGAAGATAGGATAAAAAAAGTAAGGTGAAGAAACTAAATGGCAGAAAAAAAATCAAATGCAAGAAACATAGGCGTTAATGTACAACCTCCTAGCGAGAGTTGTGATGATAAAAACTGCCCATTTCACGGAACACTTCCGGTTCGTGGGCAGATAATTACAGGAGTTGTAACGTCGACAAAGATGAAAAACTCAATTATTGTAACAAAGGAACGTAAACGCCTTGTTCCAAAATATGAAAGATATGAGAAACGTACTTCGACCTATACAGTACATTGTCCGCCATGCATAAAAACAAAAGTTGGTGACAGTGTAAGAATAGCTGAGTGTAGGCCACTTAGTAAAACAATTTCCTTTGTAACAATAGAAAAAATATGATGATGGTGACAGATTTATGAAAGGAATCGCAGGAAGAGCAATAAGAGGTTTGCCCGTAGGGGCTCGTCTTGAATGTATAGACAACACCGGTGCTAAAGTTGTTCAAATTATTATGACGCCAAAACTTAAGGGAACACATCGCCGGTACCCAAAAGCTGGTGTTGGTGATATGGTTATTATCAGTGTTAAAAAAGGAGCTGTAGATATGAGACGGCAACTGTTAAAAGCTGTAATTGTTCGTCAGAGACGTCCGTTTAGACGTTCTGATGGTACTATGGTTCAGTTTGAAGATAACGCTGCAGTAATTGTTACAGAAACTGGTGAGACGAAAGGATCTATGATTAAAGGACCTGTTGCACTTGAGGCTGCTGAACGTTGGCCTCGTATAGCTGCAGTAGCATCAACTATTGTGTGAGTGGTATAATATGAAATCGGTAAAAGCAAGGAAGCAAAGGAAAGAACTATACAATGCACCGCTTCATAAGAAAAGAAAGTGGATATCTGCTCATTTAAAAGAAAACCTTTTGTTAAAGTATGATAAAAGAGCTGTACCCGTTGTTAAAGGTGACACTGTAAAAGTTATGAGAGGTAGTTTCAAAGGTCATGAGGATAAAATTGCGCATGTTAATGTTAAAAAAGGATATATTGAAATTGAAGGTATAATTCTTACAAAGGCTGATGGTAAAAAAATTGCAAAACCAGTTCATGCTAGTAATGTAATAATTACAAAACTTAATCTTACTGATAAATGGCGACGTAAAAAACTTGAGCGAGGAGTATCAGAAGAAACAAAGAAGGAAATTGAGAAAGAAGGAAAAGCACAAATCAAAGAAGTCGAAGAAGAACAAAAACAGCGTGAAGCAGAGGAAAAGGCAAGAGAAGAAGCAATGCAGGCTGAAGAGGAAGAAGAACTAGAAGAGTCTGTTGTTGAAGAAAAAACTAAGAAAGAAGAAAAACCAAAATCTAAACCAGCGACAGAGAAAACAGAATCTAAAAAACCAGCAGAGACAAAACCTGCCAAGAAAAAACCAACTGCAACTAAACCAAAAACAACAACTACTGCAAAGAAACCAGCATCTAA
>DAOWIZ010000026.1 GCA_030640585.1 Thermoplasmata archaeon
CTCAACGATATCAAGACTTAAAAGCGATTCTTCTTCCCTATATCTTAAATTCATACCTCGAATAGCACCAATAACATTAGTAGGCGTAGTTTTAACATTATAAGCAATTTCAGAAGTATAACTACAGCTAGGGCTAATTTCAAACAAGTATTCAGCAATTTTTTTACGAATACTACTTCTTCGCAGAGCCCTTATCACAAGCGGTCTTTTCATTTCGATAGAAGACTCTAATCTATTATCTTCCTGCATCCCGTCCAAAAGTTAATACTTATTACCATTTATAAAAGTATCCTCAACCGAATAACTACTTGCACATATACCTGCATATGCACCTGCATAATCTTATGTTATTTGCCCATCTTTTTTATAACTCCTTTTGCGAGAATACCCACTATCTTCAGATATGGGATGAATTGCAATACTTTCAATATTCTCCAATATATGTTTAAATACCTTCATATACATACATCTTATCAATAGGGTTGGACAAACCCGAATTAACGCCTTTGGATCATCATGTAAGACCTATGGCTGACGGAACTATCAATCTTAGGCAGGATGGATGAATTAGGAACTATATGCAAGATCATCTATTGGTCCTCTGCTGGAAGCCCATAGATTTATCTGTGGGAGGATGTCACTAAACTAAAAAGAGATAAATATCATTAACTTGTAAAAATTAATGGAAATGTGAAAGAGAAGAGGTAGATATCAAATATCCCCAGATCTCTCATATCAGCAAGAAGGGATAGATACCAAATATCTTCCAATCCGCTGCTCACACACCATGTTATTGTTTGACACTGATAGTATTTAAACTTGTTGTGTTAATATATCAAATTGACAGAATTGAATTTTTAAATTTATTATAGATGGTGAAACTAATCAGACCGCCTATGTTGGCATAGGCAATTATAATAAAACAAGTACTGAATTTGCTTGGAGACTCATGACATTTAGAGGTGAAACTTTTTACATGTGGGGCAATTCCACTAAATTCTACTAAAAAAATATTTCTTTTTCCATTTTTTCTTTTTTTCAAATTAAAATCCTACTAAAAATATTAGTTTTTATAGTTAGATTTTTAAACTACCAGTATTTTATCGCTTACAACGTGTGAACGTATGAAGAGGGAAAACTGCCCGTTTTGTGGACACAGATGGATAAGAAAATCAAACGAATCACCTATAATATGTCCAAAGTGTAAGAGTAAATATTATAGCCAAGAAGACCTAGCAAAAATGAAAAAAAACAATAAAAAAGAGTAACAATAATCATCATTGTTTGTGACAAAGGGGAGTCACAAGCAGAAATTTTACCAATGTTGGAAGTACGGATATGGAGATAAAGTGTCTTGGTGGTGTTAAAGAAATAGGTGGAAATAAAATCCTTGTTGAACATAAAGGTACACGTATTTTTTTGGATTTTGGGATGAGTTTTAATCAGTATTTGAAATATTTTTCAGAGTACTTGAACCCTCGTAAATCCAGGGGTTTAAAAGATTTCTTTGAACTAAACCTTCTGCCAGATATTGAAGGAATATACCGTGAAGATTACTTGTATCATATGGGATTACCAGATGAAAAAAGAAGTATTAATGGAGTATTTCTTTCCCATGCACATGCAGACCATGCACAGTACATTCATTTTCTAAGAAAAGATATACCTATTTATTGTAATAAGGCTACATATCTTATTTTAAAAGTTATCGAAGAAACCGGTGTTGGTTCTTTTTCAGATCTTATAACAATGTGTGATTCTTTTACTTTTTACCGTAATACAAAAGATACATTGAGTAAGGTAAACCGTAAAACAAAGGGCTCTGTGAAAAACAGACGATTTGTAATCATGGAACCAGAAAAACCTGTTGAGATAGGATCACTCAAACTTGAAATGCTACCAGTGGATCACTCCCTACCTGGTGCAAGTGGCTGCATTGTATATTCTGATGAAGGAAATCTAGTATACACTGGTGACATACGCTTCCATGGTTATAACGAAGATAAAAGTAAGAGGTTTGTTGAAAAAGCAAGTAGTGTAAACACTCGTTGGATGATTTGTGAAGGGACACGCATTGATAAAACCGATAAAGACAGTGAGGAAAATGTTAAAAAGAAAATTAGTAGTTTGATATCTGAATCAAAAGGTATGGTTTTTGTCGAGCATCCAATAAGAGATCTTGACAGAGTTACAACAATTTTTAAAGCAACAAAAGAAAACAATAGAACATTTGTTGTAACATTAAAACAAGCATATCTCATTGAATCCCTTGGCAAGTTATCACCCTTCAACCTAGATGATGTTAAAATTTTACTTCTACCACGGGAATGGGGTTTAATTTATAGCCGTAGGGAAGATCTAAACCTTATCACAAAAGAATTTCACCCTAAAAAAGAATATAAAAAATGGGAACGAGATCTTATCTGGGGTGAAAACAATAATCAAATAGAAAACGCGATAACATATGAAGAACTACGAGAAAATCCAACAAAATATGTTATCTCAATGAACATGTGGGAGATAAACCAACTCATTGACATTAAACCAAAGAACGCGATATGGATAAAGTCTTCTTGCGAGCCGTTCAGTGATGAAATGATGATTGATGAAGAAAGAAAAGATCATTGGCTAAAACATTTCAACATCCGTAAGTTCTCTGCTCATGCATCGGGTCATGCTTCTGGTGATGAAATTAAACAAATGATTAAGAAAATAAATCCTGAAGAATTAATTCCGATTCATACTGAACATCCTGAGATGTTTTGATACATCTTAGTTTTAGAGATTTTTTCGGCCATCAACGTATTTTTTTACCTAAAGGTTTTTAGAGGATTAGTTTATCACGGCCATGGTGATACCAGTTGGATTTCAGCCTTACAAGTGAACAAAAACTGTTTCAAAAAACAATACGTGAATTTTGTGAGAAAGAAATAAAACCTCTTGCATCTAAAATTGATAAAGAGGAGTATTTCCCATGGGAACTTTATAAAAAAATGGGTAGAATGGGTCTTATGGGTATGACAGTTCCACAAAAGTATGGTGGTGCTGGTATTAATCGTGTTAGTTACATGATTGCATTGGAAGAAATTTCTCGTGTATGTGGTTCTACAGGTATAACTGTTGAGGCTCATAACAGTCTTGGTGTCGGTCATATTTATGAGAAAGGTTCTGAGGGACAAAGAAAAAAATATCTTCCAACTCTTCTAAACGGTGAGGGTATTGCTGCTTGGGCGCTTACCGAACCTAATGCTGGTTCTGATGCTGCAGGTGGGCAAACAACTGCAGTTCTCAAGGGTGGTAAATGGGTTTTGAATGGTACAAAACAATTCATTACAAGTGGCGATATCGCCGAGGTTACTATTGTTATGGCTATGACTGATAAAAGCAAGGGTGCTAAGGGCATTAGTGCTTTTATCGTTGAGAAAGATACATCTGGTTTCAAAGTTGGACAACTTGAGAATAAACTAGGGCTTCGTGGTAGCCATACCGCTGAGTTAATACTTGAGGATTGTAAGATTCCGAAGGAGAACCTCCTTGATGAAGAAGGCCAAGGTTTTGTTGGTGCTATGAACATATTGGATCGTGGTCGTACAGCAATTGGTGCTATGAGTGTTGGTATTGCTCGTGGTGCTCTAGAAGATAGCATCGAGTATGCTAAACAGCGTGAACAGTTTGGAAGACCTATTGGTAAGTTTCAGGCTATTCAGTGGAAAATCGCTGATATGGCAACAGAAATTGATGCAGCTCGTCTACTTGTTTATCGGGCTGCATATTTGGAAGATCAAAATACTCGTTTTACTAAAGAGGCAGCTATGGCTAAACTTTTTGCATCTGAGATGGCTATGCGTGCAACTGTTAATGCTATACAGGTTCTTGGCGGATATGGTTATACACGAGAGTATAATGTTGAGCGTTATTTCAGAGATGTCAAACTCTGTGAAATAGGTGAGGGAACCTCTGAGGTTCAACGTATGGTTATAGCAAAACAGTTAGGATTATAAAAAAAATGTTTTAGGGGAAAAACAAAATGGTTAAGAAAGATAAATATGATGAACTGTATAATAGTTTCAAATGGGAAATACCAAAACATTATAATTTTGGTTTTGACGTTGTTGATAAATGGGCCGAGGATCGTACTAAATTAGCATTGATTTCAATTGATCGGTCTGGTAAAAGAGATAGATATCATACTTTTCGTGATTTATCTGTTGAGTCAAATAGATATGCTAATGCTCTTAGAAGAATCGGCGTTAAAAAAGGTGATCGAGTTCTCATAGTTCTTCAGAGCATTCCTGAATGGTACATTGCACTTATTGGAATGTTTAAACTTGGCGTTGTTCCTATGCCAGGTACTGTTCTTCTTACTTCTAAAGATGTTGAATACAGGGTAAACAGAGCAGAGGCTTGTATGATTCTTACTGACATGGATCATGCAGATATCGTTGAAGGGATAAAAAAGAAATGTCCAACACTTAAACACCTTATGCTTATAGATGGAAAAAGAAAGGGATGGCTTAATTATCTTGAAGAAATGGATAAATCATTATATGATCTTTCACCTGAAGACGTTGGAAAAACTCTTTCTGATGATCCTATGCTTATCTATTTTACATCTGGAACTACAGGTAATCCTAAAATGGTACTTCATACACATAAATATCCACTTGGTCATGAGGTAACTGCTAAGTTTGCACAGGCACTAACAGATAAGGACCTGCATTGGACTGTATCAGAGACTGGTTGGGCTAAAGCAGCATGGGGTAAACTATTTGGTCAAATGATTGTTGGTGCAGCAGTTATACAATGGGAGACACCAGGTCGTTTTGATGCAGATGGGCTACTTTGCGCTATGAAAAGATATGGCGTTACAAGTTTTTGTGCACCTCCAACTGTGTATCGTTTGCTTATTCAGATGGATCTATCTAAATATAATCTTAAACTACGTCATTCCATGAGTGCTGGTGAACCACTAAACCCAGAGGTTATTCGTGTTTGGAAAGATACTTTTGGACTTGAAATCTATGATTTCTTTGGACAAACAGAAACAGTATGTGTCCTATCAAATTATCCATTCATGCCAATACGGTATGGATCTGTTGGCAAGCCTACACCAGGACATGATGTTCGAATCGTTGATGATGATGGAAACGAAATGGACCCAGATGAAGAAGGTAACATTGCAATATATCTAGGTGATGAACGTCCACCAGGATTGTTCAAAGAATACTGGAAGGACAAAGAAATCATGAAGAAAGCATTCAGAAACAACTACTACTATACCGGGGATCAGGGATACAAAGATAAGGATGGTTATTTCTGGTTTGTCGGACGAGATGATGATGTAATTAAATCCTCGGGATACCGCATAGGGCCATTTGAAGTAGAATCAGCACTTATGGAACATGATGCTGTTGCAGAATGTGCAGTTGTTGGAACTGAAGACCCCGAGGGTATCAGAGGAATAGTTGTCAAAGCAGTAGTTGTCCTAGCAAAGGGATACAAACCATCAAAGGCTCTTACAAAGGAACTGCAGGAACATGTTAAAAAGACAACGGCACCATATAAGTATCCACGTATAGTAGAATACATGGATGAACTACCTAAGACTATTTCTGGTAAAATAATTAGACGTGAATTAAGAAAATAATGGTTTAACTTAACCATTTTTTCTTCTTTTTCTTGGATGTTAGTTTATGCTTGATCTGGTGTCTCTGGTTTTTTTGGAAAAATTGCATAACGAACTGAAAGACCAATACGTAGTACCCATTCAACTATTATTATGAAAAGAACAAATTGTATACACAACACAAGGAACTCAGGCATCAAATAAATCTTATCTATTACATCTTCAAATCTAAAATAAGAAGGATCCACCAAGAATATACCTAGCAATGCAAATGGTAGCATTTTTGCTACATCCTTTGAAAGGTCATTGCTATAATAAGATGTTATTCTAATAGCTAGGGTTATTGCAAATGATGTAGAAAGAACCGCAGGGATTTCATAATTCCTAGTTAAAAAAAGCATCATCATAGAAAAACCAATGAAAAATAAACTTGCTACAAACGGGAATAAAAAGAAATATTTAGCAAATCCAACAAGTTTTGAATGTTTGGTTTCACTTATTTTAAAACAATCTCTTCGTGCGATAAAACGATAGAAATGCCATATAAGAACAGAGTAAACTGCAATTGAAATCACTAGATAAAAAATTGGTACAAATGCTGATAGATCTCCACTGAAAATATTTTGAAGATCAAGTTCTGACATATATTCTGAAAAATTTTCAAAAGCCATATTTCTCCCTCCTACCAAATACTAGTAAACATTTTTTTGTTTATAAAACCAATTATATTGTTTTATTTTTACATTCTGAATATGCCGGGTTTCCAGCCAGGTATCGGTGCATTAAGTGATGCAGAGATACCAAGACCTAATACCATACGGGTATCTACAGGGTCAATTATTCCATCATCCCAGATTCGTGCTGTACTGTAATATGGACTTCCCTCTGTTTCATATTTTTTTAAGATGGGATCAGTGAGTTCTTTTTCTTGTTCTTTTGTCATCTCTATGCCTTTTCGCCAGAGTTGATCTTTTTTAACAGTGAGCAGGACACCTGCTGCTTGTTGACCACCCATTACACTTATTCTCGCATTAGGCCACATCCATAGTTGACGGGGACCATATGCTCGTCCGCACATTCCATAGTTACCCGCTCCAAAGGATCCGGCGATTATCACTGTGAACTTTGGTACTTGTGCTGTTGCAACAGCAGAAACCATTTTTGCGCCGTCTTTTGCAATACCTCCTGCTTCGTATTTCTTTCCAACCATGAAACCAGTTATGTTCTGTAGGAATACTAATGGTATTTTACGTTGGCAGCACATCTCAATGAAATGTGTTCCTTTGAGTGCTGACTCTGAAAAAAGCACTCCATTATTCGCAAGGATTCCAATAGGATATCCCATTATACGTGCAAAACCACATACTATTGTTGATCCATAAAGTGCTTTGAACTCATGAAATTTTGAACCATCAACAATACGGGCTATGATTTCTTTTATGTCAAATGGTCTACGCGGGTCTTTTGATATTACACCATATATCTCTTTAATATCATACTGTGGTTCTTCAGGTTCTCTAATCTCAAGTTGTGTTTTTTCAGATCTGTTAAGATTTTCTACTATGTTTCTTGTCATATGTATAGCTTCAGCATCATCATGTGCATAATGATCACTTACACCACTTTTACGACAGTGAACATCAGCACCACCTAGGTCTTCAGCGGTTACTTCTTCACCTGTTGCTGCTTTGACCAGTGGTGGCCCGCCCAGAAAAATAGTACCTGTACCTTTTACAATGATTGATTCATCGCTCATTGCTGGAACATATGCTCCACCAGCTGTACAACTACCCATAACCGCTGAAATTTGAGGTATACCCATCGATGACATCACAGCCTGATTATAAAATATTCTTCCAAAATGTTCACGGTCAGGAAATACTTCATCTTGCATAGGCAAGAATGCTCCACCACTATCAACAAGGTAGATACATGGAAGATTATTTTCCATAGCAACTTCCTGAGCTCGCAGGTGTTTTTTCACAGTCATAGGGTAATATGTTCCACCGGTAACTGTTGCATCATTTGCAACTATTACTACCTCACGACCATGAACAATACCTATACCTGTTACCATACCTGCACATGGTGATTTATCATTATACATTCCATAAGCAGCAAGAGAGTTGAATTCCACAAAGGGTGTATCGGGGTCTAAAAGCGCATCTATTCTTTCACGAGCAAGCATCTTATTTCGACTTTTGTGAAGTTTTATTTTTTCCTCACCGCCACCTTTTGATGCAACTGCGATTTTTTCTTTTAAATCCTTGGCGAGTTCTGCATAATGCTTAAAATTTTCTTTAAAATCTTTATCAGCAGGGTCAATATTACTCTCTATAACATCCATAAAATTTTTTCCTCCCATTTATGTTTTTGTAACCTCTACAGTGTTCTGACCTATTTCAATTTGATCTTTTTCTTTAAAATTAACCTTATCTATTTTTCCATCATATGGGGCTCTTATTAGGTATTCCATTTTCATAGCCTCAATAACCATTAGAATGTCTCCTTTTTTAACAGTGTCACCTTTTTTGATTTTTACACTTACCACTTTACCTGATATTGGTGAACTCAAATCTCCTTCTTCTTTTTTCTTAGTACGTTTTTTACCGGTGAGTTCCACAGGTTTTACTTTGAAAACAGCACCATCAACAAACACATATTTTTCTTTGTCTCCCTCGGTTATTATAGATTTTATTATTCTATCCCCAATTTTTATCTTTAGTTGACCTGGTTTGATTTCTTCTGCTTCAACTCTATATTCTGTGTTGTCATATGTAACGAAATATTTGTTTTCTCTACGCTCTATTGTAACATTGTACACGTTGTTTTCATGTTCATAGTTGATAAACATATTTTTTAGACCCCCTTTCCCCCAACTCTCCAACGACCAACATGTTTCCAAGGGCTGTGCGGATCTGCTTCTTTGTACCTCACTATTTCTTGTTTCTTGGTATGCATTGAGTCATATACTGCTAGGCTTATTATTGCATCAACAGATAAACTTTTTTCAGATGTAGCCCAATCTTTGAAATAGTCATCAATGAAATGAGTAGTTATATTTCCTTTTTTAAACTCACCGTGACCTAGTACCTTTTTTAAGAATGATACATTTGTTGCCACGCCCAGTACTACATATCGTGATAGTGCCCAGATCATTTTATTAATGCTTTCTTCTCTGTTTTCACTACTTACCACTAGTTTACTTAGCATTGGATCATAATATGGTGTTATCTCCATACCCGTATAGATACCTGTGTCATCACGGATGTTTGGCCCTGTAGGCGTTTCTACTTTTGAAAGTTTTCCGACACTTGGTAAAAAACCATTTGATGGATCCTCTGCATATATACGACACTCTATTGCATGACCACGTTGAATCAAGTCTTTTTGTTTTAACGTTAGTTTTTGTCCACTGGCTATTTTAAGTTGCCATTTAGCAAGATCAATACCTGTAGTCATCTCAGTAATAGGATGCTCTACCTGAAGCCTGGTGTTCATCTCCATGAAATAAAAATTAAGATCTCCATCAACCATGAACTCAACAGTACCAGCATTAGTATAGCCTACTGCTTCTGCGGTTTTCACAGCTGCAATTCCCATTTTTTTACGTAGTTCTTTTGTCATCACAGGAGATGGTGTTTCTTCAACAATTTTTTGATGACGACGTTGAATACTGCATTCCCTTTCAAACAAATGAATGATGTTTCCGTGTTCATCAGCTAATATTTGAAACTCGATATGACGAGGTTTATCAATGTACTTTTCAAGAAATACAGTGTCATTTCCAAAAGATGATTTTGACTCTCGTTTAGCACTTTCAATGGATTCTTCAAGGGTTTCCTTAGAATGTACTATTCTCATACCTTTGCCACCGCCACCCGCAGCAGCTTTAACAAGAAGTGGGAAACCTATTTTTTTACCCTCTTTGACAAGTGACTTATTATCTTGTTTGTCTCCATGGTAACCTGGTATTACTGGTACTCCTGCCTTTTCCATGGTTTTTTTAGCTGCTATTTTGTCACCCATAAGACTTATGACTTTTGGACTTGGACCTATGAATTTTATACCAACATCGTTACAGGTTTTTGCAAAATCAGGGTTTTCCGCTAGAAAACCATACCCAGGGTGAATAGCATCAGCACCTGTTTCTTGTGCAAACTTAATGATTTTAGGAATGTTAAGGTAGCTTTCGATTGGTGTAGGATCACCAAGGCTACATGTTTCATCAGCGAGTTGAACATGAGGCGCATTTTTATCAACATCTGAATATATAGCTACAGTTTTAATGTTCATTTCCTGGCAGGCTTTTATGATACGTACTGCTATTTCTCCACGGTTTGCAACTAGTACTTTTTTAATCAAAAATTATCCACTCCATTTAGGTTTTCTTTTTTCAAGAAACGCATTTATTCCTTCTTGACCTTCATCTGAAACTCGGAGTTCAGATATTTTTTTAACTGTATGTTTTTTGTATTTTTCGATATCCAGTTTTTCATAATTGTTTACTAGTTTTTTTATTTCTTCTATTGCTTTTGGACCTGAGGAACGTAGTTGTTCAATGGTCTTTTGTATTTTAGAGTCAAACTCTTCTTCAGATACAACATAGTCAAGTAACCCTATTTCTTTTGCGTATTCGGAGGTGAATCGTTCACCTGTTATGAATAGACGCCGCATGTTTGATAGTCCTATTCGTCTTACAATATAAGTTGATATAACAGAGGGTATTATTCCAAGGTTTACCTCGCTGAAGGCATATTTTTTTCCAGGTATGCCTATTGTGATGTCACATACTGCAATTAGTCCTATTCCACCGCCAAAGGCATGACCGTTAATTTTTCCCATTACTGGTTTTGGACATGAGTAGATTGCTTCGTATAAATCAAGTAAAAGTTTGCTATCTCGGATGTTTTCTTCCATAGTATATTTAGCCATGCTTTTCATCCAGTTAAGATCTGCACCAGCGCAAAAGGATTTACCATTACCTGTAAGTATGATTATTCGGACATTGTCATCTTTTGATATTTCTTTGAAACAGTTGATGAGTTCTTTCATGAGTTGTTCACTCATAGCGTTGTGTACATCTGGCCTGTTGAGATTTACTGTAACAATATCATCTTCTCTGTTGATTTCTATGGTTTCATATTTCATTATTTGGCTCCCCCTAAAGGAGTATACTTATTACAGTACCTGATCTATGCTGCCGATATTAGGTGAAATACATAAATGTTTCTATAGTTTTTACATCAATCGTCGAAAAAATTACTTACCTTTGAAAACCGGTTTTCTCTTTTCAACAAAAGCAGCAACGCCTTCTTTGAAATCATAGGTACCAGCTGATTTTGATGCTGTTAGGCTTTCAAGTTCCAGATGTGTAATCATGTCGTTATCCTGGCTTTTGTTGATTAGCATTTTTGCTTTACCTACTGCAATGGGTGGCAGTTTTCTAAATTTTGATACAAACTCTTCAACAGCATCATCAAGTTCATCAGAGTCTACTACTCTGTTTACTATCCCAATTTCAGCGGCTTTTTGTGCTGTGAAAACCTTTGATGTAAGGATGTATTCACATGCTTTTTGATAGCCTACTATTTTTGTGAAAAACTGTGTACCACAACCTGGAGCTAGTCCGATACCTATGAATGCTGTTCCAAATTTTGCTTCTTTTACAGAAATTATTATATCACAAGCAAGTGTCAATGAGAGACCAGCGCCAAATGCTGCACCGTTTACTGCTGCTATTACTGGTTTTTCCATGGTTCTCATTTCTATTACACATTTATGTATTGCTTTAGTGAGATCACGTAGGAACCGTGGTTTGTCTTTTGTACTGTGCATTTCTTTTACGTCACCACCCCCGCAGAATCCTTTACCTGTTCCTTTGATTACTACTGCTTTTATCTCTGGTTTAGAACTTATTTCATGTAGAACTTTGTAGAGTTCTTGCCCTAGTTTCATATCAAATGAGTTAAGCCGTTCAGGGCGATTAAGTGTTATATATGCAATGTTTTTGCTTGTATCAATTGTTAATGTTTCATAGTTCATAGATACCAACTCTCATGAATATGGTTCTAAATATAAATGTTAGGAAAAGAAAAAGTATAAATAAACAATTAACAATCCCAGCAGTCGTATTGCACAACGGAGGCAAATAAAAAATGGAAATAGCCATATATATGTATAAATACAAAAACATAAGATACGATTTTTTCAAATGGAGGTATGAGTTAGAACTTGTACAAAAAATCTGTTTGTCTTTTGCTTTTGCATGTTTAATAGGATTGGTATCACAGGTTAGATTCCATCTACCTGGAACTGTTGTACCAATAACAGGGCAAACATTTGCTGTACTACTCGCAGGTGTTATTCTTGGAAGATGGGGCATTATTAGTCTTGGTATGTATATTGGAATTGGAGCATCAGGTGTACCATGGTTTGCACCACAAATAGGAATGTCCATATTTTCAAGTGGCGGAATAGGCATACTTACAGGTGCTACAGGTGGATACCTAATTGGTTTTATGATCGCAGCTCTTTTCCTTGGATATTTCACAGACAGATACATTAGATCAAGGAGTTTTATCAGAATGGCTTCATTAATGCTCTTTGCTAACTTTGCCTTGATATATATCCCGGGATTAATAGCACTATATCTATGGTGGACCACATTTGTTGGACCTATTGGCTTTGTTGAATTGCTAACAGTTGGTATGATACCTTTTATTGCTGGTGATGTTGTAAAAATCGTTGCAGCTTCCGCAGTTGCAAAAGGAATTACGCCAAAAAGAGCATATGGTCGTGAAGTAGATATTTAAAACACTTAAAAAGAAGAAATTGGTGTATAACATAAGTATTTTTCAATACACCTCTTCTTTTTTTCATACTTCCCCCTACATTAAAAATATGTGTCTAAAAGTATATAAAACTATGTTTCAGGTTAGCATGCCTCAATCATGTTTTATTTTAAAACAAGGAAAAATCAATAGAAAGATATAAAATAAATTATTTCTTTGTAAGGTAAAATAATTAATGATATTTAGGGGCAGGCTATGAATTATAGTTTATACAACAAAGACTGCATATCAGGATGTAAGAAACACATTGAAGATAACTCAGTTGATCTTATCATTACTGATCCGCCATATGGTATAAATGGTGATACTCTTCATAAACATTATAACCGCGATGAAAAAAACGTTCTTGATGGATATGTTGAAATACCGCTTGAAGAGTACGAAGAGTTTAGTAAAAGATGGATAAAACAAGCAGAGAGAATACTTAGACCTGGTGGCAGTATTTACATTGTATCAGGCTATACAAATCTGCATCATATCCTTGATGCTTTAAAGGAAACATCGCTCAAAGAGGTTAACCATATTATATGGAAATACAATTTTGGAGTTCATACTAAAAACAAGTTTGTATCCTCACATTATCATATATTATACTGGGTTAAACCTGGAGGCAAACCTATTTTTAATACATATGTTCGTTTCAGCCCAGATGAAAAAGACAACAAAGATGGCTCACTTAACTATCAGGATCGTGAGGACGTCTGGGTTATTAACCGCGAGTATAAACCTGGGAAAATCAAGAACAAAAATGAACTGCCAAAAAAATTACTTATTAAGATGATACAGTACAGCAGCAATGAAAGCGACCTGGTTTGTGATATGTTTCTAGGTGGTTTTTCTACAGCTCATGTCGCTGTTGGTCTGAACCGGCGATGTGTTGGTTTTGAAATCAGTGAAAGCATCTATGAACATGGTATAAAACAAATGAAACAGGTAAAACCTGGTGAACTAACAAGTACTCTTAGAAAACCCAATGGCTCCATTCCCCTTAACCAGGGTAAATCCTGGTCCACTGAAGAACTATTACACTTGCAGGATAGATATAAAAATATTTATCAAAGAGTTGGTTCAAAAGGTGAGACAATAAAGATACTATGTGAGGAGTTTGGCCGAGGTAGATTTTCTATAACAAACGCACTAAACAAAATAAACATAGATGAAACTCATATATCAAATCTAGATGAATATATCTAAAAAAGATTTAGAATACTGTATAATTCAGTCTATTATAATTTGGTATAACATAAGAAAAAACATTTTCTTTTTTTATGAAATGCGATAAACCAAGACTAGTATATTCATCGGGGATGGATATTGATTTTCTATTACCCTCAACAACCATGTATTCCATTGGTAGTTCAGGAATATTCCATTCAAAAATATTACATATCAAATGGATTAAATTATTGATTTTATTCTCATCAATTTTCGGATCACTAAATTGACATTGGAAACCATGTAAACCAAGATGTCTGGATGACACCTGACCAGTTCCTTTATCAAAACCCATTTTTTTAATCTCAGAATATACAATCTCGTCTATCTTTCTTTCAAAATTTTTCGTATCGATTTCTTCAAAACCATCCATTAAACTTGTGAGGTTAAAATATTTGATCCAGTCATATACGTTATCTCTGAATCTATGAGATTGCCCATTTATCCAAGTTGAATCTGCAATCCACAGTATTTTCTGTAAATCACTCTTAAATTTGAATCTGAAATTATGTAACCACATTAGAAAATGAATTGTTCCAAGAGGATATTTTCCTTGGAAGTTTTTCATTGCAACACCTCTAAGAAGATTTGGATTTAGAGAATTTTTATGACCAATATCAAAAGGAATATCTTTGTTGTTTAACTGTAATATATGATGGCCTATACTTCGTATATTGTTTTGAGAGATATCCAAATCAACAAATATTGCATCCTTCCAATTATCATAGTTTTTTTCAATGAAAAGTTTTGAATATCCTACATAAAAACCCTTTATCTTCCAACCCAAATAATGATGCAGGAAACAAGATGAAATAATAGCATCTATGTCATCACCTATGACCATATCATGTTGTTTTTCAAAAACCCATGGAAAATCTTTTGATATCAACTTATCTAGACTCATAAAAGACATCTCTTTTATCATTTAATTTTAACTCAATTATTATTTTTCCTAATATTCTTTCAAATCTACATTATATAAGTCAGTTATATTAATAATGTTATATACATAATATTTAATAATAAGGTGAGAAGAAGACATGGCAGTAAAAATACCAATCTGCATAAGAGTTTTAAAAACGGTGGAGAAGTAACTAGAGTCCTATATGATTTTAATTTAACTGCAGAAGAGGGAGAACTGAATTAAACCAGATATTGAAACAACTATTATGGAAAGAACAGCAGGATAAATATATCGAATATTATCCCATTATTTTTTAGATATAATTTGTTTTATTGTTTCTACAAAATCCATGATATCTTCTTTGCTTGTATCAAATGAGCACATCCATCTAACCTCAGATTTTTCTTCATTAAAAACATGGAAGAAATATTTTTTCTGCAAACTAGTAATGTATTTTTTTGGAAGTATTGCAAAAACCGCGTTTCCCTGTACTTTCTGAGTTATTTTTATCTGAGAAATGTTTTTGATTTCTTTTTTTAATAGTTGCGCCATCTTGTTTGCATGTCTTGCATTTTTTAACCATAGATCATTTGAAAGAAATGTTTCAAATTGTATTGAGATAAAACGCATCTTAGACGCTAGTTGCATACCTTGTTTTCTGATAAATTCAAAGTTTTTTGACTGCTTTTTATTGAAAAAAACTACTGCTTCCCCGAGCATCATACCATTTTTTGTACCGCCAAAACTAAGTATATCAACACCAGCATCATATGTGATTTCTTTCATTTTAACATTCAAACTTGCTGCAGCATTGCAGAGACGAGCACCATCCACATGAAGCAACATGTTGTTTTTATGAGCAAAATCAGAGAGTTCTTTGATTTCCTTTGGTGTATAAACTGTTCCAAGTTCAGTTGGCTGAGTAATAGAAATAACTTTTGGTTGAGCCATATGACAATCACCAAAACCAACAAGATATGGCTTTATCATATCAGCAGTTAATTTCCCATCACTTGTTGGAATAGTTACTAATTTACATCCTATGAATTTCTCAGGGCCGCAACATTCATGTACATTAAGATGAGCTGTTTCAGCACAAATAATAGAGTTAAATGAATTAGTAACTGTTTTCAAACCAAGTATGTTTGCAGCTGTACCATTATAAACAAAGAAAACATCGACACCATTACCAAAATGTTCTTTGAATTTTTTAACCGCATGATCAGTATATTTGTCATCACCATATGCAACAGCATAACCCTTATTTACAGATTCAATTGCTTTGAGAATCTCCGGATGAATACCTGAGTGATTATCACTTCCAAATTCTTCGTTAACAATCATAGGTTTATCAAATCAAAAATCTTTTAATAAATTCTTCTAAAGGATATACGGATAGAGAGTTGCAAGTGAATCTGAAACTCATTTGGAAAAAAACATCTTTGATAAAGTATTTAATTATATTTGCTTATATATGGAAACCTATGACAGTTAAATTTTTGATTACAGGCGGTACATTTGATAAGGAATATATGGAAACAACAGGAGATCTCGTTTTTAAAAACACACACATTCTGGACATACTGAAATTAGGAAGATGTAAAGTTGATATAAAAATAAGGACTTTATTTATGATTGATAGTTTAGAAATGACCAAGTATCATAGAAATATTATTTTAGAAAAATGTTTAAACTCCAAGGAAGAAAAAATAATAATTACACATGGGACTGACTCAATTACAGAAACAGCAAATATCTTAGGTCAAAATGTTAAAGATAAGACAATAATACTCACAGGTGCCATGATACCTTTTGCATTTGGCAGTTCCGACGGTCTATTTAACATAGGAAGTTCTTTAGCCTTTGTTCAGACTCTGCCACATGGTGTTTACATTTCAATGAATGGTAAATATTTTCGCTGGGATAATGTCAAAAAAATAAGATGACCGGTGAGTTCGAAGAAAAAAATTTAGATGCGCTGTAATCTTCTTACTTAACCATTTATAAAGTTATTGTGTTAAAATGTCAAAATGATAAAAGACAGATCTAAAAAAAATAAAGAATAGATGTTTTTTTAGATTTCAAAATATCTTAACAATATTTTTGAACATCAATATACATACAAAATCTTAAAATGAGCGAAGAATTAAAAATTGAAAAAGTAAAATCTGAAAACTTTGAAAGTTTTTTATCATTAATAGATAAACTTGCAGAATATGAGAAATCAAACCCACCTGATAATGCCGCAAGAAAAAGGTTGAGACAGGATGCATTATCTAATAAACCAATATTTGAGGCATATTTAGGTAAAACCAAAGATGAATATGTAGGATATACGATTATTTTTATGACATATTCAAGTTATCTAGCACTACCAATACTATACCTAGAGGATCTTTATGTATTAGAGAAATATAGAAAAAAAGGAATTGGGCAGGAAATGTTTGATTTTTGCGTTAAGATAGCAAAAGAAAAAGGCTGTGGACGTATGGAATGGTGTGCATATAACTGGAACAAAACAGCGATTAGTTTCTATGAAAAAAACAATGCAAATAGGTTAGATAAAACATATTATAGGCTGAATAAAGAGCAAATCGATAGATTTTTTAACTCTAAGAGTTAATAATAAGTAGTGATTCTGTATTTCAGGATGTCGATTTATACCTTATTTATGAGGACTTAGTAATGACAAATGAGAAAACAAAGAACAATACAAGGACTTGCATTGACTGCAGCAAGGATATCTCTAATTTGTACCATAACGCTATTAGGTGTAAAGAATGCAGCCAGCGTATGAAAAAAATAAAGGACAGTATCCGCCATAAAAAGAAAAGACTTGGACAACTTAAATGGAATTTTTTTATAGAAGACCCAAAGACGGGAGATGTCATACATCAGAACGCTAAAGGTAGTAAACTACGATATTGGCTTGATAAGGTTTGCAGAGAACTTACAACACAAGAACTTGATCTGATTTTAAAATTCTGGGATCGCAGAATAAAAGATCCAAGTACATCCTCTAAACAAAAAGAGGAATACAGAACCTGTGCAGGGATGGTTAGGAACTGGAGAGACTACTTTAAACTAAAAGAAAAACTTGAGGGAACTTCTTTTGATGCCACAAGTGGTCTGATATACCAACCTGATGGAACTTATTACACAGTTGACTTTGATGAAGAAAATGGTACATATATAGTTCGTGACAGTGAAGGAACTGTTCTCTATGAACTATTGTAAGTAGAGAAACGCGTGTTTTTTACTTTTCGTACCACGCAGTTAAGTTAGTGAAGTTTTTTGTCAGAGTTTTGTTAGAACGAGCATATGCTATATCTCATTTTTTAACCCCAAAGTTGACATCATAAGTTTTTTAATATCACTCGTCATTGGGGTAAGGCTATGGAAGACGATCTAAGCACACTTGGAGTAATACCATCAGATAGAAAAAAACTAGAAAGCATGGGAATAACAACACTTGAACAAATTGCTCTTTCTTCAATTTCAGCTCTTGGACTTGGGAACAGCAAAAGCAGTGTACTTATACAAAGAGCGCGAAATATTCTTGCTAATAAAAACATAGTTGATGTACAAGTAGTTGATGAGGATTTAATAGAAGTTACTGTGAGAAGAACAGATCGTGCTGTTATAAATTCAGTTCTTAACGCCCTTGAAGTTCAATCCTCAGGATATGGTAACACTGCGTTGGAAACCAAAGGAAACATTTTGAAACTATCACGAAGATCAAATGCGTTTAACAAAGTCATCCGAAATGCTGAAACCCTTCAAGAAATAGTAGAAGCGAAAAAACTTGAAGAACACGAAAAAAGTGGTATATCTCTCCCTGAAGAAGAACTTAGAAAATTTGCAAAAAAACGAGGTTTTCAAGGTTTCATTGATAATGTTTTCCAAGAGATACATGGCAATGACACAATGAAAAAAGTAATTGCTACAAGTATGTTTTCCACATATGAAGAACCAGTACACTCATTAATTATTGGTGAACCGGGTAGCAGTAAAACAATGGCTAAAGAAATCATCAGTGATGAATTCTCAGGGATTACAAACATAGGTGCAAATA
Organism: Thermoplasmata archaeon; assembly: GCA_030640585.1. Classification (GTDB taxonomy): domain Archaea; phylum Thermoplasmatota; class E2; order DHVEG-1; family DHVEG-1; genus DAOWIZ01. Next base: position 18,675 of record DAOWIZ010000026.1, read on the forward strand.
CTACTCGTTCAGGGCTTGTATGCAACCTAGGAACAGGAGATCTTGGGGCATTACCGCATTCAAATAAAAAAATAGTTCTTGTTGACGAGTTTGACAAAATACCAGGTGAAGATATAGAATATTGTTACGAACTTCTTTCAAATGGTAAATGCAGTGTTCACTCAGCAAAACTACATCAAAACATTGAAAGCCGGTTTATTATGATTGCTTTTGCAAACCCACGTTCAAAAGTATTTGGAAAAAACTCACTAAATGATATTGGTCTTTCCCCATTACTACTGAGTAGATGCGCACTAGTTGTAAGAGTAAAAAACATTAGTAAACAAGAAAGAGTTGATCTGTTCAAGAAAAAATTTTATGGTACTGGCGAACTAAAAGAAAAACATGACTATTATGATCAATGGGTGAAACTAGCAAGAACCTATCAACCAAAAATAACAGCATCAGATAAAATTGTTGAAAAATATCTAAATGATATGAATGAAATAGTTGAACAACATCATAACACAAATCTACGTAGAGATCTACGTATGGGAGACTACATTAGACGTATACCAATGGCAATAGCAAGAGCATCATTTTCCAATGTTGATAACAAAATAATCTCTGAAGCATTAGACATCTTCAAAGAGTCAATAGAAACATGGTCCTAGAGAGATACCATGTTTTTTACTTTTCGTACCACACAATTAAGTTAGTGAAGTTTTTTGTCAGAGTTTTGTTAGAACGAGCGTAAGCTATTTTTTTAATAAACACTTGATCACATACGTCTTTTAAAACATTATTTTCATTTCAACTTAAAATCCCAGACGGATTCTTTGAGTTTATGATCATTGGTAGTCGGCCTATGGGTATTGTAATATATACCTGATTCAAATGTTAAATGAATAAGATTTTCAAGATCAGATCTCCCCGAGCCAAGATTCTCAAGCCCTATTTTAAATGGCACACGCTTGCGAACAATTATTGTCTTGTTTCTCCTCTGTTTTCTTTTCTCAACAAGGCGATAACATTTCACATAGTTTTTTTGTTGTCTAGGAAAATTAACTCTTATTTTCTTTAACTTTTGTATTTTAAAATAAACATTTTCACCATATTTTACCAGACGAATTTTTGTAAAAATTATACGTTTTGATATTTTCTTAAAAAAATATTTGGTTTTTTGTGTATCAAAACTTACTTTTTTTTCTTGTGATTTTCTAAAAACATTCTGTAAATCTTTTTTAATATTTTGTTCTACTTCAACTTTATCGTTTTGTTTATCCTCTATTGTTTTCCCAAAGTTTTGTAAATCTTTAAACTCATCACCTGACAAAAAACACCCTCAAAAATTTTCTTATCTTTTTTTAGAAAGTTATTCTTCTTCAGAGTATTGTCTTAGACTTCCGTCATCCTGCTCTTCGAACAATGGGATTTGTCGTGGTTTAGTGAATGTAAATTTATTACTAGTCGCCATCTTTTACCCTCCTCAAAACCAATAACAAAAATCACTTTAAAAACCATGCGGAAAAAAACAAGTTTTTGCTTAACAAATATAAAATATTAACAACGTTAATTATTAAAACTACTCATTTTACTCAGTATCAATTTTGTTTTTTAGTACCAACAGGTAAACTAACAAGAACTATGTTCAATTGCATCATTTGGACAAGCGCTTACACATGCACAGCATTCTATGCATTCGCCAACGTTTTTACAAACAGCTTTTCCATCAACTACTTCAAAAATGTCTACAGCGCAGGCAGTGACACAGTCACCAGCACCAGTACATTTGTCATAATCTACTGTAATTTTAATATCTCCTTCTTCAAACTCTTTTTTCATATAATTCAACCTCCACGGATAGTACAAAGATGTAATCTAGATGTAAATCTTAAGATTTTCGATATTTAATATTTAGTTTTTCTTGAGCGATATCTCTAAGTTCGATTTTTCTTATTTTACCACTAGCCGTCATTGGAAAACTATCCGTGAAAATAATATATTTAGGTGTTTTAAATCGCGATATTCCATCTTTGCAGAAATCTTTAATTTCTTCTTCGTTGGAACTCTCACCATCTTTAAGTTGAATAAAAGCACATACTTCTTCACCATATTTAGCACTGGGGACACCAACAACAGCTACATCTCTAATTTTATCATTTGTATATAAGAATTCTTCTATTTCACGTGGGTAAACATTTTCACCACCACGTATAATCATATCATCTATACGACCCATTATGCTAAGATAGCCATCTTCATCCATCGCTGCAAGATCTTTAGTATAAAGCCATCCATCTCTTATCGTTTTATTGGTTTGCTCTTGCATTTTATAATAACCTTTCATAACACCATAACCACGTGCAATAAGTTCACCAGGTGTACCTGGTGGCAACTCTTTATTTGTCCCAGGATCCACTATTTTAACATCAACATTTGGTAATGCTTTACCAACTGTTTCAACACGTTTTGCAATAGGGTCATCACGTCTGGTTTGTGTTAGAACTGGCGAGGCCTCAGTAAGACCATAACAAATAGTGATTTCTTTAAGATGCATTTTACTCATTGCACTAACCATTACCTCAATCGGACAGCTTGCACCAGCCATTATACCTGTTCTAAGAGATGAAAGATCGTACTTATCAAAATCAGGATGTTGTAATTCAGCGATAAACATAGTGGGCACCCCTTGAAGTGCTGTGCACCTTTCTTTTTCTATTGCTTGTAATATTTTTTCTGCATCAAAAATTTCAATAGGAACCATGGTTGACCCATGAACAACACAGTTAAGAGTAGAGAGAACACATCCAAAACAATGAAAAAAAGGCACAGGAATACAAAGCCGATCTATCTCAGTCATACCCATGACATTACCAACATAATAAGCGTTGTTGACAATGTTATAATGAGTGAGCATTACTCCTTTAGGAAAACCAGTAGTACCAGATGTATACTGCATGTTGATAACGTCCTGTGGATCAAGAGAGTCCTGCCGTTTTTTAAATTCTTCATCAGGTACTTTTTCACCAAGTTTGATGATATCTTCAAAATTGTACATCCCAGATTGTTTTTCATCACCAATGAAAACAATATTTTTGAGATAAGGAAGTTTTTTATAACTAAGTTTTCCAGGTCTGGATTTAGATAAATTTGGTACAATGGTGTTTAAAATTTTAACATAATCAACGTCTTTAAAACCACCCACGAGAAACAGAGTTGTAGAATCAGATTGTTTCAACAAGTATTCCAGTTCATGGGATTTATAATATGTATTCACTGTTACCAGTATTGCCCCTATCTTTGCAGATGCAAATTGTAATAAAACCCATTCAGGCACATTATATGCCCATACTGCAATATGATCCCCATGTTTTATACCAAGTGCCATTAGTCCTTTTGCAATTTGTTCACATTTTTCTTTGAACTCTTTATATGTATATCTAAGGTCTCTATCAACATAAACCAATGCATCATTATCAGGGTAATCCTCTGCTGTTTCATCAAGTATTTCACCAATTGTCCTTGAAATCATTTTATTTCACTCTTTGTTACCTGGGGTATATTTTATTAGTTCAAAAACCTTCTACAGAAGTATATTCGACAATTGTCTAACAAATATTATCACTCTGGGAACCTTTAAACATCTAACTTTACTATACCCTTTTAAATGTATTATGTCAGCGGGGAAATTTTAACACCAAATGGCTTTAAAACAGGTTATATTGGTTTTGAAAAACAAACAATAGTTGAAACAGGCAATACTATGCCCCCTAAAAAACCAATCTGCAAAGGCCTAGTTGTTCCAACATTTATCAATGCCCATACCCATATCGGTGACTCATTTATTAGAGATAAAAATATTGATCTCCCAAAAAACGTTGAAGAACTTGTTGCACCACCCAATGGTTTGAAACATAAAATGTTGAACAAAGTATCAGAATATGAAATAATTGATGGGATGGAAAAATCAATAGATGAAATGATAAACTCAGGCATATCTTGTTTTTGTGACTTCAGAGAAAATGGAATACATGGAATAAATCATCTTAGATGTGCATTAAAAAACCATAATATTGATACAGTTGTTCTTTCAAGACCTACAGAATTGAAATACAAAAAAATGGAAATAGAAAATCTTTTAAAAAACTCAGAAGGAATTGGAATTAGCAGTATCTCTGATTGGGATTACTCTGAGTTAGAAAAAATCTCCAAACATGTAAAAAAGAACAACAAGATTTTTGCCATTCATGCAAGTGAAAGGATAAGAGAAGACATTGATCTGGTTCTTGATCTTAAACCTAATTTTCTGGTTCATATGGTTAAAGCATCTGAATCTGACCTAACCTATGTCAAAGAAAGCAATATACCTATTGTTTTATGCCCACGTTCTAATATCTACTTTGGTTTAAAACCAAATTTGAATCTGATGAAAAAAGTTGATGTTGAAATATTACTTGGTACAGATAATGCTATGTTAAACCCACCAAATGTTCTTGATGAGTTAAAATTTTTGAAAGGTACAACTGATATTTATAACCTGGAGCAACTATTAAATATGATAACATTTACATCAAGGAAAGTTTTAAATCTAAGTCCCTGTATTCTTGGTTCCAACTCTCCAGCAGATTTTATCGTGTTGGATAAAAATACTCTAAAAACGTTATATATTTCACGTGTTAAATAAGAGGGATGAATTGTGAAAGTCGAAGAAGTAATGTCACAGGAATTAATTGTAGGATATGTCCCAGGAACAGTAAAAGACGCTCTTGGGATTCTTGCAAAACATAATGTTTCAGGTATGCCAATTCTAAAAAAAGATACTAGACAGTTAGCTGGCGTTCTAACAAGAACTGACATATTTAAAAACCATGATGAAGAACAACTTGCTCTTATAATGAGTAAAGAGTATCACTGTGTTGACAAAGATCAGGATATAAAAGATGCTGCTGAGTTACTTTACAAACATCGCATACATGGCCTACCAGTTATCAACAATCGTAAAAACCTAGTTGGAATTATAAGCCCTACAGACATAATTAAGACTTATACCAAGGAGCAAAACGATCATGTTGAAAAATATTATACAAATCTTGCCGTACCGGTTTACCAGGATACTCCCCTAAATATTGTAATGGAAATAATTAATATAACACATGAAAACGCACTGCCTGTTTTAGATGATGAAGGAAAATTAACAGGTATTGTCACAGATGGCGACCTTTTCAAACTAAGCCATATCCGTGAAAGTGTATCTCATTCAGATATGGGAATGGGTGGTGATGGGGATGAATGGACATGGGAAGGAATACGTGATACCGTACGATTACATTACTCCACTTCCGAGGTAACATTGCCTACAGTGCCCGTTAAAGAAGTCATGATAAAAGATGTAGTAAAAGCATTCCGTAATACTTCTGTTATTGAGACTTCAAAAAGAATGGTTAAAAACAATATCAGCCATATCCCTATTGTAAATTCAGATGAAAAACTCATAGGAATGGTCACAGATATTGACCTGTTAGCCTGTATACTTTAAATCCCATAACTTTATTACTTTTTTAAAACAAAATAATAAATAATTTGGAGATTTTAGTTTATGCCTCAAGATATCTATGATAAAGTAATGATGCTAGCCAAAAGAAGAGGATTCATCTATCCATCTTTTGAAATATATGGAGGATGCGCTGGTTTCTATGACTATGGGCCACTTGGTTCAAGACTTAAACAAAACCTGGAAAACCTCTGGAGAAGTTTTTATCTATTGAAAGATAACTGTGTTGAAATAAGTACACCAACTATTACACTTTTTGAGGTTTTAAAAGCATCAGGACATGTAGATGAGTTTACCGACCTCACTGTTGATTGTAAAAAATGTAAACAATCTTACAAGGTTGAAGGAATTATAGGCGAAGGTATCAGTGTTGAAAAAGCCATAAAAAATAATAAAGTAAAATGCCCAACATGCAAAACTATTCTGAAAAACCCATATAATGTTAACCTTATGTTTTCTACAAAAATTGGTATAGGTCAAAGCCGGGATGCATTCCTACGCCCTGAAACTGCTCAAGGAATATTTACAGATTTCCATCTCCTGTATCGCCATGCAAGAGAGAAATTACCATTTGGAGTAGTACAAATTGGTAAAGGATATCGTAATGAGGTTTCACCACGTCAAGGAATAATTAGACTTCGTGAGTTTTCAATGGCTGAGGCTGAAATTTTTTTTGACCCAAATGATAAAACTCATCCAAATTTTAAAGATGTAAAAGACGAAGTGTTATTTCTTTTTGATAACGAAAAAGAAATGGAAATAACTCTTGAAAAAGCAGTACAAACTGGTGTGATTAACAACCAGGCACTTGCATATTATATGTATCTCACTCAAGAGTTTCTAATGACAGCGGGGATAAATCCTGAGAAGTTTCGTTTCAGAAAACATAGCGATGATGAACTAGCCCATTATGCTGTTGAATGCTGGGATGCAGAACTCTTCAGTGAGCGTTTTGGTTGGATAGAATGCGTTGGTATTGCGGATCGTTCAGCATATGATTTAATCTCACATATGGAGTCAACTGGTACAGATATGTATGCGTTGAGAAAATATGATGAACCAAAAATTGTAGATGTTAAAAAAATTGTTCCAGATATGGGAAAACTTGGTCCTCTTTTCAAAGATAAAGCAGGAAAAATTAAAACACTTCTTGAAAACATGGATGTAAAAGACAACGAGAAAATATTTGTTGATATTGATGGTAAAACAGTTGAGGTGCCAAGCAATTGTTATAAAATAGTTGAAACAAAAGAAAAACAAATTGGTGAAAAATTTGTCCCACATGTCATAGAACCATCATATGGTATTGACCGGATATTATATTGCATACTTGAGCAGAACTATGCTGAGGTTAAGAAAAAAGATGAAGAATATCGTCTTCTGAAACTTAAACCAGAAATTGCCCCTATTAAAGTTGGTGTATTCCCGCTTGTTAGCGATGAACGTCTTGTTAAAATAGCAAAAATAGTTGATAAGAATTTGAGAAACGCAGGCATTGCTACCTATTATGATGAAGGAGGAACAATTGGTAGGCGTTATGCACGTATGGATGAAATAGGAACACCTTTCTGCGTAACCATTGATCATGACACGCTTAAAGATAAATCTGTCACAATCCGTGATCGTGATACAACAAAACAGGATAGGGAAAAAATAGAAGATATAATTCGGCACATAAAAAATAAAATCTCTTGTTAAAAAAGAAGGAAATTAAGATGTTTTTAGTGCTTCATCTATTGTTTCAAGTGCTTTATTGATTTCTTTTTCAGATATTATTAATGGCGGACGGAAACGTATAGTTTTTTCACCACATCCAACAATTATTACATCTTTTGCATATATCTTGTTTTTTAGTTCATCTCTCTTCTCAGGGCTTTCACAGTCAAATGCACACATAAGACCTAGTCCGCGGGCATTTGAAATTTTATCTGAGTGTTTCTCAGCAAGTTCAACAAGTCCTTCAAGTAGATATTTTCCTTGTATTTCTGCGTTTTTAACAAGTTTTTCCTCTTCAATTACCTCTAGATATTTTTGACAACGTACCATGTCAACAAGGTTTCCACCCCAAGTTGAGTTAAGACGGCTTGAAACATTGAAAACGTTATCTTTTATTTCATCAACACGTTTTCCAACCATCATGCCACAAACCTGGGTTTTCTTACCAAAAGCAAGCATATCAGGTTTAATATCATAGTGTTCATGAGCCCACATTTTACCTGTGAGGCCCACGCCGGTTTGTATCTCATCAAGTATAAACATCATTTCATGTTCGTTGCAAAGTCGTCTAAGTTCCAAAAAGAACTCTTTTCTAAAATGATTATCTCCACCTTCTCCTTGTATGGGTTCAATAATTAATGCTGCTATATCATCAGGGTTATTGTTTACAGCTTTTTCAATTTCAGATATTGCCTGTTTCTCAACTGCTCTAACTTCAGATAAATTTTTGGAATTAAGTGGGAATGTAACTTTTGGATTTATTATACGTGGCCAATCAAACTTTGGGAAATATTTTATTTTATCAAGGTTAAAAGTGTTTGTCATAGAAAGAGTATAACCGGTTCGCCCATGAAATGCTTCTTTAAAATGTATAACCTGTGTACCAAGTTTTTCACTTTTACCTTTTGCAATGTTTTTACGTACTTTCCAGTCAAAAGCTGTCTTAAGAGCATTTTCTATACCAAGTGCTCCACCGCTTACAAAAAACAAATGCGGCAAATAGTTTGGTACCACGTGTTTTGCAAAACTATCTACAAACTCAGCCATCTCTGCTGTATAAATATCACTATTTGTAGGTTTGTTAACTGCTATTTCACCAAGTTTTTTAATGTATTCTGGGTTGTTTAGTGCTGGGTGGTTACATCCAATTGGAGCTGAAGCAAAAAACGAGAAACAATCAAGCATGTATCTTCCTGTTCTAGAATTATATATTTGACATCCATGGCTTTTCTGTAGGTCTAATACAAGAGCAAAACCATCGGTTAAAATATGCTTACTTAATGTTTCATGGACTTTTTTTGGATCAACGGACATGATACGCATTCCCCTATAAAATCTGGCGTTTACTTGTTAGAGCGGTATTGTTATTGGTTATAAAATGGTATCGATGGATCTTCAATAATAAAAAATAGAGAGAGGGGCCCAAGAAGAGGGAGAATGGATGAGATGCCGAAACCCCTCCCTCATATCTTACATGCTAGTTTGTTCAACTTAATTTTACGCTATTAATTTCACTGAGATCACTGAGACTGTTCATTTTTATCATGTTATTTGAAATGGTATATAGAACGCTATCAATGTAGAGTGAACGTGTGATATCATATGAAGAACAATAGTGGTAACGTCTATAGTTGTTTGTCTCCGTGGTTTCTTCCATGTCTCTGTGCGTTATTCTTCCTTGAAAGTCAAAGCCATCTTCAAGTGAGAGTTTGTATACATATGCTCCTTGGAATGTAAAATCAGCATATCTTTTGCCACCATCCTTGAATTCATATAGACTGATTGGTAAGACTAGTAGTTCTTTTTCCCTGTCAAACAACAGTGCTTTATGGTTGTTTAACACAGGTGTACTGGTTCCACGATCCCCTATTATGACTTTTGCGACTTCTTTTGGGTTCTCTGGATCACTAACGTCAAATAAAGCAATTTTTACTCCTAGTATAGCTGTGTAATATACTGCATCTTCTGAATGGATTTTATCAGCATCTATTGTCTCATCAGCATCTTTTCCTATGCCTATGATATGGGTTTCATCATATGGATGAAGATAATCAGAGTATCCTGGTATTTTTAGTTCACCTAGTATCTCAGGATCATATAGATTAGAGAGATCAAGGACAAAGAATGGATCAACGTTTTTGAATGTTACAAGATATGCACGGTCGCCCATGAATCTTGCTGATTTCATGTTTTCACCAGGTGCTATGTTTTCTACTTCACCAACGATGTCTAGTTTTTCATCAAGAATATAGACATTGGTACATTTTTTGATGTTACTCTGCCAGTATCCATCTGTCTGTGCGGCTACTCTTAAAAATCCATTATGTTCATCTAGTGAAAACTGGTTGAGTACCCGGCCAGGGGTGCTGCCATTGCACATATATTCTATATTTCCAGCGTTTACTGCTATTTTATGAATTACAGTTCTATGTATTCTTTTTTGAATTTCTATTTGTATATCATTTCTTTGTTGTTCATCAAGGGTTTCATAGAAACTATTTAGAATCCATTGTACAACTTGTTGTTTGTTGTAATCTTGTATGTCAAAACCACGAGCGTTTAAAATATCTTCTTTAACGTCATCTGGGAGTATTGGGAAAACAACTTCATCTATGATTTGCTGCATAACATGATAATCATTGTAGTTTGTCTGATAAGTAATATATATATTATTTTTTGAAACATACATGTTTTGACTGTTTCCAAGAGTGAATATTTTGTCAACAACTTCTTCATCGGTATCTTTTACATTTATTGATACAACATGTGTAAGTGTGTAGCTACTTGATGGTACATCAATGCAGCAGAGATTAGAAAGAGGAATTTCTTTTACAACGCCATCGATGGATATCAAAGGAACAATGGTATCATCAGTTTCATAACAATCACGTATGGAATAAGAGTATTGATTTGTTATAATATATACATAGTCCCCTATCATACGTGCGTTGAAATAATTACCAGCAACAACAATGTCTTTTTCAAGAACAGGTTCATTTCTATCACTTAGATCATAGATTTTGATATAGGTATTTGAAGAATCAAACCAAGGATTTGGTAAACCAATATCTTCTTTTTCGTTACATACAAAATAACTATATGAGCCGAAAACAACTAGTTTATCACCATTGATGAAAATGTTACTAATTGAATGACCTATGGTTATTGTTGATAGAACCTCTGCATCCTCTGCAGGGTATGCTTTAATAATATAGACTTTCTGATTATCTACAATGTATAGATATTTTCCATCTGTTTTAACCATATCTGGCTCGTCAACACCTTCAACTTGTATATTTGTCTCAGAGAACTCAACTTTTTTACCACCAAATCCAACATTTAATACTTCACCTTCAGCAAAGCCATCATCCATATCAATTGCTATCATTGGTTCCATGGCCCATGGGTGGCTATTTTCCCTATAGCGCAGATTTGTAGATGAACAATTATGTAAAAAACTTGTAAAATCCTCATAAGAAGAAAAATCTACTAATCCATATGTATAAGAATTAGGATCACGTGATGAGGATGACCACGTAAAGGGATTGTTATTTGTGTTACCAGTTACAACAGGCTGAATTTGTACTGCACATCCAAAGCTTACAATTATTATAATTCCAACTAGCATTATTCCGCTGAGTTTCATTTTTTTACTTACCATATTTATCACACTTTAATTTTGTTTGTACCATGAATTATATCTATCATGGTTTATATATGGTCGGAAAACGTTTGGGAAAAACCAAACAACCACTCCTTATACAAATACAAAAAATTCAGAAGAAAATAATATTAAATAAAGAAAAATAAGGATGAGATTACAAAGTTTCTGTTTTCTCATCAAACTTGATATTCATTTCTTCAAGTTCATCAAGAATAGGGTTATATATCTCTGGAACAACTGGTATGTATACACCTTTCAGATTTATTTTTTCCTCAAGAATCATCTTTACAGCTATTGCTGCAGGTATCGATACTGTTCGTGCAACTGATGAGTCATCATTCGGTATTCCATAGTCAACAAGTGTTGATGTTATGTATTCTTTTTTATTAGGGTATTCTGCAACAAATTCATGATGCATTACTATCATATCTCGTTCATCACTACCAAGTGCCATCTTTTTTAATGTAATTACGTTTAGATAATCAAGTGGGTTATCCTGATCTTCCGGTAGTGGTATATCACTGAAAAGTCCTAGCCATCCAAGACGTTTAATGACAGTTGAATAAGTTTCTAAGTCAAGGTATTTTGCTGTTGCTTTTTCAAGGTCATCATCGGGTTTTGCATCGATTAAACATCGAGTCATATCGGCATAAGTTTTACCAGAAAAACCATCAACGGGTTTATCATTTAACCAGCCTAGTGCTACAATTTTTCTCATTGTTTCACACCAACCAGTCATCCTAAAAGTACCTCGATATACAGTTTGTGCATCTTTCAAACCATAGATATCTTTGTATGGTACACTATTACGATTTGGATAGTTTTCAAAACTTCCAACACCAGGTACATCCTGAATATAGTAGTTTTCAAATAGTTGTTCACCAGGATAATTTTTTTCTTTTCCATCTTCAAGCCAACGTGACGGGTTTTTTGATGCAAGTAATACGCCTCGTGGAGCCCATGAAAACTTGTAGCCAAAAGGATTATTATTTGCCTCATGAGATGGTAGTGCACCTGTTGATGATTTAAAACTAACGATTTTTCCACCTTTTTCAGCAACATCATGAATGACTCTCATTGCACTCATATGATCAATTCCAGGGTCCAATCCAGATTCATTAAGAATTAGTATACCTGCATTTTTTGCTTCATCATCTAGTGCTTTCATCTCATCGCTAACATAAGAAGTGGTTACCATCTGTTTTTTATGTTTAATACATAGTTTTGCAACCTTTACATGAAAAGTATAAGGTAGTAAACTAACTGTTAAATCTGACTCAGAGACAAGTTTTTCTAAAAGATTTTCATCTGAGACATCCAATGCTATCGCTGTTCCATTTGGATGTCCATCTATTATTTTTTCTGCTTTGCTAACAGTTCTACTCGCCATTGTTACATGGTAATCTGTTTTATCAAAAAGGTATCTAACCATTGGTCTTGATATCATGCCAGCTCCAAGAATAAGTACTTTTTTTGTCATATTTTAGTTTCACCCCAGATACGTTAGTTGTTATGTGGGCGAAACAAAAATGTCTATAAAAATTTGTTGATACAAATACATCATTCATAATATAGTTTTATTGGGATTGGTGATGGGTCTGGATTTTGAAAAACAGGAGAATTGGTGAATTATCCTAAAATTTTTTTGTTATATTGTATGTTATATTTACCCAGACCCAGATTTTTTATTTTTAGGATGGATCGGAAAAAGTGACATGTTTTATGATATTTAAGGGTGTCCTGTTAAAATGTCAAAATGACAAAATGTCAATTTTATAGAAATATTTGAAAAAAATTAGAGAGGCAGGTAATTTTTTAATTGTTTCTTGCTATGAGAAAATTATAACTTTTTTCTACACTCTGAATTAACTCTTTTATGTCAAGAGGTTTTGCCAGGTAATCATATACATATGAACCAATCGTGCCCATGACATTGTGATTTTTTGTTCCTTTACCAGTGATGATGCTTATTGCAACGTTTTTAATGTATCCTCTGTCTACTATTTCTTTTATTGTCGTCCATCCATCCATTTCTGGCATCATAAGATCCATTAATATTACTCCCTCAAAGCCTTTTTCCATTTCTTTTAGACATTCAAATCCATTGCTAACTGTTACTACATCATATCTTTGATATTCAAGCACTGTTTTTAAAGAGGATAAAATATCAGGTTCATCATCAACAATCATTACTCTTTTATCCATTTTACCTTCCACCTTGCCAAAACATATTGCTACATTATGACATGATAGTATTTGTCGATTATGGTATATAAAACTAATCTGTTAAAATGTCAAAATGAAAAAATAAAAAATGAGAGTTATAACACATTTTTATTATTGATTGTTCTGCTGAAATCCTTTTAAGAAATCAATAAGAGCCTGAACACCATCAGCAGGCATCGCATTATAAATAGATGCTCTCATACCACCAACACTTCGATGACCTTTCAAACCAACAAGATCTTTTGCTAGTGCTTCTTTTACACATTTTTCTTCAAGTTCAGGAGTTTGTAAGTTAAAAGTTACATTCATAAGGGATCTGGAATCGGTTTTAGCATGTCCTTCATAGAAGCCATCAGAATTATCTATTACATCATAGAGAATTTTTGCTTTTTTCCTGTTGATTTTTTCCATAGCAGGTATCCCACCAATACTTTTCAGATACTCTAAGCAAAGTTTACACATATAAATCGGAAAGACAGGTCCTGTGTTGAAAAGCGAGTCTTTATCCACATGTGTTTTCCACTTCTGCATAATAGGCGAATCTTTAGGGACACGATCAAGTAAATCCTCTCTAACAATGACTATGGTAACACCTGCCGGTCCAATATTTTTTTGTGCACCAGCATAAATTACACCAAACTTTTTTGGATCGATGACTTTATTCATCATATGTGAGGACATATCACAAACTAGCGGTACATCACTTGATACTTTTGGCCATTCATGATACTCCGTCCCATAAATTGTATTATTACCTGTAATATGGGCAAAAGCAGATTTATCACTAAAAACTATATCTTTTGGTATATAGGAGAACTTTTCATCCTCTGAACTTGCAACTACTTTGACATCACCATAAAATTTTGCTTCTTTGATTGCCTTTGTAGACCAAGTACCAGTATTGACATACTCCATAGGTTTACCATTGTCTTGTAGGTTCAATGGAACCATATAAAATTGTGAAGAAGCACCACCTTGAAGCCACATGACTTTATAGTCATCAGGAAGATGCATTAACTCCTTAACCAGGTTTGACGCCTCAGCATGTGTCTTGGCATATTCCTTTGACCTATGGGAAATCTCCAAAATAGACATCCCAGTATTGCTAAAATTCAAAAACTCTTCTTGTGCTTTTTTCAAAGCTGCAAGCGGTAGCGTTGCAGGTCCTGCATAAAAATTGTAAACACGTTTTGTCATAATTCAAATCACTCCATATCTTGTGGACCTGTATATATAGAAGACGGATTTAAAGAATTCGGAAGAAGAACCACTTTTTTAGGTAACACTTGTACAACAAACCCTTTATAATAATAAAAACAAAATAAAAATGTAGTGAGGGAATATACAATGAAGAGATTACTTGTAAAAGCATTGAAAAACCGATTCAACATGGAAAAAGATGACGCAATTGCACTTGCAAAAACAGTAGAAAAAATCTTTAATGGACAAGAAGAAGTCGAAGATATGAGCATTGACAAACATGCAAGATCATTGTTTTATGAACTACAAAGAGAAAAACTTCTTAAATTAAGAAGGGAAGAACTCAAAGAACAGGGTAAATTTATTCGTAAGTATTACTGGTCATTTGACAACAAAATCATCAAAGAAGCAGCATATGAAAAATATGTACAAGATGAAAAATATGCAATATACAAAAAAATACCAAAAGATGCATGGCTTATTCATGCACAGTACAACTAAAAAAACGTATTTTTTAATTATCAATATCTGGTGGATCTAAAATCTGGCTATACTGATAAATATCTCTAATGTTTTTTTCTTTTAGTTTTTTCTCAGATATATCAGATTTCATGTCTATTAAAAGTTTACGAAAAGAAAGTAAAACCACAAGAAAACTAATAAATATTGTACTTAAAAAGACATAATTTATCAATTCTGTATAAATAGAACTAAAAATAAAAACTAGGCATAAAGTTGACAGCGTCAGAATTGAGAGAAATGAAATAAAAACCATGTCTGACATTTTTCGCGTTGTCATTCTACCCTATAAACTTGGTTGTTTTATGGGTACTTAAAAGTTTTCTTTTATTTTATTTTTAAAACGATATAATTTTTTAGTTGATTTATTAATTACATCATTAGCAATATCAACTAATAATTGCAGATATTCATCATCACAAAACAACATACCATTCCTACCAATAGGGGAATCAAGACGTTCGGTGCTACAAATTTCAACAACAATTTTACCTACAATAGATTTCAAACTACTATGTTTAAAACCAGATGCAACAGCAGTTTTCACCATTTTGTCCGCAGCAGCATTATTCTTTGCAGTGATATGAATGATAGGTGACTGAGCAAGTAACCATAACTGACCAGTTTTTGCGTTTTTCATAGATGATAAAATTTCTTCTGGTTGTATTGTCCTATGCCATTTACCAAGAAACTTTGCATTTTTTTTATCACCAATACCAGGTATTTCAAGTAAAACAATTCGTCCGGCACAACTACTACTGGTATAGTAATCATCAGATCTGTTGATTATATCAAGTATTGGCAGTATTTTTTCATCGGCTCTCTTTTCATCTTTTGCTTTTGAAAGTTTTTCAAGTGCAATTTTTTCCCCATCTAAAAAATCTTTTTCTAAATTCATGATAGATTCTCTCACAACTCTTTAACTGTTTTTTCAACGACTATATCACGTTTTTTAAGTTCATCAAAAAACAAATCACATGGAACAATTTCTTCGTTACAAAAAACACCATGTTCCTGAATTACTCCTCTTTCTATCATCTGAGCAATAATTGAAACAGGGTAACTGGTGGTACGCATCATAGAAGTAATGTTATTTTCTTCATCATAATAATCAATCATAGTATATTCCATAAATGTTTTTTTATCATCTTTAAAACCCTCACTTAAAACTTTCATAAGGACTAAATCTTTACCTGTTGTTGGAATTTTTTTCAAAAGAAGAGAAATAAATAAATCACGTGGAACAATTTTTTCACCTATAATCTTAGTTGTTTTTTCTTCAGCAAGTCCGAGATCTAAAAATGGTTTGAATTTTTCACAATGACCAGGGTAACGAATTGTTTTATAGTCAAGATATCCTATTTTATTTTTGTAACTATGTGGTAGTGTTGAACATCCTCCAGAGGTAAGAAATGCTTCCATGTTTCCAAATGGTTCTGGAAAGGCTATTGTTTCAACATCTGTCATAG
The DNA here is from genome assembly GCA_030640585.1 of Thermoplasmata archaeon. Lineage (GTDB taxonomy): Archaea > Thermoplasmatota > E2 > DHVEG-1 > DHVEG-1 > DAOWIZ01. The sequence goes on from DAOWIZ010000026.1 coordinate 35,002, forward strand.
ATTCTCTTTTGATGATTTTTTTATTATCTAAAATCATTGCGTCTTCTACATACTCGTTGATTAATCCATTTGGTGAGAAAACTATTTGATAGTTAAATGGTGGTTTTGGATCCTGTGGAAGGCCGCCTGCTCTTAGTTTTACAGATTCAACTTTGTCCATTTGTTCAACAATATCTTTTGTAATAATTGAAACAAGACCTGGCGCAAGACCACAATCAGGAATAATTGTCACACTATTCTTTTTGGCTTTTCTATGAAGATTTTTTTCTTTTTCTACAATATCGTTGTTACCGCCAAGATCAAGGAAATGTGTTTTTGTATCAATTGCTATATTTGCCAGATCATAGTTGAAAGTATATGGTATTGCAGAAATTGCTATGTCAAAATCTTTGAAGTATCTCTTTACTTTCTTTAATTTTTTAACGTTTAAAATATCAAAATTTATACTTTTTCTATCTAAAAATTTTTCAGCGGAACGTAGTGTCTTTCTATCTTTATCAACCATTGTTATATTGTCAAAGTTTGAAAAATGACATAGATCATATGCTATTGCTCGCCCCATCATACCTGATCCAAGTACAAGAATTTTCATGATTTTTCTCCGAATAGTTGCATATGATGAATATTAGTTTAAAGAGTTTTTCTCTATATGTTTTCGAATGCTTTTGCCATAAGTTTTTGTTCTTCTTTATCTTGTTTTATTAGTAAACTAAACACAATAGTTAGAACTATAGATAATGGTAGTGCTATAAAAAGTGGATCTAACATATTTATCACGTAGTTATCTGTCAAAGATGAGCCTATTATTTGTGGTGCCGTTTTGAAATAAATAAGAGCATACCAAAACATTGTAAATATGAATCCACCTAGCATTCCCGCCCATGCACCTGCTCGGCTTGTTTTCTTCCAATAAAGCATAAATGTGTATGGTGCAAGAAACGTACATGCCATTAGTCCAAAGAAAAAGGCACACATTATTGCAACTACATCTGGTGGGTTTAATGAAATTATCAAGGTGACACCAACAATTACTAATGTTGCTATTCTTGTGATTTGTAAAGATTTCTTTTCAGATCCTCCTTTTTTCATGCCCTTTTCATATACATCTCTACCAAGTGATGCTCCTGCTGTATGAAATAATGCACTTGCTGTTGACATTGCTGCTGCAAGTACTGCAAATAAAAATAGAAATACAAACCATTGTGGGAACAGCTCACTTACTATAAGTGGTACTACCTTATCAGGTGTACCTGGATATGTTAATCCATTATTCACCATCAAAACATTACAGAGTGGACCTATGCTAAAAGCAGTGAACGTCATTAAAAGAATAAATATGCCGCCATAAGGTATTGCTCGACGAAGTGCTTTTTCACTTTTTGCAGATAGATATCGTACAATAAGTTGAGGTTGAGCAAGCACACCAATTCCTACTCCAAAAATAAGTGTAAGAAGCATCATAAAAGGTGCGGATAAAACCGGCGGCATTGATGTTAAACCATTTGGCGCTTGAGTTGCTGCAGGACTACCAATACCTTCCAAGATTTCAGGTGTTAAAGCAGCAGCGGCTTCATGAGCAGGGCCAACACCACCAAGCATACTATATATTCCAATAGTTAAAATAAGCATACCCGCAAGCATTAGTACTCCTTGAACTGCATGTGTCCACATTACAGCATAAAGTCCACCAACAACCAAATAGATTCCAACAATTATTGTAAAAACTATAACACAAATCTCATATGGAATTCCAAATGAAACTTGAAATAATGAAGATACTGCAAGAAAAACAGCAGAAGTATATGCTATCATAAAAACTGCAATTATAATACCTGAAACTGCTTGTAATTTAGTGGAATTAAATCTGTTTCCTAGCATCTCAGGTAATGTTAGTGCTTTAAGTGAAAGCCCCATTTTTCTTGTTCTAAAACCATAAAATATGAATGCTATTAGAATACCAATAAAAACATTGAGAAATGCTAACCATAGAAGTGCATGACCATAAATAGATGCAATACCTGAAAAACCAATTAATGCAACAGCACTAATGAATGTTGCACCATATGAAAATGCTATAACAAGTGCACCCATTTTACGACCTGCAACATAATAATCCTCTGCAGTTTTTGTTTTTTTATAACCCAGATATCCTAAAAAAGAAAATACACCTGCAAAAAGAGCCATGAAAATAACAAAAAATATTACGTCTTCCATTTTATTTTGCCCCTTTTTCTTTGGTGATTGTTTTTTCATTACCAGATTTCCTTAGAAATTGATCATAAATACCATAAAGTACACATGCTGCGGCTGCTAATATTGTTCCAATCCAAGCTGTAAACACCCAAGGATCCATTCCAAGTATCATACTCATATCTTTTCCTCCCCAAATAATCAACAATATTGTTTATTGATGTTTGGATGGGAAACTCCTCATGTAATTTATATCTTTCTTAATTTTTTTCAGAAATCATTATATCTAGATAGTTTATTCAGGCCGCAACAATGGAGGTTATTCTTTATGACGAAAGAATTCTTTAACCCTGAAATTGAAACAAAACCTTTGGATGAATTAAAAGAATTGCAATTGAAAAGGTTAAAACACTTAATTAAATATGTTTATGATAGCAATAAATTTTATAATAAAAAACTCAAAGATGCAAATATTAAACCTGGCGGTATTAAAGATCTTAAAGATATAGAAAAATTACCTTTTTTAACAAAACAGGATCTGAGAGAGTTTTATCCTTTTGGTCTTGTCTGTACTGAAATTGATGAAATAGTAGAAGTTCATGCATCATCGGGTACAACAGGTAAACCAGTTGTTGGACCATATACCCAAAATGATGTAGATCTTTGGGGCGAGGTTATGGCTAGATCACTATGGGCAAATGGTCTTCGTAAAAATGATGTCATGCAGAACTCTTATGGATATGGTCTTTTCACTGGTGCTCATGGTTTTGAAAAAGGAGCTCAAAAAATTGGTGCTATGGTTGTAACAATTAGTTCTGGAAATACTAAGAGACAAATTAATGTAATGAAAGATTTTGGATCTACAGC
>DAOWIZ010000096.1 GCA_030640585.1 Thermoplasmata archaeon
AGCACTTTGTGATATAATAAATGCTATAGAGGAATAAGTTTCATGAGAGTTTTACTTAGCATCGGGGGGGCATCTGGAAGCATCTATGGTATTAGACTTTTTGAGGAACTAATTAAGGCAGATGTAGACGTTTATCTTGTTGTGTCTAACGGTGCTAAAAAAATAATAAAGCATGAGACAAACCATACTTTTGAAGAACTTAAAAACAGAGCAAGTTTTTGTTACGAAAATGATGATTTATTTGCAGCACCAGCAAGCGGATCTTTCAAACTTGATGCAATGGTTGTTTGCCCGTGTAGTATGAAAACATTGTCTGCTATTGCAAATGGTTACAGTGATACACTTACTTCCAGGGCTGCAAGTTGTTGTTTAAAAGAAGAAAGAAAACTCATTCTTGTTGTACGTGAAACTCCTTTAGATATGCCAGGTATTAAAAACATGCTATTGGCAAAACAAGCTGGAGCAACAATTTTGCCTGCGACGCCAGGTTTTTATCATCAGCCAAAAAAAATTGATGACTTGGTGGATTTTATTGCTGGAAAGGTTTTAGATCAACTTGGTATAGATCATACGCTTTTCAAAAGATGGAAGTGAGTTAACAATTATGAAGATATTTGTAACAAGAAAAATCCCTGAACCCGGGCTAATTCTTCTTAGAAAAGAACATGAAATAGAAGTTAACCCATATGATCGAGTTTTAACAAAAAAAGAAATAATGCAAGGTTTAAAAGGAAAAGACGGACTTCTCTGCCTTCTTACAGATACAATAGATGAAGAAGTTATTAGTTCTGAGCCGAAACTAAAGATGATATCAAGCTATGCTGTTGGTTACAACAATATTGATGTAAAGGAGGCTACTAAAAGAGGCATATCTGTTAGTAACACTCCTGGTGTTCTTACTGATGCAACTGCTGAGATGGCGTGGTCGTTGTTATTTTCTGCGACTCGTCACATCGTTGAAGGTGATAAATTTACTAGAAGTGGTAAATTTAAAGGATGGGATCCAATGCTTTTACTTGGTCAGGGTATAACGGGAAAAACACTTGGTATTATTGGTGCTGGAAGAATTGGTACATGTTTTGCTTTAAAAAGTAAAGGATTCAACATGAAAATTTTATATGTTGATGGTAAAACAGATGATACGTTAGAAAATGAACTTGGGGCAAAAAAAGTAACATTAGATACTTTACTAAAAAAATCTGATTTTATATCACTTCATATTCCTTTACTTTCTTCAACACATCATTTAATAGGTGAACAAGAACTCAGAATGATGAAGAAAACAGCAGTTTTAATAAATACCTCTCGTGGGCCTGTTATAGATGAAAAAGCCCTTGTAAAAGCACTTAAAAATGGTTGGATTTTTGGTGCAGGACTTGATGTTTATGAAAACGAACCACATGTAGAAAAAGAACTATTAAAATTGAACAACGTAATTCTTCAACCTCATTCAGCTTCTGCAACAGTTGAATCTAGAACAAAAATGGCAATAATGGCTGCAGAGAATATGCTTACCGGCCTTAAAGGTGAAATGCCACCTAATTGTGTCAACCCTGATATTTTTAACTAATTTTTTTGTTAAATGCAACTAGTTTTAGCAACATATAAATATAAAAAGAGAGATATATTGTAGTTATATATGGGGGCTATACATAGAATGAAAAAAATCTTAGTTATGGGTGTATTAATGATTTTTATTTTAGCTGGTACAAATTCAATGGCTATTAAACTATCAAAAAACAATGTCGATGACACGTTTTCAAACGATAGAAATTTTTATGCGCTAATCATTGGTATTGAGGAATATGCTGGATTTGAAACACCAGATCAGGAATATCTTGATGAAACAGCTACTTATTTTTATGAAAAACTCCTAAGTAGTAATAACTGGAAAGAAGAAAACATCAAATTAATACTAAATGAGAATGCTACAAAAGAAAAAATTCATGATGCAATTACAGGTTGGCTTGATGATAAAGAAAATAAAACCGATGTAGTTGTTATTTATCATGCTAGCCATGGTTGGAAAACAAAAGGTAAAGATCGATTAAAAGGAAATGCATATGTTTTCACACATAATGCTTCAGATTTTAAATATGGTCCTGACAAAATAACAGATAAAGAGTACGATAGTTGGATTGACGAACTTGACTCAAAGCACATTGCATTAATTTTTGAAAATTGTTATTCTGGGAGAATGCTTGCGCTTAGACAAACAGGTAGAACGGTTCTTGCAGCAGGTGGAAAATACTTGTTTTGTCCGTGTAATTGGAGTATGTATTTAGAAGACACAATCTTCGGTTTTTTCCTTAGACAGGGGTTAGATGGAGTAGCAGATCTTAACAATGACGGGTGGGTTACTGTTAGAGAGGCTTATTTTTATCTTCGTGTTCCTGTGATTTGGCATTCACTACTTTATCATTATCCATTTATATGGGATACTCCACGTGGTAAAACCTTTGTAGGGCCACAAATACCATATCTGTATGATTGGCATGTTGGTGATATCCCAATACTACAATATACAACTTAATTACAAGGTAAAGGTCCAAACCTCAGGCTCACTAGGTAGATCCTCTTTTTCCAGATCTATTTCATTTCCAACATGATGAACAGTGAACTTATTTTGTTCAAGAAACCCGTCTATCCCTGCGATAGGGAGCGAAAGTCCACCTATTTTATAATGCATTGGAACAATTATCTTTGGATTAATTTCTTTAATAATTTTCCAGGCTTGTTTATCATCAACAGTGAATGTCCCACCAATTGGTATAAAAAGTATGTCAACCTCTCCTATTTTTTGAACAGAATCATCATCAAGTTCATGTCCTAGATCGCCAAGGTGACAAAAAGTAATTTCATTCATTGTAAACTTGTAAATAATGTTTTTACCACGTTTGGCACCCAAATCCCCATCATGATACGACTCAATGCCTTTTATTTCAACATTGGAAATATTTCTTTTACGTTCATCAGTCACAACCTTTGAACCATCTTTTTCAACTGTCTTCACGCTGTTGTGATCATAATGATTATGAGATATTAGAATGATATCTCCTGTTACACATGGTGCAGGTATGCCTATGGATTTCCCATCATGTGGATCAGTCACTAACGTGATATCATTTGTGATTTCAAAGCATGAATGACCATGCCATCTTATTTGAAGCATATTTTTTCCTCCCCAAAACAATTGTACTAATAACTAAGTGATTATAAAAAAATTATGGCCTTAGCCTACCAAGTCGTATGTAATTGATTTCTTTACCTGTAATTCTTGCAAAAAATATTTCCTTATTTACTGAGTGTGCCAGTCTTACTGCTCTACTTATCTCAGCCCATATACTTTTAAAATCTTTATCAACTGCATGAACCAGATATTCAGCATGTGTCTCATCAGGTTTTTTTGTATAAGCACGGAAATGTGTACCAAATTTAAAACCGGTTTTCACAATTAACCCATGTTTTTTCAAATCCTCAAAGACGATAAACCTCAGATCAATATCTGGTTGAATTTTTTTTGCATGTTCCTTAATTTCATCAAAAGAAATCTTTCTACTAGCAAAAGCATCTTGTATATCAATCATGTTTTTTTTCATCAGATATAGTGCCTCTACCATTGATATCTGCAGACCATTCCCAAAAGGTTTACCAAAAAACTCTTTTTCCAGTAATTTTTCAGAGAGTTCTTTGTCAAAAATCATTACTCTATTTCCAAGTAAAATTCCCTTTGTTTTTGGAAAGTCGAAACTAAGTATTTTTCCCTTTGGGTCAACTTGGCTGATATCATAATATGTAATATCTCCTTCTTCATCAACTATTGCAAACCATAACGTTCCATTTTTTTCAGTAGCGATATCAATTAATTTTTTTATCTTTTTAACATCCATGTTTTTTCTTTCTGAAAAAGATGATACAAAACAGGATTTTTCACCGTCGGTTTTTTTATCCATGTAGAAATCAAAACCTTCTTTTTCATCTTGGTATATTTTTGCATGATGCCCTCTTTTTCTAAGATCTCTAAACACAGGATATTTTTTATCAAAACTAGGCATGTTTTTAATGGTTTTTTTTACAAGTGTTTGAAAATCAATTTCCTTTTTATTCTCAAATATTCTAATTTTGTTTTCGTCTAGTAAGAAGACTCCTTCAAAGAGACTTAATTGCAACTTGTTACCACTGATTGCTTCTCCAAAATAGCTCTTGTTGTAGAGTCTTCCTACATCCTTTGGTTTTTTGACAATTATTTTTTTTTCAACCAGTTCTCCTGTAATTTGCATTGTACGACCATATTTTTTTATCTTATTTGTTTTTTTTGTAGTAGTTCTCTATACTCCGTGGTATTTCATTTCCCGGAAATTCTTCCTTTTTTTGTCTCTTGTAATATTCATCTATACTCTGCGGTGTCCATTTCCCCTCTTTTTTTTCTTCAGGTTTTTTACTTTGATGTATGTTATAAGCAATAACTGCCAGCCCCACTCCTGCAATTATGCCCATTATAAATGCAAAACTGCCAAATAATGTAATGTCTGAATAACTGGAAAACATCTTTTTCCATGTTGGGATATTTACTTCTGGTATGCCTATATATCTTGATGATGCTGTCCCTGCTGAGAAATTTGTGAAACTGATAGCTCCTGCAATTATATTACCGTATTTGTAATAAACAAGCGCACTGTCATATGATGATTCATTTGCTAAACTCTCTGCGTATTCGTAGTAGCTAACGGCTAATACTGGTTCTATTCCTATGTTTCTACTTTTTGCTATGCTGTTACTCGAGCTATTACGCGCCCTGTCAATTTTTCCTTCTGCATCACCATCTATGTTTTCTATTGCTATATTTGCCTTAACTAGTGCTTCCAATGTTTCAAATAATGCCGCTGCCGGATAATCATTTTCCAAGTTATCCCCTGCAGATTCAAGTAGTTCCTCTGCAGAAGTTATATAACTAGAAGATTTACCAACTTCTTGAAGAATAACTGTTGAATATGTGATAGATTGTTGTGTGTCTTCCATGTATTCGCTTACAAGATTCTCTAATGTAGTAATGTTAATATCTCCTGTGTCATTGAAACCATCTGAAATTCCAAGCCACCATCCAACAGTGTTACTTCTTTCTGTGGCAAATGAAATTCGGTATAGCGTCGTAAGATATTCACCATTTTCATAGCTTAACCTTGCATCAGATAGATATGCTGCTGCCTCTGAGACACGTTTTTGTGCAGCCCCTACACATTGAAGCGTTATCATACCATTTATTTCTGCGTTTTTTGCTTCTTTGCTTTTGTTTTCATAAAGTGATGTTGCCTGGTCAAGTAATGATGTAAGATACCCATCTTTGTCTTCTGATTTGAAATATTCACATGCATATGTTACAAAACGCAAGTCTATTAACGACTGGAATGACTTACTTGTACTTGAATAATAAACCCCTTCATCGTACCATTTTTGCGATTCTTCGTATCGGTCTTTCCCATCGTTTAGAAAATCAGCGATATCATTACGATAATAATCTGGCCATTCGTTAGGAATAGATGAATTATCAAAAGCATCATTTGCTTTTTCATAAAGATTCTTTGATTCGTTGAGTAGAGTTGCAGCCAATGGCATCATCGAGTCCATATACCCTTCAGTTGATATCTTTTTGTCAGACTCAACTGTTGGAAAGACATATCCTGTGAAATTTGTAATTGCCTCCTTAATATCTTCTACTTCTATTACTTCCATCCCATAGTTGTCCATTGCGTAATCCGCAATGCTTTTAGTAACAGGATGGCTATATGTCCTACTATGTCCATGTTCTATGATGGTTTCTGTAACTATCTCTATGTATGTACCTTGCCCTTTTGGAATAAGAAACCTTGTGGCACCCACTGAATCAGCCGCATCAATTTTTTGAGGAATCCCTCCAATAGGACCAATGCTTCCATCAGGATTTATCATACCTGTCATTACTGTTTTATTACTTAAATTCCAATTTTCAAGTAATGCAACAGTTGCAACAGTCATAATTGCACCAGCTGATGGCCCACCGATTATTGTCGCATCTGTTCTTACAACAAAGAAGAAATCAAAAGTATTTGCATCTATTTTATCCACCTCAACAATTTTACTTGCAACTTTAACTGCTAAACGCGCAGAACCTTGCATATCTATCTGTGTAAGTGGTATTGTGTCTACAAAGACCCTTCCACTTCCATTACTTTGTATAGTTACTGTTATGGTAGAAATTATACCAACATATCCATTGTCTGTCTGTGCAACAGCTGGAGCATAAATAGTTGTATTACGATACATTATGGATATGTTTGCTTCGTATATCTGCCCAGGGTTTGTTGCTAATGCAAAATGAGAAAATGAAAAACTAAATAGAATTAATAACGCAATGATAATTACTGTTTTTTTATTCATTGTTTTTTCCATATGATTATAACCTTGTTTTTAGTGCGTATACAAATCATGTATTAAAAAATGTTTTGAGCAAGAGAAGTCACAAAAAGATATATTACCTTAGAGACATACCAAAGAGATATGATAAGGCTTGGGAAAGCAAAACTAAAAGATGTTGAAATTAATGAAAATGAACACCAAACTTATCGGCATCCATATAGATTTTTTAAAAACATATAAACCTGAATATAAAAAGGATTTTAATGAAAAACCAAACGCAAAAAAATATGGAATTAGAATTAACAAAAGAATGTATGTTGTTGGCTAAAAACAAGAATTTAGAAAAAATTATGTTAAAGTTTTTCCATATAACAAAAATGCTAGAGTGTTTTATGAAAAAGTAGGATTTAGTGATTTTTTGATTGAAATTAGAAAAAATATATGGTATAAAAACATCACTTTTTCTCCCAATATCCTTAAGTATAATAACTAGATACCATTCCACATCTCACTATAATTAGATATAAGTGATAAAAGAGAAAAAGCCTGATAAATAGGAGGCGAAAAAGATGGTTCAACTTCATGAGCAGATATTAAGAGATGCCCATCAGTCAATGCTTGCAACTCGTATGAGAACAGAAGATATGTTGCCCATTGCTGATAAACTCGATGAAGTGGGATATTTTTCGCTTGAAGTTTGGGGTGGAGCAACTTTTGATGTTTGTATTAGATATCTAAATGAGGATCCATGGGTTCGACTGAACAAGCTCAAAGAAGCAATTCCAAACACACCTCTACAGATGCTCGAGCGTGCTATGAATGCTGTTGCTTATTGGAATTTTCCTGATGATGTGGTTACAAAGTTTTGTCAAATGTCAAAGAAAAACGGATGTGATGTTTTTAGAATCTTTGACGCGCTTAACGATTTACGTAACATGAAAACTCCCATGAAAGCAGTAAAAGAAGCAGGTGGTCATGTTCAAGCATGTATGAGTTATACGATTTCTCCGGTTCATACTGTTGATTATTTTGTTGAAAACTTTATAAAACTTGAAAAAATGGGCGCTGACAGTCTGTGTATTAAAGATATGGCAGGTATGATTTCCCCAAGTCGTGTCTATGATATTGTTCGTGGTTGTAAAGACGCGGGTATAAAACTTGAAATTGATCTTCACAGTCATTGTACCAGTGGTATGACCGGTATGGCTTATCAACGTGCAGCTGAAGCTGGAATTGATATACTTGATACTGATATTTCTGCTATTTCTGGTGGTACTGCAGCTCTTCCTACCGAGTCTGTTGTTGCAGCGTTTAAGGATACTGAGTGGGATACTGGTTATGATTTAAAACTTTTAATTGAAATTCGTAAATATTTCCTAGAGGTTTGGGATAAATATCGACATCTTCACAGATTTAATGCACTCAAAGTTGATCCAAGTGTTACAGTTCATCAAATACCCGGTGGAATGCTTTCTAATTTGATATTCCAATTAGAAGAACAAGGCGCTCATGATAAATATCGCGCGATTCTTGATGAAACAGCACGTGTCCGTGAAGAATTAGGATATCCTCCTCTCGTAACTCCCTCTAGTCAGGTTGTCGGCGTTCAAGCGGTTATGAATGTACTTCATGGTCGATATAAGGTTGTAACCAAAGAAACTAAGGACTATTGCCGTGGTATGTATGGTAAACCACCAGCTCCAATAAAGCCTGAAATTATGAAAAAAGTACTTGGACCTAAATGGAAAGATGAAGTAATTGATTGCAGGCCTTCTGATTTGATTAAACCAATGTGGGATGAAAAGAAAAAAGAACTCCAGGAAATAGATGGTGGAGCTTATATCAAAAAAGAAGAAGATATTATGACATATATTCTCTTCCCACAAGTTGGTCTTAAATTTTTAAAAGGTCTTGCAAAACCTGAATTTACTTCTAAACAGCTTCCACTTCCAATTGATCATGATCTAATGCGTGGTATGGTTAAACAATCTTTTACTGAGCATAAGGCTATTTGGCTTGAAACTGAATCACCTGAAAATCGTTCAGGAGGGCCTGCTCAAATTCCAACAGAGTTTGAAGTTGAAGTCGATGGAGAACCTTTTGAAGTAAAAGTAAATCCAACAGGTGGATTTCTTGTTGCAGGAGCCAGCAGTGCAGCAGTACAAGAGAAGCCAAAAGATGTAGAAGGTGGCATTAAATCTAATATGCAGGGTACCATCCTTTCAGTTAAGGTCAAAAAAGGTGACAAAGTCAAAAAAGGCGATGCCGTTGCAACAATTGAAGCTATGAAAATGGAACAAGAAATCAAATCTGAAACTGATGGTGAAGTTAAAGATATTTTCATAAAAGAAGGAGATTCTGTTGCAAGCGGCGATCTAATTATGCAGATACTCTGAAAGAGGTAAGATTATGCTAAATAAAGTTCTTATTGCAAACCGTGGGGAGATTGCTGTTCGTATAATGCGGGCATGCAAAGAACTAGGGATAAGTACTGTTGCTGTTTACTCTGATGCTGATGCAAAAGCTCTTTTTGTAAAATATGCTGATGAAAAGTACAACATTGGTCCAAGTCCTGCAAGTCAAAGTTATCTAAATAAGGAAAAAATTATTGATGTTGCATTAAAATCCAAGGCGGAAGGTGTTCATCCTGGTTATGGCTTTATGGCTGAAAATGCAGAATTTGCAGAGATGTGCCATAAAAACTGTATAGAGTTTATCGGTCCTCCGGTTTCTGCGATGAAACTTATGTGTTCCAAGATTGACTCTAAAAAATCCATGATGAATGCAGGTGTTCATGTTGTATCAGGGGTTACAGAGGCAATTTCTGATCATAAGAAAGCAAAAGATATTGCACATGATATTGGATATCCTGTGATGCTAAAAGCATCAGCTGGCGGTGGCGGTATTGGCATTCAGATGGTTGAAGATGAAAAACAGATGGAAAAAGCACTAACATCTGTAAAACAGCTTGCAAAAAATAGTTTTGGCGATGATGCTGTTTTCATCGAAAAATATATTAAAGATCCACGTCACATCGAATATCAAGTAATTGGTGATAAAAAAGGAAACATAATTCATCTTTATGAAAGAGAATGCTCTGTTCAGAGACGTCATCAAAAACTCATTGAAGAGACTCCAAGTTGTGCACTTACTCCTGAACTTCGTGAAGAAATCGGAAAACAAGCAGTCCTTGTAGCAAAAACTGCAGGGTATTATAATGCCGGTACATGTGAGTTTATGTTTAAAGATGGAAAATACTACTTTTTAGAGATGAATACACGTCTACAGGTAGAACATCCAATCACAGAAGCAGTAACTGGCGTAGACCTTGCTCGTGAGCAACTGCGCGTAGCATCAGGATTTGACCTTGAATATGGTCAAGAAGACATACATCCAAGAGGACACGCGATTGAATGCCGTATAAATGCAGAGGACCCACTTAACAACTTTATGCCAGCACCAAGTAAAATCATACGATATGCAGAACCTAGTGGTCCAGGGATTAGAATAGATTCAGGTGTTTATCAAGGATTTACAATTCCACCATTCTATGACTCAATGATTGCGAAACTCATTATTTGGGCAGAAGACCGTCCCCGTGCAATTGAAAGGACAAAACGAGCATTATGGGAGTTTCAGATAGGTGGTGTCCGTCACAATATACCATTCCACCAGGTAGTCATGGACAACCCGCAATGGATTAAGGGGAAATATGATACTAGTTTCATACCAAGATACAAAATTCTTGATCAAGTAGTGGAGTATGTAAAAAATACAAAAGCAAGTTCGTCTGCATCAAAGACAGCTGCTGCAATGGCAGCTGTACAGGCAGTGATTATAGCTGTAAATAGTTCAAATTCTAAAAAACCATGAACGAAAAAAGTTTTGTAGAAGAAACACAGGATTTTTCTAAAAATTTAGACATTGGTATTGTTAAAAAATTTGTTGTTTTTAATGAAATATCTTCTACAAACGTTAAAGCAAAAGAACTTGCACAGAAAGGCGAACCTGAAGGTACAATTGTATTGTCTGAAATTCAAAAAAATGGTCGTGGAAGATTTGACAGAATTTGGGAATCACCTGAAGGTGGACTTTATTTCTCAATTATTTTACGGCCTACTTGCAAATCCGATAAGACAACACTTCTTCCATTGCTTGCAGCACTTTCAGTTTGTAAAACAATAAAGTCTGTTTGTGACATCCCTGTAGCAATAAAATGGCCTAATGATGTACACATTGGTGGTAAAAAAGTATGTGGTATACTTCTCGAATCCGAGTCTAGTAAAGATGGACTTGGCTATGTTGTTCTTGGTATGGGTATAAATCTTAACATAGATATAGATGTGTTTTCAAAGGATTTTGTTGCGACATCAATATCTCATGAGATTGGTATCAAGCTTGATTATTATGGTTTTTTAAAAAAATTATTATTAAATTTAGATTATTACTACCGACTTTTCAAAGAAGAAAAATATAACAATATTTTGAGTGAGTGGAAGAAAAATTCAGATACTATTGGAAAAAGAGTTTGTATCAATACATCCTCTGAGAAGATAGAGGGTAAAGCTTTTGATGTTGATCAATCTGGTTTTTTAATAATTGAAACAGATTCCAGTGAATATAAGAGAATTACTAGTGGGGATTGTTTTTATATTGAATAAAAGAAGAAAAAATTAGTTTTTCTTTCGGATAAGACCTAATGAATTAAGTTCCGCTGATAGTTTTTCAACCGCTAGTGATACATCAGATGTTTTTCTAGCACCTGTACAAACTATTTTTCCAGATCCAAAAAGTAGCATTGCAACTTTTGGATCTTTGATACGATATACAAGTCCTGGGAATTGTTCTGGTTCGTACTCTATGTTTTCCAGACCAAGTCCCATTGCAACCTCGTTAAGATTCAGATCTGTGTGTAAATCAGATATTGCTACAATATTTTGTATAACGATTTTCAGATCCTTGTATACATCTACGCCTAGTTTTCTGAGTTTCTCTGCAATTATATTAACTGTTTTTTCCACATTTTCAATGTTTTTTGCACCTGTACAATTGGCCTTGCCACTTCTAAACAAAAGTGTCGCTGTCTTCGGGTCTTTCAATCTATAGACAAGTCCTGGGAATTGTTCTGGTTCGTATTCTGCTTCTTCAAGACTTTGTGCTATTACATCTAGATCTAGTTTATCTGCAAAAGATGTAGACGCTACTATATTTTCTACCCTTATTTCTACCATACTTTTATTCCTCCCATTTTTTAACAAAACCCTGTTTTTTTTGAACATTCACTGTCGGTCAATGTAATGATACTATTAAGCGCGTTTATGGGTTATATAACAGAGGTCTTTTCTTGGAGTACATAAAGACCCTTTATAAGCATATCGATTGCGTCTAGGGGAAAAATCCCCTTTTTCAAAAATCTTAATTTCACCAAATGTCATCGATGTCAAGGTCACTATCTTTTTTCTTGCTTTTTGTTTTCTTCTTTCCTTCACTTATTCTATCAAGCATGCCTCTAAACTCATCTGTGCGGTACTCGATACGTCTTTCACAACTGGCAATAGCAAGTTCTCCACGGGTTTTTTCAATCATCCCTCTTACCATGTCCTGTTTTTTCTTAATTGGGATGAGTCCGGATGGATAGTCAAAACGAATGATTACAGCATAAATATTTTCCATCATGTCTAGATATTCATCTGCTTTTTTTGGTTTACCTGTACGTATCGAGTCAAGTGCTGTTCTACGCAGTTCTCCTACTAGGTCACATAGTCCCATTAGGTATGAGCTATATGTTGTTTGTATTTTATCCGGATCTGGTAGGTCTTTCCCTTGCATTACGTTGTAAAGACAGTGCGCTTCTACCAATTCCTGGGCAGCATTTTCTACAAAACCTGCATGGTACAAATCAGGATGATCCTGTGTTATGTCATAGAGTTTTACAAGTCTTTTAGATGCTTGTTTAATATGGTTGTCTGCATCTTTCATATGATCTTGATGAATATGTTGAATTGCTTTTCTGCAAGAAATAATAATGTCTCTTGATGATCGTAATGCTTTTTCTCTGACTTTGTCTTTATCATCTATGCTTTTTCCTATTCTATCAACTATGCTATCAAGGTTTTTCATCTGGGAAATATAAAACACCCCTTGTTGTTAAGCTTTTCCATTCAGTTCATCATTTTTTTATTTACACAAAAATCTGGTTCTTTTCCAGCGAGAACCTTGTTTATTTGCTCTGCACAAATAGTCCCTGCTTTTATCTGCCCTTCTTTTGTGTTTGCACCAAGATGAGGAGTTAGAACTACATTGTCAAGACCTAGCAATGGACTATCTTTTGGCGGCTCAGTTTCATAAACATCTAGCCCTGCTCCTGCAATTTTACCGTTTTTCAACGCGTCATATAGTGCTTTTTCATCAACGGTTCCACCACGTGCACAATTTATTAGATATGCTGTTGTTTTCATTTTAGATATCATTTCTTCGTTTACAATGTAATGAGTTGCTGGTATATGGGGTAGATGAAGTGATATAAAATCTGTTTTTCCCATCAGTTCTCCAAGGTCTTCTATTTTTTCAACACCATCTTTTTTCATATCTTCTTTTGAAATAAATGGATCATATCCGATGATTTTCATCCCGAAGCATTGTGCAAGTTTCCCTGTTAATCTTCCAATGTTTCCTGTTCCAATCAGTCCCAATGTTTTTCCATCCAACTCTGAGCCTTTTAGTTGTTTCTTTGCCCATTCTCCTTTTTTCATGGTACTATCTGCTTTTGTAAAATGTCTGGATAACACTAGCATATGACTTATTGCTAGTTCTGCAACGGATGCAGTTGCACCTGTTGGAGCGTTTACAACTGGTATTTTGTGTTCTGCAGCGGTTTTAATATCAACATTGTCAACACCAATACCTGCTCGGCCGATTACTTTTAGATTACCCGTTGCTCCCGCGTTTACAATTTCTGTAACTGCCTTGGTTCTACCACGAACCATAAGCGCATCGTAATTTGATATTTCTCTAAGTAAAGTGTCATGGTCCATTTCGTCAAAAACTACTTCATGACCTGCGTCTTCTAAAACTGTTATTGCCTCATTTGCCATTTTGTCAGTAATTAATACTTTCATAATATAATTCCCCAAAAGGCCGATATAAGAAGAGTTTAAAAATGTTTATGCTAAATGATAAAGTCTGAAATCAATACCAGGATATTCTGAGTTTTCACCAAGTTCTTCTTCTATTCGGATTAGTTGGTTGTATTTAGCATTTCTATCGCTTCTTGCTGGTGCACCGGTTTTTATTTGACCTGCGCTTGTTCCAACTACTAAGTCTGCAATGAAATTATCCTCGGTTTCACCACTTCTATGACTAACAACCGCGGTCCAACCCTGATCATGTGCCATTTTAATGGCATTAAGAGTCTCAGTCACAGAACCAATCTGGTTAAGTTTAATAAGAACCGAGTTTGCTGCACCTAGTTCAATTCCTTTTTGTATCCTTCTGGTATTTGTAACAAACAAGTCATCACCAACGATTTGAATTTTTGTTCCTAGTTTTTTTACCATTTCGACCCAACTATCCCAGTCATCTTCGGCAAGACCATCTTCTATGCTTACTATTGGATATGTTTTACATAGGTCAACATAAAAATCAACCATTTCTCCACCCGAGTATGATTTTTTACCAATTTTGTAGGTTCCATCATAAAAAAACTCACTAGATGCAGGATCCATTGCTATTTTCATCATGCCACTATGTCCTGCGTTTTCAACTGCTTTAAGCATTAGATCCAATCGTTCATTTACATCTATTATTTGTGCTGGGGCAAAACCACCTTCATCTCCAATGAGCGTTCCGCCTGCTCCAAATTTTTGTTTTAGGAGTTTGGCGAGATGGTGATATGACTCAAAAACCATTCTAATGCCTTCTGTAAAAGTCTTTGCACCCGTGGGCATAAGCATATGCTCTTGTATTGAGTTTTCTTGTCCTGCATGTTTTCCACCATTAATCACGTTGCACATAGGCACTGGGAGCATATGTGGTATAACACCAAAAAGCTCTCCGATATACATATACAATGGTATGTTTTTGTCAGCAGCACCTGCTTTTGTAACTGCCATGGAAACAGGAAGTATCGCATTAGCACCAAATTTATCTTTATTTTCTGTTCCATCAAGTTTAAGCATGATATTATCAATTGTTTCTTGATGATGGCAATCTAAACCTATTAGTTTTGGACCAATTTTTTCATTAACATTTGCCACTGCTTTTAATGTCCCTTTTCCAAAATATCGGCTTTTATCTCCATCGCGTAGTTCAAGTGCTTCATGTTGACCCGCACTTGCTCCACTAGGTGTCATTGCCCTAAAAATTCCTTTTTCAGTTACTACATCTACTTCTACTGTTGGATTTCCACGTGAATCTAATACTTCTCTTGCTTTTATCTTAAGTATTTCAGACATATTTTATTTCCCTACATAATGCAAAATATATATCTGTTTAATAAAACTGTTCATATTTCTTCACAGAAACACTTAATAACACAAATCAGTTTTTTGGCTTTGGAGGTAACAAATTATGGAAATAATATATGTAGTATTTATAATCGCAATGTTTTTGGTGCTGTTACTTGCATCAGCGATAAAGATAATGGCCGAATATCAGAGAATTGTGGTATTTCGACTTGGAAGATTACTTGGGATAAAAGGCCCAGGTCTTGTTTTTGTAATACCAATGATCGATAGTACAATAAAACTAGATCTTAGAACACGGGTTATCGATGTTCCAAAACAAAGAGTGATCACTAAAGATAATGTCACAGTAGATGTTGATGCGGTAGTATACTTTAGGGTAACCGATCCACAAAAAGCAATTGTTGAAGTGCAAAGATATGATGTTGCAACAAGTTTGCTAGCACAAACCACGCTAAGAGACATATTGGGGAATCAGACCCTTGATGAATTACTTTCAAAGAGAGAGGAGCTCAACAAAAGCCTTCAGGCAATCATTGATCAAGGTACAGATCCTTGGGGTATCAAAGTATCCAATGTTACTATTCGTGATGTAGCACTCCCGCCAGAGATGTTAAGAGCTATTGCAAAACAGGCAGAAGCAGAAAGAGAAAAACGATCACGTATAATCATCGCAGATGGAGAATTTCAAGCCTCTAAGAAAATGGTTGAAGCAGCAATGTTGTATGGTACAGCACCTGCTGCACTGCGTCTACGTGAACTTCAAACACTTGCAGAGATAGCCCGGGAGAAAAACCTCATCATCGTACCTGCTGGGGAGATGGGGACAGTTGCAGGTATAGCAAAAGCAGTAAATAAGAAAGTAGTAGAATGAAACTAAAAACCTCCCTACTTTTTTTATTTTTTCTTTCTATTTTTCTTTCTCTTTCCATCAGTGTAACTGCTCAAGGTTCGAATGCTTTATTAGTTGAAATTGATGGTACAATTGATCAGGCAACTGTTGAAATACTCAAAGAAAGTATGAGAAAAGCAGAGATTGAAAACTCAGAAGTAATAATACTATTGATAAATACTCCTGGCGGTGGTCTTTCTGAGACTTTTGAAATTGATAGTATGATACATAATAGTAGCATACCAATTATCGGGTTTGTTTACCCATCAGGTTCTGCTGCGTCCTCCGCCGGTACATACATCCTGATGAGTACACATATTGCTGCTATGTCAGATTATACAGTTATTGGTTCTTGTCAACCTGTTGAAATAGGTTTTGGAGGTACAAGACTAATCAACGATTCAAAACACATAAACTTCCTGGTTGCCTGGATGCAAACCCGTGCAGAAATGCATAATAGAAACAAAACAATTGCTAAGCGTTTCATCACTGAAAATCTAAACCTTAATGGTTCTCAAGCGTTAGAATACAATGTTATAGAATATACTTGTAGTTCAGTTGAACAACTACTGGATCAAATAGACGGTGACACGGTTAAAACACCTGCTGGAAATGTTACGCTTAATACAAAAAACGCTTATCAAATCGGTTTTTCTCCATCAATTAAAATTCAGATTTTAAAAATTATTTCAAACCCTATTTTAACATCATTGTTGTTTATGCTTGGTATTTTCGCTCTTATTTTTGGTATTTCTTCTCCAGGTTTTGGTGCAGAAGTGTTTGGTGTTATCGCAATTCTTATCTCACTTATCGGATCAGGTTTTAGCATACCTGTTCTTAGCATAATCTTTATAATAATGGGTGCGCTACTGCTTATCATTGAAGTATATGTTATACCAGGTTTTGGTGTGATAGGAATTGGTGGAATAATATGTTTGGTCATAGGGTCAATATTTCTTATACCAACTTATTCTACGAGTAATTGGGTGATATCAATGGCTTGGATAGAAGAGGCAATAATAGTAATCTTAGTTGTGGCAGCTCTTATGGCTGTGTTTTTTGCGTTTTTGTTGTATAAAGTTCTTGAAATACGTAACAAAAAGAAAGCAATTGGAACATTTATTGGTGAACGGGCAAAAACAGTTGATAAACTTGAACCTGGTAAAACAGGTTACGTCCGGTTCAAAGGTGAACTTTGGCAGGCTCGTTCTGATGTAATAATCGAACCTCGTACTAAGGTAGTTGTAGTTGAGAAAGACGAAAGCATCCTTGTTGTGAAACCTAAAACTAACTAACCAAACATTTTATCAACCCTTATCTTTTTCCCCGGTCAGGTTAAAAGAATGAACAATGATATAAAAATACAGTTTCTCGGTGGCGTTGAGGAAGTCGGCAGACTTGCTATGGTTCTGGAAACATCAGATATGAAACTACTTTTTGAATATGGCATGAACCCTAGTAAACCACCTGAGTATCCAATGCCTTCACCACTAGTTGATACCGTCCTTCTTACTCATGCACATCTGGATCACTCCGGGATGATTCCATGGCTTTTTTCCAGATCTGATCAGAAAATATTAACTACGAAAATTACCGGTGAAATCGCAAATTTATTGCATAAAGACTCAATTAAAATTGCAAAAATGGAAGGATATGCAACTCCTTATAGTAACAATGACATTAAGGAAGCAAAAAATAGCATTGTTTCTGTTGCACCTTCTCAGACAAGAAATCTAGGATCTGATTAT
Source organism: Thermoplasmata archaeon (assembly GCA_030640585.1). Taxonomy (GTDB): domain Archaea; phylum Thermoplasmatota; class E2; order DHVEG-1; family DHVEG-1; genus DAOWIZ01. The sequence goes on from DAOWIZ010000096.1 coordinate 17,496, forward strand.
GAAGTTAAATTCCATGATGCAGGTCATATACCTGGTTCACTTATGTTTGAACTTAGTGGTGATAAAAAAATACTTTTTACAGGAGATATAAACGTCATAGACACACATCTACTTAAAGGTACAAAACCAGTGAATTGTGATATACTAATTTTAGAAGGAACATACGCTGGGCGGAATCATCCAAAAAAGAGAGAGGAAATTGAAAAAGATTTACTTGGTAAGATAGATGAGATTGTAAAAAGAGGTGGTGTAGCTGTGTTACCTGCTTTTGCTGTATCTCGTTCACAGGAACTTATAATGGTTCTTCGTAAAGCTGGTTATGACGTATGGTTCGATGGTATGGGTAGAAAGGTTGCTAAGATTTTTTTGAAATATCCTAGGTATTTAAAGAATCCTGATGAACTTAAAAAAGCAATGAATAAGATAAGTCTAGTTCATAGTGATCATGGACGTAAACTAGCGCTTAAAGGGGAAGTTATTATTACGTCTAGTGGTATGATGGATGGTGGCCCGGTTCTTAGTTATATGCATAAGTTAAAAAACGACCCAAAGAGTGCCGTTATACTTACAGGTTATCAAGTTGAAAGTAGTAACAGCCGCCGTCTAATTGATCATGGGCAACTTGATTTTTATGGTGTGAAACAAAAAATTGAATGTGAAGTACAATATTTTGATTTTTCAGCTCATGCGGGCCATAGTGAACTAATTGAATTTGCTAAGAAATGTAACCCTGAAAAGATTGTTCTGATGCATAGCGACAACAGAGACGTTCTCGCTGAACCGTTAAAGGATGTTGCAGAAATATTTATGCCAAAGACTGGGGAAATGGTTGAACTGTAACGTTCAAATAAGATGGTTTTTTACCATTACTTTAAATTAATATTGAAGAATAGGTGAAAAAGGATAAAATGTCTGAGATGACGCAACGCCAGAAATACGATCTGAAACGGAAACTTGAGGAGCTTAGAAACTGTAAAGGCCGGCATACAGAGCTAATCAGTCTTTATGTTCCACCTAGTAAACAAATCTTTGATGTTACTTCTTATCTTAGAAATGAGCTTTCTCAGTCTCAAAATATTAAATCAAAGACAACTATGAAAAATGTGCTTTCAGCAATTGAGTCTATTATGAGCCGTCTGAGAAAGTATAAGAAGCCACCTGAAAATGGGATAATCTTTTTTGTAGGCCATAAAGGCATATCTGGTGATAAAACAGAGATGGTTGCCTTTGAAATAGAGCCGCCTATGCCTATTGTAACATTTCTTTATCGTTGTGATTCATTGTTTTATCTTGAGCCCCTTGAGTCGATGATGGTTGAAAAGGAAATTTATGGCCTGTTTTTAATTGATAGACGAGAGTGTACTATTGGAGTTCTTAAGGGTAACAGGGTCAGTATGCTTAAGTATATGACTAGTCAGGTTCCTGGTAAGCATGGTCGTGGTGGGCAGTCTCAACGTCGTTTCGAACGTCTCACAGAAATTGCCGCTCATGAATGGTTTGTGAAATGTGGTGAGCGGGCAAGTGAGATATTTCTTGCTGAAAAAGACATCAAAGGAATCTTAGTTGGTGGCCCTGGTCCTACAAAACATTATTTTATTGACGAGAAATATCTTCACTATGAGATTCAGGATAAAATCATTGAGATGTTTGATACAGGCTATACTGATGAATTTGGTCTGCGTGAACTTGTTTCCTCTGCATCAGGGACAATGTCTGATCTCAGGGTTTCTAAAGAGAAAAAAATCATGAAACGGTTTTTGAAAGAGGTTACAAAAACTGAAGGGAGTCTTGCTGTTTATGGTGAGATGCATATACGTAAAGCCCTTGCTATGGGTGTTGTCGATACCATTCTTCTTTCCGAGAATATTAGGAAATACAGGATTAAATTAAAATGTACTTCTTGTAATTATTCTGAAAAGCGAACTGTTACGGAAGATGCTTTAAACGAGTTCAAATATCCTAATTGTCCTAAATGTGATACATCAAATGTGATGGAGTGGGAAGAAAAAATTGATATCATTGATGAACTTTCTGATCTAGCAGAAAAAACTGGTTGTAAAGTCGAACTTATCTCTCATGGTAGTGAAGAAGGGGATTCTCTTTTTTCGGCTTTCGATGGCATCGCTGGGATTTTGCGTTACCATGTAGATATTATATAATAAACATTTTATTAATACTTATTTATCAAAATTTATTACATTGTTTTTACACTTAATACTGACTTAAAACTTGAGAGTATTATAATAATATATAAGTTTAAACCGAATATTTTATAAATAATGAATTATATTAATAGTATAGGGACTTAACATGGATCGAGACAATTTCAAATCATTTATACCCGCAAGTAAAAAAATACCTGAACTAACATTAAAAGCAGTATTGGTAGGAACTCTTCTTGCCGTTATACTTGGTGCAGCCAATGCATATCTTGGGCTGTATGCAGGTATGACTGTTTCAGCAGTTATTCCTGGAGCAGTAATGGCTTTTGCACTCCTGAAACCATTTAAAGGAACAATTTTAGAAGTAAACATTGGTATGATGGGTGCAGCAGCTGGTGAAGCACTAGCTGCAGGAATAATTTTTACCATTCCCGCTCTTGTTATACTAGGAACATGGACTGAGATCCGCTATTTTGAAACAACTGCAATTGCATTATTGGGCGGTATCCTTGGTGTACTATGGATGGTACCACTCAGACGTGCACTTGTCATTAAAACAGACCTACCCTTCCCTGAGGGAGTGGCCGTTGCAGCGGTTCTTACAACTACTGTTACTGATGATTCCACATCTAAGAAAGCAGAAGGAGGAGGCGGTGGAGGCATCTGGCTTATAATAGGTGTTCTTGTTGCAGCACTTTTAAAATTCAGTCAATTATCACTTAAGGCGATTAGTGGTACTATCCACGGTATCTTTAGTATCGGTAAATTCAATATCGGTGGTGGTAGTAATGATGGTTACATGTATGGTGGAGTTGCAGCATCACCTGCTCTTCTTGGTGTCGGATGGATTATTGGACCAAAAATTTCATCATTCATTCTTGTAGGTGGTCTTCTTGGATGGGTTATTCTTGCGCCTCTTATAGCACTTGCAACTGGCCTTCCAACCCCAAATTTAGCTGACCCCGAAATATTGAAAGACGTTCTTGCACTTGGAAATGGTAACCTTGAAATTGGTAAACAAATCTGGGGATTCTTCCAAATCTGGGGGGATTACATACGTTACGTTGGTGTCGGTGCAATGGTTGTCGGTGGTCTTTACACGATTTTTAAACTACGATCAAATCTATCAGAAGGAGTCAAAGAGGCAATAATTGGAATTAAAGGCGGACAAGTTGCAACAAAAGAAAGAACCGATCAAGATATGAATTTCAAAAAAGTTTTCCTCGCAATTGCAGTTCTTGCAATACCTATTTTTGTAGTATATGGTCTTATATCACAATTATGGCTTGTATCTGGTATAATGGCTATCTTTGCAGTTTTATTTGCATTTATCGCATCAGCAATTGCTGGATATATGGCTGCACTTCTAGGTAGTTCAAACAATCCAATATCTGGTGTTACAGTTTCAGTCCTTTTAGTAACGTGTCTTATCTTACTTGTGTTTGGAGTTAGCGGTACTGGTGCATTTGCTGTTGCAATACTGATTGCAGCTGTTATTTGCTGTGCTGCTGCTATATCTGGAGATGTACTTCAGAGCATGGCATGTGGTCGTATGATAGGTGCAACACCGCGTAAGCAGCAAATAGCAGAGATGATAGGTGTGCTTGCAGCAGCACCATTTTTAGCAATCGTCATTCAAGCATTAGATAAGGCTTACAAAATAGGCAGCCCAGATCTTCCTGCGCCGCAATCATTTTTAATGGCAGGTATTGTAAAAGGAGTATTAGGTGGAGATATGGTTTGGCCATTTGTTATAGCAGGTATGGTACTTGCAATAATACTTATTATTACTGATCTCCCAGTCCTACCTGTAGCAATTGGAATATATCTACCGTTTACACTTGCAATCCCTATCTTCGGCGGAGGAATTATCAGAGGTATTACCAACCGTCATTTGAAGAAGAAATTCGGCGGCGATGAGGACGAAGAAGCAAGTGATTGGGAACTAGCAATTAAACAAAAAGATGTGAAACCAAAAGAAAAGGTTATAAGAAGTGGTCTTCTTCTCACTGCGGGTTTAATTGCTGGAGAAGCACTTATGGGAGTTATAGTTGCCTTCATGATAATTGGTGGAATAAACCTTGCAATATTTGAGTACCCACCAGTATTCCCAAGCATAATACTATGGCTCTTCGTAGCACTTCTATTAGCATATATCCCACTGAGGGAAATATTTGCTACTGAGGAATAAAGAAAAACAAGAGTCTCGTCTGCCGACAGCTGAAGAATTCCTTCAGTATATACCAAGACGACTTGGTTATGAGTGGTCTAAAAATACAGAGGGTCTTGTTGAAATTAAAGTACCGAAGTTTAAAAGCAACTTCGGTAAATCTTTTTTAAAACTAGTTAAGAAAGATGATATGTTTACTGCTAATCTGGATAGACTTGGTTCTATTGCCTGGGAAAACTGTGATGGCGCAAAAGCAGTTAAACAAATCCTGGAAATACTAAAAAAAGAATTTCCAGATGAAGAAGATCTTGACCAACGTCTGTTTTTATTTATTCAACAAATGACTAGTTTGAATTACATGGATTATTAACCATAAGATCAGCAGGTTACAAATCTTTCAATAAGTTTTTTATTTCTAACTTCAGGATGAAATAAAAAAATAATGGGGAGGGTTAAAAGAGGAGAATATAGACTACTTATTATCTAATGCAATCTTAATTATATTATAAATTCCACTGCTTTTAGAGAATTTCTTTTCAGATCTCAATATTCTCAATTTTTTATAAAATAAGGGGCAGTCTACAACAAACGTTTCCGCCTCACCTCCTTCAAAGGAAAGATGGATTCTAAACTTTTTCTCTATCTCCTTTAATTTATTTAACATTTTTCTATCAATTTTTTGGCCCAACCATTCCTTGCCCAGACCATCAGCAGATACTCCGGTGATAATAATTTCAAATCCATTTTTTAAAAGATCATCCCAATATTCTTCAGGGTTCTTTTGCCATAATGGATTAAAACATTCTAAATCTAGTTTATCACAAATTTTCTGAATCCTGCTTGCCTGATAAACACTTGCAACGGCTCCTGTAACAATTCCTTTAACCCTATACTTATCAACAGCCTCAGCAATTGCCTTTTCTAAGTCAACTAATTCTTTTTCCTTTTCTCCTTTTGTTTTCTTAATTATCAGTGGAATTTTCATAACTTCAGCTTGTTTTTTAACTTTCTCAATATTTGGCGTATGAAACATATAACTATCCTTATTTTCACTAAAAATACTAATTAAACAACTTAATTCATGACCTTGTTGCTTTGCAAGAAATGCTGCATATGCTGAATCTTTTCCACCTGAGAAAAGTACTGCTACTTTCATCGTACAAAAATAGGTATATCTTTAAACAAATAAACAATTATTGTATAAAACAACCATTATTATTTGTATAAGACGTTGAGGTTTTAAAGGTGAGAACAATTGAAAGAACCCTATGAACTTATTGATCATACCGCTGATATTTGTATAAAAGCGTTTGGTAAAAATCTTTCAGAATGTTTTGAAAATGCTGCTCGTGGTATGTTTGATATAATCACTGATAAAAGCGAAATAGAAAACATAGGTCAATATGATATTGAACTTGAAGCATATGACCTTGAACAACTACTTGTAGACTGGTTGTCTGAACTTTTGTATTTGCACAGTGCTCATAACCTGGTTTTTGGTTTTTTCAAAGTAAATCTTGATAAAAAAAATAATAAGATGTTTGGTCGGGTTTTTGGTGAAAAATTTGATATTTCAAAACATAAAATTGGTGCAGAGATTAAAGCTGTCACTTATCACATACTTGAAGTGAGGGACAAACAACCAAGGCATGTTCAAGTTCTTTTTGATATTTAATTTTTGAGATAAAGCCAATTAATACTTTCGGTAAGCTCTTATTTTTGTTTAAATATGTGAAATGATGTTTTGAGTATTAGCATAATTTGACCGGACGGCCTTTCCTCTAACCCTAGAACTTCTTTTTTTCCTCACGGAAATATCATCCTGTCCGGTCTCTCCTCACACCTATATATGGGATAAAAGTTATATGTAGTGGTTTAATAACGACTGATAGTTAAGTAGGTGTAAAATGTCATGTGGAAAGATTACTGAAGATATGAACATAAAAGAAATAATAGAAAAACATCCTGAAGTGGTACCTGTTTTTCAAAAATACAACATGGGATGTATTGGTTGCATTGCCGCATCTTTTGAAAAAATTAGTGATATAGCATCTGTTCATGGTGTAGATGTTAAAAAGTTTGTAGAAGAACTTAATGAAGTTGCACATAAAAATTAAAACTGTTAGAGAGAACTTTTTGTAATTACTAGTTCTCCATGTTTTATTCCTTTTAATGCTTTAATCTTATCTGCTAATTTTTGTATATCTCCTGTTTTTCCTTTTAATACGATTACTTCTAGGCAGTTATGATGGTCAATGTGTACATGTGTTGTTACAAGTATTTCTTTTGTATGGTCATGTTGCAGGTCAAGAAGTCTGTCTGTTAAGTTTCCAACATGGTGATCATATATCATTGTTAGTGTACCTATTGCTTCCTCCTTTGGATTTTTGTTTTTTTCTATTATGAGATTTTTTCGTATGAGATCTCTTATTGCTTCTGAACGATTTGCATATCCTTCTTTTTTGATTTGTTTGTCAAATTTTTTTATAAGATCCGGCTCAATTGATACTCCAAATCTTGCTATTTTTTCAGTCATAGTAACACGTTTAACAGGTAAACGTAGCACGAATATAAATTTTTTGTTACCAAAATAATTATATACTTCATTTATCTTTACCCATAAAAAATAAAAAAAATTATTAGAGGAGGAAAAAAATTTATGTGGCTTGTAACAACATTAATTGCAGCAATTGCTGTTACTGCAATATGGTATGTAAAACCTAAAATATATAAGCTGGACATTCTCAGTTTGATGCTATGGGGAACTTCAATAATGATACTCGTGGATCATATAATCGGTTATGAAGGCGGAGCATTTCTTGAAATAGAAACAGAAGGTCTTATTACAAATGCAACAATTCTTGGAATTGTAATGCTTATGCCAATTCTAATACTCTGGGGGATTATCTTGATAACTTCTAAACCAAAAGGGAAAATTATGGGAGGTAAGTAAAATGGCATGTTTTATTGCACCAATGAGTCTGGCAATAGTGACAACAATATTTAGAAAAAAAATCCCTGAAAATCTAAAAATAGGCTGGTTAAACATAATGATCTGGGGTGGAGCAATAATGCTTGCAGTTGAACATATAGCACATGGAGAAGTAATTCTTTATCCACCGTTTCTAACTGCTATGCAAAACCCAGCAGATATCCCAATTATGTTGCAAGAAATGGCAACAGTAGGCGGGGCAATGACAATAGCTATCCTATGTATATGGAGTATAATGGTTTTCATTTATAATAAAATGCCAGAAATCCAGAAAAATATCTCAAAAAATTAAAATCTTTCATTAGATTTTAATTTTATTTTTTTTCTAAACTTAAGATTCAATTTCTCCTAGAAAAACTCTTAAGAGATTAGGATTTTCACTTTTAATTTTACCTGCACCATATCCAACTTTTTTAATTTTCATAAGGGGCATTTCACCAAAACTAGCCGCAACTGTTGTAATGACTGCAGCACCAGTGGGTGTAACCATTTCATGATCGATATCTGTCTGATAAACAGGTATATCTTTCAAAAGTTCAACTGTGGCTGGAGCAGGAATAGGAATTATTCCATGTGAACATTTTACAAAACCATTTCCAAGTGGTAAATGTGAACAAAAAACCTGTTCTACTCCTAGTTTTTTCAATCCAATCACAGCACCTACAATATCAATTATTGAGTCAACTGCTCCAACTTCATGGAAATGAATCTTGTCAATACTTATGTTATGAATTTTACTTTCAGCTTCACCAAGTTTTAAAAAAATCTCTTTACTCGTCTTTTTAACATCCTCATCTAAACTGCTATCATCTATCAGTTTATTGATATCTGTTAAACTCCGATGATGTTGATCTTTTTTAACAGTGATATAGACATCTGAAGAACTTATATGGTTTTTTTCAACTTTTTTAACATCAATTTCATAACCAGAAAAATTAAGTTTTTCTAATTCTTTTTTCAAATAGTTAATATCAAGCCCTAGATCAATAAGCGCTCCAAGAATCATATCCCCGCAGATGCCTGAAAAACAATCAAAATATGCAACAGTCATCACATTTTCACCTATTTATTAAACTAGCAAAATATCCAGCACCAAAACCATTATCTATATTTACTACAACAACACCCTCGGCACAGCAATTCAGCATAGTCAAAAGCGGTGCAACGCCTTTAAAACTTGCACCATAGCCTACACTTGTTGGAACAGCAATCACAGGTTTAGATGTCAGCCCACCTACAATACTTGCAAGTGCCCCTTCCATTCCTGCAACTACAATGATTACATTTGCATCATTGATTTTATCTTTTATATCAAAAAGACGATGTATGCCTGCTACACCTACATCATAGGCTTTTTCAACATTGTTACCCATGAGTTCAGCAGTTACCACTGCTTCTTCAGCAACAGGAATATCAGATGTTCCCGCAGTAATAATCAATATTTTTCCCTTTTTTATTTTGTTTTTTTCTTTTTGTATAATTATTGTTTTTGCTAGTTCATTATATTCTGCATCAGGATAATCTTTTTTTACAGCGGTAAACGTTTTTTTATCTGCTTTTGTCGCAAGAATATTATGATTTCTTTTTGACATTGTTTCAATAATTCTTAGAATCTGAAAAATGGTTTTACCTGGACAAAAAATTGTTTCAGCAAAACCTTTACGCAAGATTCTATGATTATCTATTTTTGCAAAACCAAGATCTTCATAAGGTAACGTTTTTATTCTCTCAAGAACATCGGACAGATCAATTTTTCCATTTTTGTAATCTTGTAATATTTTCTTCATCGTTTGAGCACCTCATTTAGACTACCAGTTCGATATCCTTCAATATCCAATGTCACATACTTAAAACCAATTTCTTTGAACTCCTCAGTTATCCTGTCAGAATGATTGATAACT
>DAOWIZ010000042.1 GCA_030640585.1 Thermoplasmata archaeon
ACATTTTTTTCTTCTAATGCCTCACCAACGTATTTTGTCACAGCTAATGATATCCCACCAGCACCTGATTGATATTTCATTCCATCTTTTATTATGCCTACAACGTCCATAAGGTCTACACAGTTATGTGCTATACTTTGTTTCATTGGATCTTCTGTTATTTTTGTTGTACCTGAAACAATTTTCTCAGGGTTTCCAATATTTTCAACCTCTACAACATAATCAACAGATCCTTCTGTTATCTCCTGAAATCTACATGGATATTTCACAAGATTATCGGTAACAATAATTACCTTATCCGCTTTTCTTGCATCAATCTGAGAATAACAAATAGGACCAAAAGCACTTTTTCCTTGAACTCCGGTACAATTTCCATATTCATCAGAAGAAGATGCTGCTATCACGGCTATGTCAACATGTAACTCATCTGATCTAATTGCACCCCATCTACCACCATGAGAACGTAATACTACTGGATATGACAGGGGATCCTTAGAAATATAATCCCCAACAACGCCGTTAATGCTACCCTCGATACGGTTCACAACACCATCCTTAATAAAATCTATAACGGGTTCATGAATATTGAACATAGCAGTTTGCGCAACTCTAATATTTTTAATTCCTAAGTCCCTGACAGCAGCAAGTGTCGTGTTGAGTGTATGGTCACCTTCACGTAGCTGATGATGGAAAGAGAGGGTCTGTCCATCCTTAAGCCCACTTTTCTTCAAAGCATCAGAAAGACTGGTAATCTTAGAATTTGACCCATGCTTCTTGGCACCAGTAAATGGTTTAAGATTCCAGTCCATAATATTTGTCTCAACCATTCTCCCAGCAGCGTTCTCAACTTTCATATTTTTACACCAGCGATTTTCTAATATGAAAATCAATAAAATCACAGTGATGCACAATAAAAGATTCAGGTGTTCTTTCACATTTATCCCCTTCATGTGAATGAGCATAAATAATCAAAACAATATCATCAGGAAGGGCGCATTCCTTTGCAAGTAACGCCCCTGAAACAGGATGACGGAATTTTTTACCATATTCTCCTTTTACAACCTTTCCATCAACAACATCATATTCGAGTAGTTTTCCTACATCATGCAAAAGTGCACCAGCAATAAGATAATCATTGTTTAATTTTTCATCTCGTTGATCCATAACAGCTTTTGCAAGATGGGTGATGCGTTTAGTATGATCCGTTAGAACTCCTGAGTTTTCAAATAGAAGAGTAAATGGTACTTTATCTAGTGTTTTCCAGCCACCCCGGTCAGATGCTTTTTTCCATACTTCAACTACTTTTTTTCTCAAGTTTTTATCTTTTATCCAGTTTAATTCCTCTGAAAAAATTTGTTCAATATCAGATATTTCAACCATATTATCCACCTGGTTGAACTTCTGTAATCAAAAAGATTGTTATTAATATTACCTTTAGACAAGCATTTTTAAAATATTTTGAAAAAAATTAGTAAATAGTAAAAAAAATTAGAATTAAAGTGGTGGTATTGGTGAATCCGATGTGTTATAATTTTGTATAGTAAATTATTTTAGATTTATACCATTTCTGCAAGTTGTCTGATTCGAGTGTTAACAATGAATATTTCCATTACGGATTTCATTTCGTTAAGTTCTTGCTGGGTTGTTACCTCGCTGACGATTTTCATATTTTTTTTCACCACCTTTCTCCATGTTATACTCTGTAATTGTTATTATTTAAATGTTTTGTGTAAATACGTCAAAATGATAAACTAAATCCCCTACCGTTGACAAACCATCATTCTCCTTAACACTAAATCATAAGGAAAAAACAAGATTTGGGAGGGAGAAGAGGTGATTTAGAGGGGGTAATTGGATGGGTATTCTCTAAAACTTTTAGAATTAAGCTTCATCCCGTCCCAATCGTTGCTAAACCTACAAATATATAGGGGTTTAAGTGCATTTTTCGCAGATGAGTATGTATACGAGTGTGCAGATCACACCCCATCTACATTAAATCTCAATTATTTTGATATTATAAAATGTAAAAAACAGCAATTAATTATATTCATTCCAACTCTTAACACTCAAATCGTCAAGCGAAATAGCATGAACTGCCTCAGCAAAACGTTTTGCAAGTTGTAAATTAGTAAGTAAAGGAACATCAAAATCAACCGCCTTTCGTCGTATAAGATAATCGTTGTCAAGTTCATTTTTTTCGATGTTTTTAGGTATATTTATTACTAAATCAATTTTCCCATCAGCTATGTAGCTTAGGACATTTGGTTCTTTCTTCTCCAGGGGCCAGTACAAAACATCTGCTTTAATGCCATTGGCTCTCATAAAATCAGCGGTTCCTTTTGTAGCATAAAACTTAAAACCCATTCCGTCTAATTTTCTAGTGCTTTCTAAGAATTCTGCCTTACTGTCTATTGGCCCTGTAGACAACAAGATTGTTTTCTTTGGTAATTTAAAACCCACTGAGACAAGACTTTTCAGAAATGCTTCATTAAAATCATCACCTAAACAGGCAACCTCCCCGGTAGAAGCCATTTCTACTCCTAAGACAGGATCTGAACCTTTTAGCCGGGTAAAGGAAAATTGTGGTGCCTTAATTCCAACGTAGTCCAAGTCAAAAGAGGAACGATCCATACGAGGAACACTCCGACCCATAATAATCTTAGTGGCTAAATCAACAAAATTTATTTTAAAAACCTTAGAGACAAAGGGAAAACTCCTCGATGCTCTTAAATTACATTCGATAACCTTAACATCATTATCTTTAGCAATAAATTGTATGTTAAAAGGACCGGTTATCTCCAGAGATTTAGCAATTTTCTTTGCAATTATCTTAATCCTCCGCATGGTTTCCAAATATGTCCTCTGAGGGGGTAACACTATAGTAGCATCACCTGAATGCACCCCGGCATTCTCAACATGTTCAGAAATTGCATAACAGTAAAGTTCACCCTCTTTAGCAACAGCATCGATTTCTATCTCTTTAGCACCAGTTATAAATTTGCTAATAACCACAGGGTGTTCCTTGCCAATCTCAGAGGCTTTTTTGAGATATGTTTTTAACTCCGCTTTACTCAATGCGATACTCATTGCAGCGCCACTAAGCACATAACTTGGCCTCACAAGAACAGGATAGCCAACGTTGTTTGCAAACTGCTCCGCTTCTTTTAAACTAGTCAACTCCTTCCACAAAGGCTGATCCACCTCAAGTTTATCCAACAATTTAGAAAACTTATGTCTATCTTCAGCCCCATCAATGCTAAGGGGCGATGTTCCAAGTATTGAAACACCAGCATGATGTAATGGTAAAGCCAAACTATTTGGTATTTGGCCCCCCATTGAAACTACAATCCCTTTAGGGTTCTCCTTCTCACAAATATCTAAAACCCTCTCAAAAGTAAGTTCATCAAAATAGAGTTTATCGCAAATGTCATAATCCGTACTCACTGTTTCAGGATTACAGTTTATCATGATAGTGCGATATTTCAAATTCCGTAATGTAGCCACTGAATTAACACAGCACCAGTCAAATTCCACGGAGGAGCCAATCCTATACGCTCCACTACCTATAACAACAACCTGGTTTTTTTCTTTGGAATCAAAGTCATCTTTACAACCGTTATATGTAAGATACAAATAGTTCGTTTTTGCAGGGTACTCTGCTGCCAATGTATCTATTTGTTTCACGTATGGTATTATGCCAAGTTTCTTTCTTTTTTTCCGTACTGCCAACTCATTGCTTTTAGTAAGTATTGCTATTTGTTGATCAGAAAAGCCTTTTTGTTTTGCCTCCCTTAACAAAGAGGCAGACAGGTCTTTAAGATTGAATTGTTTCAGTATTTTTTCCATCTCTACGACATTCTTTATCTTATAGAGAAACCATGGATCCACTTTAGAAAGATTATATATTTTATCGATAGAATATCCTTTTTTGATAGCCCCAGCAATCGCAAACATTCTCTTATCAGTTGGCTCCTTGAGCTCCTTAGCAAAGTCATTAAACTCAAGGTCATTACAAACAAGACCATTCATTCCGACATCCAACATTCGAATTGCTTTCTGGAGGGCCTCCTCATAACTCCGGCCAATGGCCATAACCTCTCCAACAGATTTCATCTCAGAGCCTAGGGTAAGACTGACTTTTCTGAACTTTTGTAGATCCCACCGCGGATATTTAACAACAACATAGTCAAGAGCTGGTTCAAAGCAAGCTGATGTCTCTTTTGTAATAATATTTTCCAAATCTATTAAACTATGACCTAAAGCAAGCTTCGTTGCAATAAAAGCTAAAGGGTATCCTGTTGCTTTCGAAGCCAACGCTGAACTTCTACTCAATCGGGCGTTAACCTCTATTATCCTATAGTCTTCTGATTTTGGATCAAGTGCAAATTGTATATTGCACTCCCCAACAATGCCAAGATGCCTTATCACCTTTATAGCGATAGCACGTAGTTTGAAATTTTCAGATGATGTTAATGTCTGCACTGGAGCAACGACTACACTTTCACCAGTGTGAATACCCATAGGGTCAACATTTTCCATGGAACAAACAACAATGCAGTTATCGTAACGATCTCTTACAACCTCATATTCAAGTTCTTTCCAACCACCAAAGTATCTCTCTATTAGGATTTGCTTTGTGAAAGAAAAAGCCTTTTTTGTTCTATCAATTAGTTGTTTTTTATTATTGGCTACACCCGAGCCCAAACCACCTAGCGCATATGCTATCCTGCACATAACAGGATAACCGATTTCCTCTGCTACGTCAACTGCTTCTTCAACGCTTGTCACGGCGTTACTCAATGGAACCTTAAGATCGATTTCTTTTATTTTTTTGACAAATAGATCTCTATCCTCTGTGTTTAGAATAGCTTTGATAGGGGTACCAATTACCGCCACATTATGCTTCTTAAAAACATCTTTTTCAGCTAGTTCAACACCAACATTTAACGCTGTTTGTCCGCCAAAACTAAGTAACACTCCATCAGGTTTTTCCTTCTCAATAACCTTCTCAACAAAATGTGCGTTGATTGGTAAAAAGTACACATTGTCAGCCAGATAATCAGATGTTTGAATTGTTGCAATATTTGGATTAACTAAGACTGTTTTAATTCCCTCCTCTTTTAATGCCTTAATTGCTTGACTACCAGAATAGTCAAACTCTCCTGCTTGTCCTATCCGTATCGCTCCTGATCCTAAAATTAAAACTTTTTTAAGTTTCTTTATCATCGCATCGCCCTCAGGAACATATCAAACAGGAATTCAGTATCATCAGGCCCGGGAGATGCTTCAGGGTGAAATTGTGTTCCAAAAAATGGTTTTGAGATGTGAATAATGCCCTCGTTTGTTTCATCATTATTATTGTAGAACCATTCCCTCCAATCCTGAGGTAATGTATCAGAAGCAACAGCATACCCGTGATTCTGTGACGTGATATAGCATCTTTTGGTTCCGACATCTACACATGGCTGATTTTGACTTCTATGACCATATTTTAGCTTGTATGTATCGGCACCAGCCGCAAGTGCCAAAATCTGAGAACCAAGGCAAATACCAAGAATAGGGATATTTTTAGACAAGGTCTTCCTCACATAATTTATGGTCTCTTGGCACATCTTAGGGTCTCCAGGTCCATTTGATATGACGATGCCATCTACCTTTTCTTCTAAGAAATTATAATCCCAAGGACATCTAATAACAGATATATTTCTCCTTAGGAAAGCCTTGATTATATTATTTTTTACACCGCAATCAATTACTATAACTCTCTTTTTTCCCTTTTTGTAAACAATAGGTTCTTTGATGCTGACCTCAGCCACCAAATTTCTTTTATTTGGATCCTTAAAATCGACAGTTTCTTTATCATAAATAATTTTTCCAAGCATTGTTCCTTTCTCACGTAGCTTTTTAGTAAGCTCTCTTGTATCTATACCAAATATTCCTGGAATTTCATGTTCTCTCATCCATTCTGACAAAGATTTCTTGGCATTCCAATGAGAGTAGTCGTTGCTATAATCAGAGATTATTAAACCTTGAACTTGTATTTTGTTTGATTCAAAATATTTCAACAAATTGTCTTCTTTTTCATCCCCAGGGACACCGTAATTACCTATTAACGGATATGTTAACACCAAGATTTGTCCTCTATAAGATGGGTCGGTTAAAATTTCAGGATAGCCAACCATTCCTGTATTAAATACAACTTCTCCATTTGCTTCTTTTTTAGACCCAAAAGAATACCCATGAAAAATAGAGCCATCTTCAAGAACTAGTTTAGACGCTTGTTTCCTAAACCCCATGTTATAAAATCCCCTTACCAATATGCAGCATTCCCTTAAGTAATAAGCCATAAATTTTAGTCACTTAAAAAAGTAGAACGGATAAAAAATTATTTAAAACATATATGAACATTTATAACAAAATAATACATTAGTGTTACATATGGAACATAATGGCATTTCTAT
>DAOWIZ010000034.1 GCA_030640585.1 Thermoplasmata archaeon
CGATGGCAACGCAATACTTATTGTCCTTGCAATTCTCCTTGTCATACTTGCACCAATTTTTTCCAGACTTGTATATCTCATGATTTCACGGAAAAGAGAATACCTAGCTGATTCAAACGGTGCATATCTAACAAGGAACCCCGAAGGACTTGCTAAAGCTCTCGAAAAAATAAAAACCGATCATCCAACTGGAAAACCCAAAGGGTCAAAAACAGTAGCACCACTGTATATTGCAAATCCGTTCAAAAGCCAGTCAATTAGTTCAATTTGGGCAACACATCCACCAATAGATGAAAGAATAAAACGACTAAGATCGATGTAATTCATCCCCTCATTAATTTTATCAAATCTTTTTGGAATATCAACATAGGTTTTTGAGTGGAATAAAATCTATTAAACGGTTAGTTATAACCTGAATCGTGTTTTACCATGGAAAAAATGAAAGTTGCAATGTATTACAACAACAACGATGTACGCATTGAGGAACAATCAATTCCTGAAATATCTGATGATGAACTACTCGTAAAAGTAATAGCAAGTGGGATATGTGGATCAGATGTCATGGAATGGTACCGTATCAAAAAAGCGCCACTGGTTCTAGGTCATGAAATTGCAGGTGACATTGTTAAAATTGGTAAAAACGTAAAAAAATACAAAGTTGGTGATAGGGTTTTTGTAACTCATCATGTCCCATGTAATGAATGCAGTTATTGCCTCAATGATCAACATACAATTTGTGATACACTTCATACTACCAAGTTTTACCCTGGTGGCTTTGCTCAGTATCTCCAAGTTCCAGAGATAAACGTTGACCGTGGCACGTTTCTATTACCTAAAGAAATGAGTTATGATGAAGGAACCTTTATTGAACCGCTTGCATGTGTTGTAAGAGGTTTTAGAACTATGGACTTCGAGTCAGATAAAACTGTTCTTGTTCTTGGTAGTGGTATGGCCGGATTGTTAAATATTAAACTTGCAAAAGCACTGGGTGCAAGTAAGATTTTTGCAACAGACATTGATGAACATCGGCTGAAACTTGCAAAAAAAATGGGTGCAGACTTTGTAATAAACGCAAAAGAAAACATATCTGAAAAAATAAAAAAACAAAACAACGAAAGACTTGCTGATTTTGTAATACTATGTGCAGGAGTTGAATCAGCAGTTAAACAAGCAATAGAAGCAGTAAACCCAGGTGGTACAATACTATGGTTTGCAATGACAAAACCAGGCGTTGAAATTCCATTCCCACTTTTTGATGTTTGGAATAAACAAATCAAAATGGTTTCAACCTATGCTGGTGCAGGAAAAGATATAGTTGAAGCAATTAAATTAATAAAATCAAAAAAATTAGTTGTCACAGATGTGATAAGTCATAAACTACCAATGAAAGAAACACCAAAAGGATTCAAACTAGTAGCAGATGCCAAGAAATCAATGAAAGTGATAATTGAGCCACAGAAGTAAAAAAACCAAGTGATTATTTAAATACAGGAATTATAGTTCATCTTCTCCATCATAGATATTCCATTTCAATTTTTTTCTCTTTTTTAAAACATATAATAAAACAGACAACAATCCAACAACTGTTGATAAATCCCCGAAAATTAAGATATAATATAGCAAATCATCTTCAACTAAAAAAGGAATTGCATCTCGAAAAAACGCCATATGAAAAAGACTGTATAAAAACAAACATAAAATTCCAATTAATATTAGCAATCCCCAATTATTCTGAACAAGAGACTTATACCCCTGATATAAAGTTCTATCTTTTTTTCGAAGATGGAAAACAACAAAGGAACACATTGTTACATAAAAGAAAAAGGCAAAAAGCCCAATGTATGGCGGATTTCCAGTTGTTTTTGCTCGAACAATCTCAAAGAATACTATTCCCATCATTATTATACTACCTATTACTAGAAGCCAAAAAGCTGTGGGGTGATAATAATAAAAAGAAGATGAATATTCGCAATCTTTGTAATAATTATCCCAAAGTTTATCATCCATTTTTTTTATTTTATCACTTATTTTCCCCATCTCATCACACCAACAGCAAGAATCAATTAGCTTGTATTAACATTTTTGGAGAAAAAACTAGAGCGTTCCATTTGAGTTAAAAGTTTATATAAACCATGTTATTCCAATGTGTAATGAAAAAACTCAAAGCCGTTTGGCAACTCATGCGATTAGAACACGGGATTATGCTTTTCATTGCCATTCTTATAGGCTCAGTGATATCACAAAAAGTACTTGGTGTTACAGGATTTCCACCTATTGATAAACTCATATTAACTTTTTTTACTGCACTTTTTTTAGGGGCAAGTACTTTTGCGCTTAATGATTACTATGACTTTGAAATTGATAAACTAAATAAGAGAACTGATCGTCCATTAGTGCGTGGAGATCTCTTACCAAAAACAGCACTATATCTATTTTACATACTTTTCCCACTTGGTATACTTTGTTCACTTTTTGTTAATTCTACCTGTTTTATAATAGCATTAGTCACTGCGCTTTTTGCAATACTTTATGACACTAAGATGAAAAAAATAAAACTCCTAGGAAATTTTTATATCGCTTATACTATGGCTATTCCATTTGTTTTTGGAGCTGCTGCAGTAATACAAGAAACCACACTGTTTCCTTTTGAAATTCACCCCGTAATCTATATAATTGCATCGATAGCGTTTCTAGCAGGATCTGGCAGAGAAATCATGAAAGATGTGCAGGATTTCAGAGGGGATTTTAAAAAAGGAGTAAAGTCACTTCCGCGGTATATTGGAACACGTAAGTCTAATATCGCTGCTGCATTGTTTTACATAGTTGCAATAGTTCTTAGTTTCATACCGTTTTTTATTGAAAAATTTGGTATTTATTACATGAATTATTCTTACCTTGCTCTAGTTTTAATAACAGATACAATGCTGCTTAGTACATCATTCATTCTGATTTTTAAGAAAAAACCACCTATGGAACTTTATAGGAAACTTACCCTAATAGCCATTTTTATAGGTCTGCTTGCATTTTTAATAGGAGCATTTAGCCAATACTCATAAAATAGATCATTTATGGTAAAAATTGTTTTTATTACTGTGGGTCTGACTCGTTAGTCAAAAGCTAATTAGTCAAATATATAAAGCTTACGAGTTCCAAGGCTTTGCACATAAACTCTTTTTTAAGGAATAGTTTGCTCTATTTTTTGTTTTCATGAAGATGTTTGTCCTAATAAGTTATTTATACTCTACTCATTATATCTTTTTTGGCATATAAAATATTAGGGGGAAAAAGATGAAAAAAGAACTAATAGGATTTTTAATCTGCATGCTGTTGATTGCTGTTGCTGTTTTACCAGTAGTACCAGGCGCTGTAAATAATGTTGGAAACACGTTAAAAGAACAACAAATTGCTGTTGAAGAAGGCTCTACTAGTCAAGGTGATGAAGTTGATTGGTGGCCTATGTATAAACATGACCCTGAGAACATTGGGTATTCAACATCTACTGGGCCAAATACTAATAATATTTTATGGACTTATACAGCAGAAGGTGGGAATTTAATGTATGCCTCAACAGCAGTTGTCGATGGAAAGGCATATGCTGGATCATTTGAAGAGGGAGAGGATCATCGAGAAGGAGTTTTTTATTGTTTGGATGCTGAAACAGGTAATAAAATTTGGCAGTATATTACTCCTTGTGGGATGTACGCTGCACCTGCTGTCGTTGATGGTAAGGCGTATGTTTGTACGGCTAAACACCCTGATGGTGATATTCATTGTCTTGATGCAGTTGATGGAAGTGTTATATGGGAAAATCTTGATCTTGAATATAGTTTTATTGCAACTCCTCCAGTAGTTACAGATGGAAAGGTATATTTTGTAGGCTTAGAGGGAGAAAAAGAGAGTCAGATTTATTGTTTAGATGCAAATACTGGTGATATTATTTGGACTAAGGATAATATAGATACGTATGGTCATTTGGCTGTTTCTAATGGTCGATTGTTTGTTGGTTGTAGACAAAAAAGTGCTGGGTGTCCGAAGTTATATTGTTTTGATGCTGAAACTGGAGAAGAAATTTGGACATGGTATAACAGTGGTCCTGCGAGAGATTTTGTAACGTGCGCTCCAACTGTTGTTGATGGAAAAGTATATGTTGGCACCGGTGGCTGGGGATATATAGATGAGGAGGGACCAGTTTACTTTCCTGGACGCGTATATTGTTTAGATGTTGAGGATGGCAGTGTTTTATGGGAATCAGAAATTGAAGATTCATTTCAGAATCCGGCATCACCTACTGTTGCCTATGGGAATGTATACATAGGTGCAGGGGGTCTTCTTACTGGTGGTGATCTTGGTGGGTATCTTTATTGTTTAGATGCTGATGATGGAAGTCTTGTTTGGCAACGTTCAAAGCTGTTCACCTCAATTCTTCTTGTAGGCGGTATTAATGGGGTATCTGTTGCTGATGACAAGGTTTATGTAAGTGTTTTTGTGAATAGTTTGCATAGTATGATTTACTGTTTTGATGCATTTAATGGGGAGACAATTTGGGAATTTAAAAAGTATGGTTTAATTCCAGTATTTCATACAACTGCCATAGCTGATGGTCAGCTCTACGTTGCTAGTGGTACATTATTTGGAAAGGAGGGAATGGTTTATTGTTTTGCTGATATAAGTCCATATGCACCATATGTGCCAACTATTAATGGTCCATCTAATGGACAACCTGGTATAGAATATGAATATACCATTACTGCAACTGATCCAAATGCAGATGATATATTTATCTATATCAATTGGGATGATGGAAGTATTGAGGAGTGGATTGGCCCTTATAGTTCTGGTGAAGAAGTGA
>DAOWIZ010000092.1 GCA_030640585.1 Thermoplasmata archaeon
CATTGTTTGTAGTTGTGAGAAAATATGATTTCACCTTCAAACAGATTCAATTTCTTGGGTTGCTGTATTTCATCGTTTTTGGCGTTCTCAAGGTTTTTGTAAGATCAGTCTTTTTAAGACATGACTTGAATTATCTATTTTTGGGTCATGAGTCTGCCCCAGTCATTTCGGCACCTTTTGTAGAATGTTTTGTCTATATCTTTCTGATAACTATTGTTGTTGGATGGGTTTTAATAAAAGATAAGGAAATAACAATAAAAAAAGGAAAAATCAATAAGTAATTCTTACCTTCAATCATCTTTACATGCATCGGATAAATACTTCTTTTTCCAAATGAGAGATTGGTACTATACATGTTTTTGCATTTTGACATTTTGACACGGCAGGTTTTTATACAATTGGTGATAAAAAGTAACATGGTTAGGTGAAAGGTATGATTAAAAAATATGTAATGATGATATCTGTTCTGTTAGTAATGCTTATGTTTGCATCAACAAGTACTGCTTCATTTGTGTTCTCCAAAGGAGAGATATATGAATTTCTTCCAGAAAATTTGGCGTTCAAGAAAATATTGGATAAACTCTCTCAGATTGCATCTGACAATGATAATGGCGTGTTAATGGATACAGATGAATATGATGATGGTGAATATGATGATGGTGAATATGATGATGACCCAGATGATCTAGAAGAAGATGTGCGTCTGCCAAAAATATGGGATCTAGTTGGGAGGATAACATCAGATGATGGAAATGAACCAGTAGATGATGGGGAAATAGTATGGAATAATGGAACAGTTGATTTAGATGGAGATGACGATTTAGATGGAGATGACGATTTAGATGGAGATGACGATGGAGTAGTAGTATGGAACAATGGGACAGTTGATTTAGATGGAGATGACGGTTTAGATGGAGATGACGATGGAGATGGAGTAGTATGGAATAATGGAACAGTAGTTGACTCAGACGGAGATGATGGGGTAGCAAGCAATGAGCTGACGATAGATGAAGGCGAGTGGACAGTTAATCTTGAACAGTTTGTCGAAATTGTTATGGAATATAATGTAAAACTTGGTGGAATGCTACAAAAAGTGGTAGAACGTACTTTTGCCCCTGGTACAACAGAGTCAGATGGAACAGCAGAAAATGACGTAGTTGATAATATTGTCCTTACAGATGGTGACTGATAGAAATAACTCTTCTAGTTATAATATTTTTTTAATCTTCAGATGCATCAAAATGTTTTTTATGTAAGAAAAATTCCAAATCGTTTTCATAAAAAATGTGGCTTTTTCTCCTTTTGAAAAATGGTTTTTACGCGAGGAGGGAGATTTGAACTCCCGTGATCGTAAGATCAATGGATTAGCAATCCATCGCCGTGCCGGGCTGGGCCATCCTCGCAATATGGTTTTGAGAAACACAAATAAAGCATCCTGATAAAAAGGTTATGTAAAAAATGTGACAATTATATTAAAATATACCAGTTCTGTTATCTTTATCTATTATGGAGGATTGGACTGAAAAATACAGACCAACGGGTCTTGATGATATCGTTGGGAATGAACGTGCTATAACAGATCTTAAAAGATGGGCTAATAGTTGGAATAAGGGCATTCCTAAAAAACGAGCTGTGATATTATCTGGTAGACCAGGTACTGGAAAAACTAGTAGTGCTATTGCTCTTGCAAATGATTTTGGATGGGTGCCTATAGAGTTAAATACTTCTGACGCCAGAAATGCTGCAAAAATTAAAAATGTTGCAACTTCTGGATCTGTTAATGAGACCTTTGATGATTCTGGAAAGTTTATTAATTCTAAGAGTGGTGGTAGGAAACTAATTATTTTAGACGAAGCAGATAATCTTTATGAAAGAAGTGTTAGCGATGATAAAACAGGTGAAGATCTTAGTGATCGTGGTGGGAAAAAGGCAATTGTTGAGACTATAAAAATTACTAGCCAGCCGGTTATTTTGATAGTTAATGATTATTATAATTTGATCAAGGGTGGCGGAGATGTTTTAAGAAATATTTGTTTGTTGATTAGATTTTATGATCCATATCCTAGTATGGTTTTTAATTTACTTAGAAAGATTTGTTTTAAAGAAGGAGTAAATGTTGATCAGAAGGTTTTGCATGCAATATCTAATCGTTGTAAAGGTGATATTCGTTCAGCGGTTAATGATTTACAGTCTATTTGCATGGATAAGGAATATGTTGATGCACATGCTTTGGATGTACTAGGATATAGGGATCGTGAGAAGATAATCTTTGATGCCTTACGAGAGATTTTTAAAACTAGAAATATTCAAAGTATCCGTAAGAGTACATTGCATCTTGATGAAGATCCAAATAGTGTGTTATTATGGATAAATGAAAATATGCCCTCTGAATACCGAGATTTTAATGACTTAGTTAATGGTTATGATGCATTATCTAGAGCTGATGTTTTCCTTGGTAGGACTCATCGTAGGCAAAACTATGGTCTTTGGTCATATGCTTCTGATTTTATGAATGGTGGTGTGGCTGTTGCAAAAACACGTGTTTATCCTAATGAAAAATATAATTTTCCAACTTGGTTAAGGGAACTTAAAAGTAGTAAACCAAGTCGTGATGTCCGCGATTCCATTGCAAGAAAAATTAGCAGATCTTGTCATAATTCATCTAGCAAGAGTAAATATTTTCTTTCAACATATTTTGTTCACATGTTTAGAAATAATACTACTTTTGCTGTTAAAATGAAAAATAGGTTTGATTTAACTGAGGTTGAGATTAAGTATTTACTTGGGGAGAAACATCGTGGTAAGTTAAAAGAAATTCTTAGCCCCCCTGTTGAAATTGATTTAAAACCTGTTGAAAAAACTAAAAAAAGCATATCTGTGGAAAAAGAGAAAAAAGAAAATGTTCAACAGAGCCTATTTGACTTTTGATTTCATGCCATCAAGTTTTCTCATTGAATCTACTGCTTCTTGTTTATATTTTTCTTTGAGTTTATGATATGTATCATCTGATATTTTCTTTGCACGATGTTGTTTTTCAATATCTTTTAATATGGACATTAGAAGCATTTTTTTTGTGCTAAGTAATTCCTCCGGTTCACTTCCAGCGGCGCTAGTTTTTGGTGCTTTTTGTTTTTTAAATGAATACAGTACAGTGACTGCCAGTAGTATAAGTAGAAGAACTATGAGTATAATGGTGAACATGCTTAGTGGTGTCTCTGTTGGTTTGTATAATCGAAGTTTGAAGGAACTACCTGATTGTAGATTTTCTGCAGAGTATATTTTATTTTCATCATCAAATATAACTGATATAGAATTTGTATCGTGGAGTAATGTTTTTTCAAAATCACCTATATTTTTGTCAAGGTTATATGATAGTGTAACTAGTATGGACTGATTCATTGAAGTATTTAAACCCGTTAAGTTGTACGTGTATTCATTTCCAGTAGAGTTATCTGGTTCTATTGGATTGCTCTTAAATAGTGTTTTAATTTCTTGTGCACTGGTTGGTATCCACAAATTGATTGTTTCGTATAACTCGTCAGAATCTCCTATTATTGTTATGCTTTCTTCTACTAGAAGGTACCGGTCGCCTGTTGTTATTTTTATTTCATGGTTAGTTGTTTCAATTTCTTCAGCACTTATATTAGATGCTGAGATAGATATTAGAATTGCTATGGCAAACATTATACTAATCAATCTTTTCATGTTAACACTCCCCAAATGGGGCATATTTGTTGGTACTTATGTATTTTTCTAAATTAGCGAAAGCTGTAAAAGCATGTTTTTTGTTAACAGGTCCAGCATGAAAATAAGAGGTATTCAACTTAAATCTATTGAGGCTAGGCGTTATATGAATCATACTGAGCGTCCTAAACAGGTGCGCATTGATCATAATAGTACTGTTAATCAGATTTCTGTAATGGAAGAAAATGTGGCTAATATTGATTTTCAATATACTGCTAGTTATGGTCCTGTTGGTATGATTAAACTTGAAGGATCACTTATTTATGAAAATGAGGATGCAAAGAAAATTGCTGATGAATGGAAAAAGACTCGTAAGATGCCTAATCAGATAGCTAGCCATATTCATACTGCTGTTATGCATGCATGTGTCCCCGAAGCAGTTGGTATTGCAAAAGATCTAGGCCTCCCACCACCTATTCCTTTACCTCAGGTTAGACTTGGCGATACTCCTAAAAAGGGACATGCTGGGCCGGAAGTAGCCTAAGAATAGTATCTTTGTTTTAACAACTCTAATAAACCAGATAATTATACTGTTTTTTGTATGGAGTCTATTGTTATTTCTATTGGTGGATCAGTTATTTTCTCAGAGGATATTGATATTTCTTACTTTAAAAACCTTGCAGATATGTTAAAAAAACTATGTAAGAAATTCAAAATCTATATTGTTATTGGTGGTGGTAAAACTGCTAGAACTTATATCAACCTTGGAAGGAAATTAGGTTTTGATGAAAAAATATTGGATGAAATAGGTATATCAATAACGAGAGTTAATGCTAAAATTTTGGCAACTACACTTGGAATTTCAAATTGTAATATTCCTGTTACAACTGATGAGGCAAAGAACACAGACGAATTAATTGTTGTAATGGGTGGTACAACACCTGGTCATAGTACTGATATGGTTGGTGCTGAACTAGCAGAAAAAATTAATGCTTGTAAGTTTATTATTGCGACAAATGTTGATGGTGTTTTTGATGAAGATCCTAACAAATATAGTGATGCTAAGCAGCTAAAGGAAGTATCGATAAAACAGTTGATTAGTGAACATGGTATTGATTGGAGTAGTGCTGGTAAAAATGTTGTTATTGATGGTCCTGCACTTGAGATTATTAATAGAGCAAAAATTCCTACTTTTGTTTTAAATGGTAAAAGACTCGATCAGCTGGAAAAAGCTATAACCGGTCAAGATTTTGATGGTACAATTATAAATTTATAAATAAAAAGAAAAAAAGAAGAATAGTTTTTTATTACCTTTTATCGTACGAAGTCAATATCGCAAGTTGGTGTTGCTGCCATTGGTCGTGTTTCCATTGCAGAATGACTTCTCGGTCCAAGTAGATTTGGTGATTGTACACCGGTCATTATTGCCATTACTCTGCATTTACCTTCAAACTCTGGTATTACTCTTGCTCCAAGTATGACATTGGAGTAACAATCTAGATCTTCTGTTAATGATTTTGCTACATCTTGTACATATTTAAGGCTCATATTCGGTCCACCAGTTATGTGTACTAATGCACCAGTGGCTCCTTTGTAGTCAACATTGAGTAATGGGTGATTTAATGCTTCTTGTACTATTGTTTCTACTCCTGCATCTTCATCTGCTTCTCCCCAGAGCATAATGGATAATCCGCCTGAGCCCATGATAGATTTCATATCTGCATAATCTAGGTTGATAAGTGATGGAACGGTAATGGTTTCAGATATGCCTTTTACGGTTTCTGCTATCATTTGATCCATTACAGAAAATGCTTGGTTTATTGGAAGATTTGGTACAAACTCAAGTAATTTATTGTTGTCAAGTACAACAGTACTGTCAGCTTTTGTCCTTAGTTTGTCAAGTCCTTCATCCGCTTTTATGAGTCGAGCTCTTTCTACATTAAATGGTGTTGATACCATACATGTAACAACAGCATTGTGTTTTTTTGCTATTTCAGCAACTACTGGTGCAGCTCCAGTACCTGTACCGCCACCCATACCTGCAGTGATAAATACTAGGTCTGATCCTTTTACAAGTTCTTCAATTTCTCTGCTTGATTCACGAGCAGCACGCTCTGCAACATCTGGAAAACCTCCGGCACCCAGGCCACGTGTGAGAGACCCTCCAATGAGTAGTTTACGATCTGCTTCTACTAGGTCAAGAGCTTGTTTATCGGTGTTTATAGCTATTGTATCTGCTCCTTTTACACCTAATTTATTTAATCTAGTAATTGTGTTTCCTCCAGCTCCACCACATCCAATTATTGTTATTCGTGGTGTGCCAAACATATCTTCTCCTTCAAATTGTAATCTACTTTCTTCTTCAGCTTTGTTTTCTACTGCATTTGTAATAAAAGATTCCATATTTTTATTTTCCATACCATTCCTCCTAAATTATTTCTGGTAGTTTGAAGGGCACCTTAGTGAGTAAGGTGCCCTTCTAGGGGTGCATCCCATCCCTCCTATTTTTCGGTTTTAACCATTATTTTTTCATGTAAGGTTCAATGGATTCAAGAGCAAGTTCCAGTTCTTGCACTTTTTTCATTTTATCTGCCGTTTCAATTACACTATCAGCATAATTTTTAACGTATTCATGGACCGCACGACGAATTACCTCAGAACGTGTAGCAAACTCTCCAGCTCTAACAAAAAGATCTATAGAATAAATATCACGCTGTGGTAATCTTATTGTTATGCGTTGTGTTTCCATTTTTCTCCTCACATAAATATTTGCGTGTCAAAACAGTGCCATTTTTCTGCCAAATATATGTACATTTAACGACAAACGACATCATTCGTCTGACAGACACAAGAAATGAATGCGCCGTTATATTTAAATAACTTTCGTTATTTTTGACAGATAAATATGCAGGTGCATATGTAACAATTTATACCTGCACGATCTGTCCAAAAGCAACCGTCCCAGAAATCTTTTCTATCTTTACTTTTACCACAGCACCTTTGATAGCTCCAGATACATAAATAACATATTTGTCAAGAAACGCAACACCATCTCCTTTTCTACCTATATCCTTTATAGTGAGATCATAGATCATTCCTTCTTTTAATGCCGCAACAGCAGGTTGTTGAACTACTTTTTTCCTACGTGATTTAACGGAGCGGAATGCACCGCACGCGTCACATCTGATCAAGGTAGTTCTACCTTGTTTTACAAGATGAGTATCGGGTCTGTTGCATTCTGAGCACATAACAAAAGTATCTATGTAGTCTTTTATCTTGTCCTGTATTTGTCTAGCTGGTATTTTACCTTGAAACAATGCTCTTGTTCCATCGAGTTCTCCAGCTGTACCTAGTCCACCCAGTAAAAATTTTAAAATAAGATCAGGTTCACGATTAACAGCATCAGATATTTTATCAAAATTTTTTATAACTGTAGTATTTCCTTCATAAAATATTTCTACTTTCGGTAGTTTAAAACGGTCATCATCAATTTTTTTACTTGGAGATCCGTCTACGACTTTTTTTAGTAGGCTTTTATAATCTAAATCAGACATGTTATCAGGGGCTAATACAATTATTATCTAAAAAACTTCCGTTGTAAAAAAATACCCCCCTCCTTGTCACCTTTTTTTCTTTTAAAAAGATCGACACATCTATTTTTTTAGTATCTCATTATTTTTGGTTTTGCTCGTATACCCATTACAAGCATTCCATTTTTCATAGCTTGTTCTGCTACTTCTGTCTTCTTTGTATATATCTTCCTATTTCCATTTGTCCAATGCCAAATAAATTCTGACATTTTATATCTCCCCCGAATAATACTGGATTTATCTTCGGTTTATCACGATCTCCTTTATATATCTTTTTAAAATTCTCAAAAAACGTGATTTTTTGGTGTAATATGGTTAATTTTTTACCCATAACTTATTAATATATAGTTTTGTTACCGAGAAAAAAGATTAAATTTAAAAATAATTATTTAAGGAGAACTTAATATGGTAGAATTCAAAGTAGTAATAAATGATGTAAAAAATGGGAAATCATATCAAGTACCAGTTGCCGGGCATCATGCTAATTCACTAGTTGGTAAAAAAATTGGTGACGAAGTTGATGGTATTTTTATTTCACTTCCGGGGTATAAACTTCAGATAACGGGTGGTACTGATAAAGATGGGTTTGCTATGAGACATGATCTTCCGGGTATTAGTCGTAGAAGACTTTTACTGAGTGAGGGTTTAGGTTTTAAACCAAAAGAGAATGGTATGCGGAAGAAAAAATCTGTTAAAGGTAACACAGTCAATCTGGATATTGTCCAGATTAACATGAAAGTTGTGAAATATAGTTCTAAACCTATTGATAAACTTATTACTGTTGAAAAATCTGACGAGGAAGGTAAGCCTGAGGATAAAGAAGAGGAAAAGTAGGATGAGTCTACCAAGTCAACCTGAGATTAATATTGGTATGATTGGTCATGTCGACCATGGTAAAACAACTCTTACTCAAAGGCTTACTGGTAAATGGACTGATGAGCATTCTGAGGAGCTTAAACGTGGCATTTCTATAAAACTTGGTTATGCTGATGCAGCGTTTTATAAATGCCCGAGTTGTAAAGAGCCTCAGTGTTATTGTACAACTAAGAAATGCCCTGTTTGTAATACCCCTACTAAGGTTTTACGTGTTGTGTCTTTTGTTGATGCACCAGGTCATGAGACACTGATGGCTATTATGCTCTCTGGTGCCGCGATTATGGATGGAGCAATTCTTGTAATTGCAGCTAATGAACTATGTCCTCAACCTCAAACACGTGAGCATCTAGCAGCTCTTGATATTGCCAGCATCAAGAATATTGTTATTGTCCAAAATAAAATTGATTTGGTTTCTGAAAAAAATGCTGTTAAGAATTATGAGCAGATTTTAAAATTTGTAAAGGATACAGTTGCTGAAGGTGCACCAATTATCCCTGTGAGTGCTCATCAGGATATCAACATCGATGTTCTTATCAATGCAATGGAGGATCATATTCCTACACCTGAGCGTGATCTTGATAAACCACCACTTATGTATATTGCTCGTAGTTTTGATATTAATAAACCTGGTGCACGACCAAATGAGTTAAAAGGTGGTGTGATGGGTGGTTCTCTTATTCAAGGTGTTTTAAAACAAGGTGAAGAAATTGAAATAGCACCTGGTCGGAAAGTTGAAGTTGAAGGTAAAAAAACACTTGAAGCAATTACGACAACCATCGACTCTTTATTTACTGGTGGTAAATCTGTAAAAGAAGCAACACCAGGTGGTCTTATTGCTATAGGTACAAGCCTTGATCCTGCACGTACTAAATCCGATTCTTTTGCTGGGAGGGTAGTTGGTAAAAAAGATAGTCTTCCTTTAACACTCGATGGTTTTAATTTATCAATAAATCTTTTGAAACGGGTTGTTGGTACAATTGAAGAAAAAGATGTTGAACCTATTAAAACCAATGAACCATTGATGCTTACCATTGGTACTGCTACAACTGTTGGAATTGTATCGGAGTTTCATGGTGAGAAAATTGGTGTTAAACTTAAACTTCCTGTTTGTGCTGAAGAAGGGCAAAGAATTGCAATAAGTAGAAGGATTGACAGTAGATGGCATCTGATAGGCTACGGCAATATAGAAACAAAAAAATAGTTATTCTTGACAGTAGTGCTATAATTATGCTTTTTGAGTTTTCCATTGATTTGGAGGATGAAATAACTCGTCTTGTTGGTAAGCATCATACTATTGTTCCAAAACCTGTTTTTAATGAGTTAGAGTTTCTGTCAGAACATGGAACGGGTAAAAAAAAAATATTTGCAAAAGCCTCATTGAAATTAATTGAAAGATACGATATTGTTGATGTTTCATCTAATAATGCTGATGATGGTGTTTTTCTTCTTGCTGAACAGACAAATGGTGTTGCAGTTACAAATGACAAAGATCTAAAAAAAAGATTAAAAGAAATATCCCTGCCTGTTATTTTTTTACGTTCAAAGAAAAGACTAGTAATGGAATAAATTGTTGTATTTATATGTTCAGTTGATATCTAAGATATGGGTGTCTTTTTCACGAAAGTTTTTATAAATAGGGTCTGTATTCTGCTCTTGATTATGTCGGGGTGGCTCAGCCTGGTTAGAGCGCCTGACTCATAAGCTCAGCTAAAAGGGTTCGTTTTTAGCTCCTTTGGTGCTAAGATATCAGGAGGTCGCGGGTTCAGATCCCGCCCCCGACATACTTACATA
>DAOWIZ010000045.1 GCA_030640585.1 Thermoplasmata archaeon
CAAAAGAAAGAACGTTTATTATGATAAAACCTGATGCAGTACAACGAGGGCTTGTTGGAGAAATCATAAGTCGTTTTGAAAAAAAAGGAATAAAAATTATTGCAATGAAACTTGTATCAGTAAGCAAGGAACTCGCAGAGAAGCACTACGGTATTCATAAAGGTAAACCTTTTTTTGAGCCAACTGTGAAATACATTACATCTTCACCGGTTGTAGCAATGGTTCTTGAGGGGGATAATGCTATCAACATGGTACGTGGTATGATGGGGAAAACAAACCCGCAAGATGCTGCGATGGGCACAATACGTGGCGATTATGGCCAGTTCATTGGTCGTAACATTGTTCATGGTTCTGATGGTTTAGATACTGCTAAATTTGAAATCGATCTCTGGTTTAAACCTGAAGAAATATCAAGCTACACAAGAATTGATGAAGAGAGGCTTAGAGAATAAATTCTTTTTCAATTTCTCTTTTTTTGATAATCCGCTGGCTTTATATCCAGATATATAATACTGTTTTAGCAATGGCTTTCGATAGGAAAACACTTGTTATACCTGATAATACAAAGTTTGAAGAGAAAACAATTGTTACCAAGGGTGATGTAGTAATTGGTGATAGATGTCTTTTGCAGTTTGGTATTAAAACAGATGGACGTATTTTTATTGGGGAGCATGTCATAATTGATGGTGGTTTAGATGCCACTAATGATGTCCGTGTTGATATTTTCTCTAGTATTGGTGGTGATGTAACTAGTGGTGGTAATGTCTATTTTGGTGAGAAATGTAAGATAAAAGGTAAACTTTCCCTCAAAGGTGATCTTGACGTTGGAGATAGTGTTGAAATTGAGAAAGGTTTTGAGGCGAAAGGTTGGATTAACATCCGCAGTCCAATACCTGTTGTCATTTATGTTTTTATATATCTCATGCAGCTTTTGAAAATGGGACATAGTGAAGAAATTGATCGTATACTTGAAGAGATAGAGGAAAGTGAGGGTGATATGATACCGATATCTGAAACATTTCTTTTCATCCCAAATAATAGTATTATCGGTGTTCAGAAATCCAAGATTGACTGTAATGTACAAATAGGTAAAAAATCCCGTATTCTTGGTAATTATGATGTAAAAGGTAACGTGTTCATTGGTGAACAGTCAACGATACATGGGACATTAAAAGCAACTGGTAATATTCTTTGTGATAAGAAGGCAAAAATACAAGGAAACATCAACTCAAATGGTGATGTGCGAGTTGAGGAAAGAACTATTGTTGCTGGTAACATTCATGCTGAAAAAATCTATCTGTCTAAAGAAGGAACGGTTAATGGTATGCTATTTGCTAAAAACGGGATATTATTCATGGACCCTGCAAATTCTGATGCAGAGGATAAGGTTAAACGTTTTGAAACAGATGCAGATATTGTTGATGAAGTAGAAAATATGCTGGAGTAAAAAAATTATGGGTATGCAAATAGGCATAGTTGGAAAACCCAATGTTGGTAAATCCACTTTTTTTAATGCTGCAACTGATGCTCATGCTGAAATTGCAAATTATCCATTTACAACAATTGATGCTAACCATGGTGTGATGTATGTCAGAAAACCTTGCCCTTGTAAAGAATTCAAAGTAACGTGTACACCGCATAACTCTAAATGTACCAGTGGCACAAGGTTTGTACCAATAGAGGCAATAG
Organism: Thermoplasmata archaeon; assembly: GCA_030640585.1. Taxonomy (GTDB): domain Archaea; phylum Thermoplasmatota; class E2; order DHVEG-1; family DHVEG-1; genus DAOWIZ01. The sequence continues at coordinate 1,690 of DAOWIZ010000045.1, forward strand.
ATGTCGCTGGTCTTGTTCCAGATGCATGTAAAGGACGTGGTCTGGGAAACAAGTTTCTTGATGATCTCAGGCAGGCTCACGCTCTGATACATATTGTTGATGCGTCAGGTAGTACAGATGAAGAAGGAAATCCTTGTGAACCTGGTAAATATGACCCGCTTAAAGACGTTGAGTTTCTGGAAAAAGAAATCAACTATTGGCTTATGGGAATCATTAAGAAAAGCTGGGAATCTGTTGCTAAACGATGCAAGTTGGAAGGTAAAAAAATAGATAGAATGCTTGCTGAAAAACTAACAGGTTTAGGAATACGTGAAGAACATATCCATACAGCTATTAGAAAACTAAATCTTGATGCTGATAGTCCTTTGAAATGGACAGATGATGAACTATTAAATCTCTCAGATTTTGTTAGAAAAATTAGTAAACCAATGCTTATCGCTTTCAATAAATGTGATGTTGCCTCTGATGAGCTCATGGGTAAAGTTGATGTGCTACGTAAAAAAGGATATATTGTTGTTCCGACAAGTTCAGAGGCAGAACTAGCACTTAATAATGCTTCTAAAAAAGGATTTATTGATTACAAACCTGGTAGTAACGATTTTAAAATGTTAAACGAAGACAGTCTTAGTGATAAACAGAAAAAAGCATTGGGTTACATTAAGGATCATGTTCTACAGAAATATAGTTCTACAGGTATTCAAAAATGTATAGAGGAATCAGTTAGAATGCTTGATCTCATAGTTGTATACCCTGTTGAAGATGAAACACATCTCACTGATAAAGAGGGAAGAATCTTGCCTGATGCACATTTTATGCCACGTGGAAGTAATGCTAAAGATCTAGCATACAAGGTTCATACTGATCTAGGTGATCATTTCATACGAGCAGTTGATGTAAGGACACATCGCGTTATAGGTGCGGATCATGAGTTAAAAGATGGCGATGTCATTAGAATAGTATCTGATGCTTAGAAAAAAAAATTTTTATTAGTTTTTCATTTTGCAACGCCTTCTTTACCACAATGTGGACATTTAATTGTTGTTGTTTTTCCTTCTTTTTTAACTTTAAAAACGTTTTTACATTGAGGACAACGTACAGTTAATTTCCTCAATACTATTTTTTCTTTGGGAACAACTTCTTCTTTAGGTGTTTCTTCCTCTTTTTCAGTAATGTTTTGTTTCTTTTTTGTTGCTTGTCTTTTTTCTATTGCAGAGGATAATGCTTTTTCAAATGATGGTGAAATTGGTACTTCACCTGAACTCTTAGGTTCTTCTTGTTTGTCTTTTTCAAAAGTTTCTTCTTCTTTGGTTATAAGCGGTTCTTTTTTTGAAAATGGTGCAATAGTTGGTTTTCCCTCTGTTTTTTCAGTTTCAACAGTTACTTCAATTGAAGATTCAGGTTCTAAAGGTATTTCTTCTTTTTCAGGCTTATCAACTGGTTCGACTATCTCATCTTTTGTTTTTTCAATTTGACTAATCTCACCTTTTAACCATTCCTCTATTTCATCTCGGTTTTTAAATGATGCAATAGTTGCTGGTGTTTTAACGGCGGGTGTTTGTTTCTCTTCTTTTTTCGTTGTTTTCTTTTTTAATTTTTCTTTTTTAGGTTTTGGTTCCTTTGATTTTTTTTCAGCTATGAAATATTTAATAGCTGCTGTACCAATAGACCATGTATAAATCCCGGAACAACTTAGAGATGCAATTCCCATTACTAGTGGTATATGGATATATTTTATTGGTAAAGGTCCTATAAAGGTTAATGACATATTTTCCAAACCATCAACATTTCCCATAAATATAAAATGATAAATGACAACTAAAACACTGAATATTGTAGTTCCACACCCCATTAGTAAAAATATTTTTCCTAAAGAAAGAAATTTCTCAGATAACTGATTTATTATCCCAATAAACGATAGAAGACTTATTATTATAATAATCCAGAAAAAGATTATTATTGTCTGTAAACCCCTTCTTAAATTACCTGTTTGGCTACTATTTTTTTCCATTAATGCCATGTTATAGGTGACACTCTCAGATGTACTAGTATTGTTTACAGTGACCATTGGTAAAAATGAAAGTAGAATAAGACCAAGGATGCTTGATAGTACTATCCATCCTATTATATTTCTGGCTTTTTTGGCAACGTTTAAATTTATCATAGTCCGCCCCCTAAGCCTGTGCTAAAAAATGAATGTCTAACATTGCTACTTATCTTTTCTCTCTCTAACTCGATGTAATGAATTTTTATAATTGTATAAGCATATGTTATAATTCCAAATCCTAAGATAATAGCAATGATTGGATTTATGAAAATAATTATTGTTTGTATATTTGGGAATTGCTCTAGATTCATATTATGGGCTATTTGGAAATATGCCCCTATAAATTTAGAGACTGTTAAAATAATATAGACGTTGATTACAATTACAAATACTGCAAAAAATGAATGAGCTGTCATGAATGTTCCTTCAGAAAATTTAAGGAACTTATCTATTATTTGAAATATAAAAAATATCAAACCTAAAATGACAAGAGCAATAAAGCCCCCTATTGTTTTTGCAGGAGTATATGTAAAATCACTTATTGCAACTCCTATATAGTTGGGTTGCTCCAAACTATTTTTGAAAAGGTTCATAATATCTTGATTTTCAATGTCCTCTGCCTGAGCATTTCTAAGAATCCATATGTTTTCCCCAAGTCCTTCTCCCTCAATGTATTCTGCATCATATGCAATAAATGCCCAAGGTCCAAGATACATGCATACGATAGCTAATATTGCAATGATGATCAGCAGCATACCTGATTTTGATGTGTTTTCTTTCTTAGGTATTTTACCAGGTGTGCCTTTGTGAGTTGATTGAAGACTGCGTGAAATCTCAGCTTTTTTGAATGACTCATCAAGGGCATGTTCTTTAAACTTTTTACCACTTGTTTCATCTAGGGTAAAATTTTGATCCATTAATCTCTCCTTCACAAACTTACTATCAAATTAGTATTTAACTATTAAATCTTTTGAAAAATAGTAAACCTTTTCATCTATTTTCTTTACATGCATATGTAACTGCAAGATATGTGCGTATTCATCTGCGAATTACCTTTTTATATCTACTATGTGTTACTTCTCCTTGGGACCACTCAACTAAAAAGTTTCAACTTTGAACGGAGGAGAAGTATGCCAAGAAAGAAAAACAGTCAGAATAATTTCTCAAAATTTATGGATAAAAAAATACCAATCGAAGATCTGCCAATGAAAACTATGAAGGTTACTATTCATGCTCTCCGATGGATTTTCCTGCTGATTTTTTTGTTTATGACAATTGGTATATTTGTTTTATTTATTACAGGTGGGGTAAAATATGTTCAGATTATTCTTGGATATAGTATTGCTGGTTTCTTCACGTTTTTCATGGGATATTTTGGTTGGATACTTGCTCAGGGAATAATTGAGATGATAACTGGAAAGGAAGAAACTGAAGAACATGCTTTTTCCTATTATATTAGAAAGAAGAACAAGCATAGGTTCTAGTTGTTTATGATGGACTTTTTTTTGGGGAATAAATTAATTACCTGTTCATGTAATTATAAAATTGTGATGCCTGTTTTATTGAGGTGAAAAAGGTAATTGATAATATTTGATAATCATTTACATCTAAGACGTGATGGTTGGTTTCTTGATGCTGTACTAGATTTCAGAAGAGCTGGTGGTACACATTTTGTTCTATGTCAGTATCCTATGACGGATTTTGTAATTAGAGATAAAAGTTACATTGCTTGTTATAATGAGACAATTAAAATGGCTGAGGAAATACGATCTAAAATTGATATTGGTGTTTTTGTAACTGTTGGTCCATATCCAGTTGATTACATAAGATTAAGTGAAAAATTTGGACGAAAAATTGCTATTGAAATTATGAAAAAAGGTATGGATGAAGCAGCAGAACTATGCGCTGAACATAAGTGCATTGCTATTGGGGAAATCGGTAGGCCGCATTTTCCTGTAGATGAACAAAGTATAGTTGACTCAAATGAGATCCTTTTTTATGGTATGCAAAAAGCCAGAGAAGTCGATGTCCCTGTGGTGTTGCATACTGAGAGTACAACACCCAGTCAATGTAAGGAACTTGTTGGAATGGGTAAAAAATCTGGTCTTGCTGCAGATAAAATTGTTAAGCATTATTCTCCACCATTGATTTTGGAAAGTGAAAACTATGGTCTTATACCGTCGGTTCTTGCTAGTAAAAAAAACATAGTTGAAGCTGCTGGTAAGGGTTCTCGTTTTATGATGGAGACTGATTATATTGATGATCCTCGTCGTCCTGGTGCTGTGCTTGGTCCTAAAACTGTTCCAAAACGGACGATTGAATTAGTTGAAAAAAGTGTTTTAAATGATGATCAGGTTTATGAGATCCATAAACTGATACCTGAGAAAACATATAATGTTGTTTTAGAAGAATAACTGGGTCTGTAATGTTTTGTTTTTTTTTCATTTTGACTTTTTACCACACTGGGTCTATATGCCATCTGTGATAAAAATTAACATGATATAAGTTATCAATAGCAGTAACTGTTGAAACTGAGTATAAACAATAGCTAGAAACAGAAGGCTATAATCTTTACCGTGAAGGTTTAATATTAGTTGACGGGATGGATTTTAAATTTACAGCTTATCTAAAAGGATTGACAGCAGTCGTAATAATAGTAGCTGAAAACTGTGAAGCATTTGACGATGATACAGTAGTATTATATACAACAGGTAACGCTTTTTATTATCGGGAAATCCTCAACTGGCATAACAATCAATAAAGATAAAAATATTAGACGATAAAAGACAAACCCATATGTCTTTTATCCTATATATTTTAGTTCTTCTGCTTTATCCTTAGGCATGCTTTCTATTTCACGTAATTGGTGTGCAATGTTTTCTATTTCCTTTGCCTTCTTTTCAAGAGCAGAAAGACTTACTTCAACATTTGTAACTTTCATTAGTATTTTGAGAACTGCTTTTGCGCTTTTAGGATCAACAAGGTACCCTGGTGTTTCGCCCATGAAACATGTTCCTTGAAAACCACGTAGTTTACCTAGCCCAAGTAGCAGACCACTTGCCCCTACTATTCCACCGCCTGGTTCATTTTTCTTGAAAACAGCTCCATGTTTCTTCATTGTATTCACAAGTTTTTTATCAGTTGTTGCACAGAGAACTTTTGGTTCTTCAAGTTCATGTCCAAGACCATACCCCCCAAGTGTATACATTTCTTTACAGCCTAGTTTTTCTGATATATTTAGTATTTCTTCCACAAGATCATATTGACCTTGTGAAGATAGCCCCTGGTAATCACCTGTTAAAAGAATGAGATCTCTTTGATTTTTCTTTTTAGATTTCCAATAATAAAACTCGTTATTAACCAGTTTAACAGTTCCGTCTGTATTTATAAAAACCTGTGGTGGGAAATCCCTACTATAAATCTCTGCGAATTTAACAGCATTAATTTTGTCAATTAGGTGTTCCACGGCTAGTTTTCCAACATTACCAATGCCAGGGAGTCCTTCAATTAATATAGGATTTTCTAACTTTGGTTTTTTTCCAATGTATTTAGTAGTTACCATATCCATTTACTTTACACCTTCATTTAACTTCTTTAATTCTCTCCTATATTTTCCATAATGATCCTGTGGTGAAAACCGAGGAGGATTCTTTGAAATAGTGTTTTTGTCACACTCTTTGCAAGTCTTATCTAATGTATAATTCTCACAATTTTGACAATAACGTAGATTTGACACTTTATTCCTCTAACTTCCGATGAAACTCGCATTCACCTTTATGCTGTTTTATAGTATCCTCAATTTTTTCAACTGCTTTTTTGAGTTCATCCTCTGCTATTTTATAGTCTGGTGCTTTAACAGTTAATATATACTGTGGTGCACCTACATATTTCGCATGAATTTCCACATCTTCATATTCGCTTTTTTCAGCGGCTGAAAGGGCATCTTGTATATGATTAACGCCATCAGGAAGCCATGAGTTAACACTTATATATCCTTTGATTTCAACGAATGGTATTGCTATATTGTTTTTTGCAACTGTTTCAAAAGCATCTAACCAGTCCCCTGTAAACCCATCGTTTTTCAAAGTGGCCGGGTCATATGCTGCTTCTTCAAAAGATGCATACAGTGTGCCATATTTTTTAATAAGGTTGTTACCAAAGTCTTTGTAACACTGATCGACAGGCATACTAATGTTTTCTGCGACCATTTCTATTAGTTTACCTGCTTTACGAGAGTTTTTCCATTCCTGTATTTTATCTCTTCGTTGATGCTCATTAACACGTTTAAGTGATAGGTCTATGTGGCCTTTTGATGCATCTACATGTATTACTTTGCAGACAACTTTTTGTTTCTCTTTTATGTGATTGCGTATACGTTTAATCCATCCAGTGGCTATTTCACCTATGTGGATGAAGCCTTCTTTACCCTGATATTCATCCAGTGATATAAATGCTCCAAAATTCTGAACTTTTATTGCTGTACCTACAACCAGATCTCCTTCTTCAGGGTAATCTTTCTTTATCATAACAACATCTAGACCTATTTCTTTTATTCAATATACTCAAGGATTTCTCCTTTTATCTGTGCTTTTCCACCAGCAGGAACTGCTAGTCTACTCCCGCAGATATGACATGACACTACGGTACTTGCTTTATTGAATAAAACCTGTTCATTTTCACAGTCTTTACATCTTACCTTTATAAATTTACTATCAGGTTTTTCCATATTCTTTATTCTCCTATTTCAAATTTACCAGATCTTTGACTTGGTGGCTGCCAACTCTTTTTACATACGTCACATGTATATTTTACAGGTATACGACGACTTGTTTTTTCACGCCCTTCTGGTTTAGGCCTTGGAAAACCACGGTATCCTCGCATAACCCGTCGGAAACGTCGCTGTCCTTGTTTAAGCTCACTAGCTTTTCGTTTTTTGATTTTTTCAACATTATGAACTGTATGTTTCTTACATTTAGGACAGTATCTTTTGATTTTACGTGGTTTTAACATACTTATACTCCTTTTAGTACTCTTTAAATATTATCTTTAGATTAAAAGCGTAATAAGGAGGTCATATAAAAAGATAATCTTACAGTTTTATCCTTTTTACAACGTTTCTTTTTGTAAGAGTATCAGTCATGTCAATAGGCAGTGAAATGATATCTCCTTTTCTAAGATTATATTTCTTGGTATCGGTTCCAACAAATTCAGGTATATTTTGAGTTACTATTACTATTGGGTTAGTCTCATTTTGTTTTGTATCTTCTGTTTTGTTGGATTTATTAGCATTTTTTTTCCCGAAGATTTGTTTGCGTGTCTGTAACATAATATCTAAAGTATTGTCAAATAATTTTTTTTCTATATCATCTAGATTTTTCAAGTCAGGATTTCCACCACGTGCTTTTGAAACTGCTGCGAGTAGTATCTTTTTTTCTCGTTGTTCGTAGATATTTGATGAGATTTTTTTTATATTATGTATTTCATCTTGTAGTAGTGTTTTTTTCTGTGATGCTGTTTCTTTTTTAAATCTGTCATTCAGGCTGTTTAGATATTCTGTTAATGAGCTATAAAAATCAGGTTGTATACTGGTTAAACCTGGCGAGTTTTTTTCCATTTGCTGAATTTTTCTAAGTGTACGGTAGTTTATTTCTTCATCCATTTAGTCATTACACAATATAACAATAAACGTTTATATTAAATAAATTTTGAGGCGTTGTGGATTTTATAAACCATCCATTAATTACTATTGTATCGCAGGTGGAAAAAGCAGATGAATTCAATGAAATAGTATTTGAGTTCTTATCATGAAAATATAAATTTTTTTAGAAACTAGGTGATATTTGCGAGTCTTCTTCCGATTAAAAAAACAGCGAGAAACATTGGGACTTCTTCAACTCCTTCTTTGAGGTTAAAATCTTCATCTTTTAGTCTTATTTCAACAGACTGGTTTAACTCAATTTTAACAGTTTTGCTAGGTAATGCTATAGCATCTCTTAATGGATCAAAATCTTGCAGATCATCAAGTGTTGTTTTTGTCACTTTGAAACCTGTTTTTCCATGAAGCGAACCTGGTAGTCTGATGAGACGTTTAACATCACAAGTTACAGGCTCATCTGTTTCTCCCGCACTCATCGTTACAGCTGTTTTACGTAGAGCATTGTTTAAGAAAAACTTTCTAATTGTTTTTGTCTGGTCAAGGTTTCCTTGTTTGATACGTTTTATTCGTTCCTCTGAAAGATCATTGAGTAGTTTTTCAGCAGATTTTTTTCCTACACCGTATTCTCTAAGTTTTTCTTTTGGGTTATCACTCGTTGTTATTTCTTCTATAATCTCAATTAACCCTCGGCTGATACGTCCTTTCCAACCTGGTGCATTGGGACTTGGCATTTTCAGTGTTTTTGCGCTCGGAACGATTCTTCCACCAATTTTTATGGTGCTGGTTACCTGTTCATGAAAAATAAGAGATTCTTGTATGTCTCTTCCGGTGATATAATCTACTATTTCTCTTCTTTCATTGCTGTCAAGTTTTAGTATTTTCGGATCATGGACATGGCAGTGGTATCCTCTCCCTCCGCTGAAATATAGGCCAAGATGTTCTTCATCAAAACCAAAATCACCTATTAGGAAATCATTTACTAGTTTGTAGAATTCTTTTTTCACTATTCTGAGTTGTTTATCATATGTATATTTTTCAGCATTTGGTAAATGATCTGAATCAAGATCAAATATGAGTTCTGCCCCCATCCAGTTTTTCTCCTGCATAGTTGGCGCGTCCGGTTTCTGGTAATATGCTGTGGAATAATAGGCATGTTGAGGTGCTCGCTCTTGTAAAAAATTTGTAAAACCTGTTTTTTTGTCAAAGGAGACATGTCGATACATTCCTCTGCCGCCGAAAAATACGAATGCGTATTCTCTTTTTCCAAATCGGTCAGGTAAACCTATTTTGTTTGTTTCATAATATTCTCCAAACCTGCTTTTAACGAATTCAAGCGATTCTTTTGTTGTTGAAAAATCTTCCATTGTAAAACACTGGTATGGTTTTTTTGCCTATAATATTTGTTCTAGAAAAAATAATTCTTGTTAAACTATATTTGTCTGAGATAAAGTTTTATCAAAGGCAAATGTATACTTGTTTTTTGTTATGAGTAGTATTATTGAGGATGAACTTCTGTCATCATCTGTTATAAAGGATCTTGAGGTACTTGATTTCAATTATATCCCGGAGGATATTTTGCATCGTGAGGAGCCTTTGCGTTTTCTTGCTCAGATGTTTAAACCACTTCTTTCTGGTATTTCTCAGAATGTTGTCATCCGTGGCCCAGTTGGTACCGGTAAAACAGTTATGGCAAAAAAATTCTGTATTTCTCTTGTAAACCTTGCCCGTAAGCAGGGTAAAACTATTGAATATGTTCATATTAATTGTAGGAAACGGTCAAAGGATGCGATGGTGCTTCTAGGCATCCTGAATCATTTTGATTCACGTTTTCCTGATCGTGGTTTTAGTGTTCAGGAGATGCTAGAAGTCCTTCGTAAACAATTAAAAAGAAGAGATGCGCAACTATTAGTCGTACTTGATGAAGCTGATGCTCTCTTTCAGAAAAAAGGTTCAAATCTCATTTATGGTCTCACTCGTTTCTCAGATGAGTCATCAATGGATAAAATTCCTGTTTCATTGTTGTTGATCTCTCAGAAAGATGTTCTCTCAATGCTTGACTCTGCAACGCTTAGTACTTTTAAACGTAGTAATGAAATTTCGTTGGATAAATACAGCCGGGATGAACTTTTTGATATTGTGCAACAGCGTATAGATTTAGCGTTTCATACTGGTACTGTTGATGATGGATGCAGTGATCTTATTTCTGATATTGCATCTGAATGGGGTGATGCAAGATTTGCAATTGAACTACTTTGGAAGGCAGGAATTTCTGCTGATCATCAACATGTTGACCTTGTGACACCTGAGCATGTGCGAGCGGCAAAAGCAGAAACATATTCGATTGTCACGGAGTCAAAACTTTGTAACCTTGAACGTCATCAACTACTAACATTGCATTCCATTGCTAAACGTTTGAAAAAAGATGGAACAGCATATGTAAACACTGGTGATGCTGAAAAAACATATGCAGTCACCTGTGAAGAATATGGTGAAAAACCGCGGTCTCATACCATGTTTTGGAATTATCTCAAAGAAATAGAAAGCGCTGGTTTTGTAACACTTAAACAATCAGGAAAGGGTCAACTTGGAACTACGCAGCTTATATCGTTGCCAGATATCCCTGCAGAAATTGTAAGTAACAAGGTTGAAGAATTACTAGGATAAATTTTTTTCACAATTATCTTTTAGCAGGCAGTTACTACATGCCGGTTTTTTTTTACAATAGTTTTTTGCAAGAATTACAATTTGTGCATGAAGTTCATTGTAGACTTTTGTTATCTCTTTTTGTGTAAATTTTTTACAAAGGTTTTCTTGGAAAAATTGCTGTATCTTTTCATAAGAAATATCTGTGTTAAGCGGTAGCCTCTTGCATATTCTTTTTGTATAAGCATCTACAACAAAAATAGGCAGATTTCCAGCATATAATAGTATGGAGTCAGCAGTTTCAGGTCCAATGCCATTCAATGCAAGTAATTCATCTCTAATACTATGCAGATCTCTGTTGAAAAAAGTATCTAGACTGCCATCGTAGTTTTCTTGTAGATGTATGGCCATGTTTTTAACACGATCTGCCTTCTGATTAAAAAAACCAGATGGCCGAATCATGTCTTGTAAACTACTAATATTAATTTTTACAATTTTTTCTATATCTAGCATGTTTTTTGATTTAAGATTTGTCAATGCTTTTTCTACATTTGACCAAGCAGTGTTTTGTGTGAGTATTGCACCTATTATAATCTCAAATCTCGGATCACTGCTATTTCTCACATGGTATTCTTTGTCCATTGGCCACCAGTGAAGATCTCCGAATTTTTTGTATAATTTTTTGTAAATTGTATGTGGCGTATGTTTCATATTGTTTCACAGGTAGATTGTTTTATTATGTATGAATTTTTTCTTTTAATATTTTGAAATAGTATTTTAAAGTGATAACTGTTATAGGATGTTTGAAGTGATATAATTATGGCACCAGATGAAATGGGTAGTGGGACACTTGAAGAATATAAATCTGCTGAATTTGAACTTCACAGAGAGTTAATGAATGTTTGCCGTAAATACATTCATAAAATAGGTATTGCATCAATAATAGGAATCATTGATATTGTAAAAAATGAAACTATTGATCTTGAAGGTGTTACAAGGCCTGCAGTTGAACATGAAAAACCGGAAACTGAGATGACAGAAACTGCTGATAATAGTTTTTTCTCCTGACATTAGTGTAATGTCTCGTTATGTGGGAGAAGTATAAACAATAATGGAAAGAATGGGAAGATGGTAGAAAACTCTGATGTAATCAAACATACGTTATTTTCATTAGTCAATGTTGCAAGTACTAAAACCTCTGAAGACTATGCATGGTCAATAATAAAAACCCTGCTTAAAGAACTTAAAGAAAACTATGATTTTTTGAAATATATCAAAATAGACAACTTAGAATATCTTGAAAACACAATAGATGACATAACAATCATGTCTGATCTGGATAATGTTAACCCAACACATGTGGGAAAAGCAATTCAAGACATCATAGACATATTCAAAACGCGTATGGGGAAAAAAGCAGGTTATTTTTTTATAAAGGAATTCAGAGATGACCTTGGAGAGGAATATCATTCAATTATTAAAGAAATGGGTGTAGATCTACGACTTATTGATCTGCAAAATGAAGTATATGGAATAAGCAGTAGTCAAAACTATAAAATAAAAGATGACAATAATATAAATATTGCTTTTATAGAAAAAAAAGAAAAATACTAACATTTTCTCTTTTAGCATGTCCTTATAGTTATAGCAAAATACTAAAAAGCTTATTTTATTCACACCCTTACATTAGGGGCTAGTGGTCTAGGGGTTATGACGTCGCGCTTACAACGCGGAGGTCGCCGGTTCAATTCCGGCCTGGCCCATATAACTTTTAAACCAAAGACAGATATGCATGTGGGGAAAACAAAGATGGTTAATAAGATATTATTTTCACTTGGGAATTGTATGAAATGTACTCAGACAAAGGAATTGTTGACAGATATAGATGACATCAAAATTGTGACGTATCCACATGATCTAAACAGTTGGAGTGAAGATCAATTAAACGATGCAAAATCTCATGATGTTTTTGAGGATTTACAGCGAACTGCTCCAATCCTTTGGGTTGGTGGTGAGAAAAAAGTTGGTTATCTGCGAATTAGGAAATGGTTGCAGGATAATCAGAAATAAGATTATTCTAAGTTTTTGATTGTGTTTTTCATTTTGTTGTACCAGTTGTCTATACGTTGTTCTATTTTTTCTTTCGCATCTTTAGTACTATTACAAAGATATGTATGGTAGTATCCACCAGAGGTTATTGTTTTTGTGTTTTTTGTACATAGCTCGCTGCATGTTAGTTTTTGTAGGGAACGATAAATTGTGCTTCTGTCTTTGTTGAGTTTTTTTGCTAGAGTGTTTGCTCTCGTTTCTCCTATTTCTTTGAGTGTTTTATAGACTTTTATGTCTAGTTTGTTCAGTTCAAAGATACATTGTATTACATCGTCGCAGCATATATTTTTGTTTGTGTTGATGATTTTCATATTTGTTACATGTATTTGTTTTTCATTTATAATGGTTGTGCATGTTTTTTGCACAAACGTTATATAGTACAACAAGCATTATATGGACTTAATGGATGAACTTGAAGAAATAAAAAAAAGAAAAATGGAACAATTAAAAAAACGATACATGAGCGGAGGAAATAAAATGAGTGAAAATATGCCAAACACACCACTACATATAACAGATGTAGATATAGAGACAACTGTTAAAAAATATCCAACAATAGTTGTTGACTGCTGGGCACCATGGTGCGGACCATGCAGAATGGTAGAACCAATAATAGAGGAACTAGCAAAAGAACTGCAAGGAAAAATCGTATTTGGAAGACTCAACGTTGATGAAAACCCACAAACATCAACAAGACATCAAATAATGAGCATTCCAACAATGCTAGTGTTTAAAAATGGAAATTTAGTTGATAGAATAATCGGTGCGATGCCAAAGGAGATACTAAAAGCCAAACTTGAAATATATCAATAAAAAACCCTTTATCTTTATTTTGTTGTTAACAATCATATAATGGTGATGCCTATAGAAAGAAAACGATCAGGTAATCCAAAAAATAAAAAAAAGGACCGTACTGGGTTATATGTAATATTAATCATACTTGTAGTGGTTGTAGGGTCTATATCGATATATGCATCAGTAATAAATAAAAACCTACAAAATGGCGATCACAGGGGAGATGCACCAGATTTTACATTGACTGCATTAGATGGCAGCACTTTTACATTATCGGATCATCTTGGAAAAATTGTTATTATTGATTTTATGTATGTTAACTGTTACCCATGCCAATTAGAGATGGCTGAGCTAAAACACGTATATGAACAGTTCTCAGATGATCTAGTCATAATATCTATCTCTGTTTGGTGGGCGGAGGATAAGGCAGATGAGTTACAGAAGTTTAAGGATAGTTACCAAGCTGAATGGATTTTTGCGTTGGATACAACTGATGAAGATACAACGATGAAATATAACGCATTTAGCGTACCAAAAATTGTTGTCATCGATAAAACTGGAAATGTGGTCTATACTAGCCAAGGAGGGGTTAGTCGTCAGGTGTTAACCAAAGAAATTAATAAGATTAGTAATATAGGAGTATAATATGGATTTATCACTTATTGCATTCGCTTTTACAGCAGGTCTTATATCCTTCTTTTCTCCATGTGCATTTCCTATGCTGCCTGGCTATATTTCTTATTATTTAGGCATGGAAAAAAAACATGGGAAAGATATTCCCACAAAAAATAGAGTTTATAGCATATTTAAGGATGGTCTAATAGGAGGAATGTTATGTGCCATGGGGGCAATTACAGTTTTCATTGTTTTTGGTATATGTGTCTCTTTTTTTGGCGATGCTGTAAGAAGTCTAGTTAGAGAACATATTATACTGATGAATCTTGTCGTAGGGATAATACTTGTCATAATGGGTATAGTCATGTTAGTACAATTAAATGTAAAATTACCTATCAAAGTAAAGACAGCGCCTAAAACAAAAGGATACCTTGGTCTTTTTACCTATGGTGTTTTGTATTCTTTGGTTGCTGCTGGATGTGTTGCCCCGCTTTTTGTTGGTGTTATAACTAGAGCTTTTGTAGCATCTAGTTTTTTTGAAGGCGTATTGGTGTTCTTTGCTTATGCCTGTGGATTAGCACTTTTGCTTGTTGTTGTAACTCTGCTTGTTGCCTCTGCAAAAGAAGCAGTAGTCAAGAAGATGAACAGCCTATTGCCATATGTCCAAAAGGCAGGGTCTTTAGTTCTTATTGTTGTTGGAATATGGTTAATATACTGCTACTTTTTAATTGAGTAAACTTTTTGGTAGAACTGATTGTTATTGCAGTATTTGTTTCTTTGAGCATCTTCTTTTCAAAAAGCAGGATAAGATAGGCAGGTTATTTTTAAAAGATTAAATTACGTTTCAACTGTATCATATGCGGGTTAACACCCATCTCTTCAATACGCAAGAGATATGCCTTACCAAGACATTTTTTAAACTTTAATTATTATCCCAAAACCCACGTGTCCTGGCATAGTTTAACTCTGCTTTAAGGATGTCACGAAGGAATTTTATTAGTATTTCCTCTGATTTTTCAACTTTGAATTAAGTAATTTTTGAATTTTAGGATTCAATAAAGAAAAAACTGAGGACATTATATCAAAAAATAAAGAACTAAAGATTTATAATGTTTTCAATAAATGTTGCTAGTTAATTGCACTAAAAAAGATAACACCTGCTCCAAACCATGTTATTGATGCAATGTATAGTAATGCATTTTCATACCCTGTAGCCATACATGTTATAATAATGATTAATGGTAGTATAAATAATATTGCTGCAAAGATTATTTGTTTGATGTTTTCATTTATGTTTATATCCATAGGTCACCCCTTTTTGGCAAATATTTTCTCATGTTATTAAATACATGTTATTTAAGGGTAACTGGCAACGTGAATAAGATTTTTTTGAAAGTAGTGTGAAATGTTTTATAAAGAAATAGGTGTTTTGAGATTTAGGATAGGATAGAAAATGGCTCTTATCAAAGTATTGAAAAAATATAAGTGGTGGCTGATTATTGGGACACTCATATCAATCATATTTATTGCTAGTCATTTTTGGCAAGATTTCCTACTATCTTTTTACCTTTCATTTCCTTTGTTTTTTATTGTAGGATGTATTGCAGTATTAATTAGCAGATCTGATAATGTCGGTCAGATTTTTGTGGGTGGATTTTTTACGGGAATCTATGCTGGTTTTCTCTACGTATTGATATATTGGGTTGGATATGAAATCATAGTTAAGGAAGCCTGGAAAGAGACAATGTTTGCATTTAACTGGGGGCTGGCCATTTTTCCTCCGATGTTATATTCAATAATATCTTTCATACCGATGTGCATTGCTGGTGGTTTATTAGTATTCGCTATTAAAAAAATTATTGCTAAAAACAATCCCTAGTTTGTGAAATATTTTATAAAGAAAGTACTGATTAGATACCACTGTTTGTTAGGTTGAACATTAGAAAGATCCATATTTACCTCCTTCAAACACTTTTTATAGATATTTCTTCAAAACAATGGGTATTTCCTCAATAATGTCAGTAGCAATCAATCCATATGATCGTTTTTCAAATGCAATGTTTCCTGCAGAACCGGCTATAAATACACCGATTCTAGATGCATTAAAAGGACTGATTTTTTTAGAAAGTAAACCTCCGATAATTCCTGCTAATACATCGCCTGTGCCACCAACAGTCATCGCCTCATTATGAATATCATTTAGTTTTGTTTCCTTTCCGTTGCTTATAATATCAATAGATCCTTTCAAAACAATTGTAACACCAAGACTTTCTGCCCATTTCTCAACATTTTTTTTCCTATCTTTTAAATCATTTGATAACTTAATGCCTGTTAGTTCGTTAAACTCGCCAGTATGGGGTGTTAATACTGTCTGTGAATTTTTAACTAAACCTGGGTTGTTTCCTATTACTTTTATTGCATCAGCATCTACTACTATTGGTTTTTTATGCTTTACAAAAAGACCAACTATTTCTTCAACGGCTTTTTGTGTTTCATCCTTTGAACCTAGACCTGGCCCAATTACCAGAGCATCAACTTTTTTGATAAGAGGTTCAATTATTTTAATATCCTCTCTGACAAGATACTCTTCATCGTTTAACTCTTTGACAATAAGAGTAGGTGAAAATCTGGCAATGTCCTGTGCAAGCCTTGCTGGTTTAATAAGAGATGAATAAGATGTAATTGCTCTTGCAACCTTTTTGTGAGTTG
>DAOWIZ010000059.1 GCA_030640585.1 Thermoplasmata archaeon
GATGAAGATGTAGATATCTATAATGGAAATGCTGTAGAATGGGCTATTGCTACACGATTCCAAGGAGATAAAGACCTTGTTGTAAAAAATGATCAATCAGGTAGTAGTCTTGACCCATCAGGCAAGCATGAACCTGGTAAAAAAACGCTTACAACAAAAATTGGCATTGATGCAACCATTTCGTCTGATGTTGATAAGAAGAAATATGAGACTGTAAATTATAAAAAAGTTGATTTAAATGATTACCTCCGGTAAAGGGAGATATAAAGTATTTTTAGAAAAAAAACAACTCGATGATGACTTAGTTTATATACTGGGCGGCGGAGAAAAATCTCATATTGGCGGTGCTGTAATCTGTGAACCAGGTCAAACACCTCAGGTTCTTTCGATTGGTACTCATCATGATTACATTGTTTTAACGCTTATTGCCGAAAGGGCTTGTAAAAAATATAATAAAACAGTTGTTGCTGTTGGTGGCATACATATAGATAATGCGACAAAAGAAGAAATCGATATTTTAGTTAAAAATTGTAAGGAGTTAGAAAAATGCATTTAACAAAGAATGAAGAAAGAATTTTAAATGGTGAAAAAGGCGAGGTAATGGAACGGCTCTTTAGATTACTCGTTCGACTAGGAGATATCTATGGTGCTGATAAAATGATACCTGTTGGATCGGTTCAGGTTGCAGGGGTATCATATAAATCCATCGGTGATCCAGGACTTGAGTTTTTAGAAGATATGGCCTCCAAGAATGCAAAAGTTCAAGTCCTAACATATTTGAATCCTGCTGGTATGGATCTTGAAAACTGGAAAGAATATGGTTTTCCAGAGGATTTTGCAAAAAACCAGTTAAGGATTATGGATGCATTCAAAAAGATGGGAATAGTTGTAACTTCTACTTGTACTCCTTATCTTGCGGGAAATCTTCCAAGATTCAGGGAACACATCGCTTGGTCGGAAAGCAGTGCTGTGTCTTTCTCAAACAGTGTAATAGGTGCACGAACCAACCGTGAAGGAGGGCCTTCTGCTCTCGCTGCTGCAATATGTGGCGTTACACCAAACTATGGACTTCATCTCTGGGAAAACCGTCAACCAACAGTAAAAATAGATGTCGATGTAGATTTAGTTACTAATTCTGATTTTGGTGCCCTTGGTTATTATGTTGGTCAACAAGTAAAGAATAAAATTCCATATTTCACAGGACTAAAAAACGCAAATACAGACCAACTCAAAGCTCTTGGTGCTGCAATGGCTGCTTCTGGTGCTGTCGCATTGTATCATATTGAAAATCTTACACCTGAAGCAGATATTGTAGAAAAGAAAGGACTTGAGACAATATCTGTTGGTAAAAAAGAACTTAAGGGAACATATACAAAACTTAATTCGGGAAAAGACCCTGATATTGTGATTTTAGGATGTCCACATGCATCACTTCGTGAAATTTCTCAACTCGCAGAAAAAGTAAAAGATAAAAAACTCAAAAAACCTGTTTGGATATGTACTTCTCGTATGATGAAGGAAGCATCTGATAGGATGGGTTTCACCGAAATAATTGAAAAAGCAGGAGGCAACATTGTTGCTGATACATGTATGGTAGTTAGCCCTATTGAACAGATGGGATACAAAACAACTGGGGTAAACAGTGGTAAGGCAGCTAATTATCTACCTGGTTTTTGTAAACAAAACGTGGTTTTTGCAAATATTGACGATCTGGTGGAGGGTCAATTATGAACGGAAGAATGATTTCACCGGGAAAAGCAGAGGGTGAGGCTATTGTTTCAACAGAGCCTATTGGTTTTTATGGTGGTATTGATGCTAAAACAGGGGTTGTTATTGAAAAAGGTCACCCACTTGAGGGTAAATGTGTTACAGATAAGATACTTGTTTTTCCTTGTGGTAAAGGTTCAACTGTTGGGAGTTATGTTATTTATGGTCTTAAGAAAAATAATGTAGGTCCAGCTGGCATCATCAACAAGGAAACAGAAACTATTGTTGCAACAGGTGTAATTCTTGCAGGTATTCCATGTGTTGATCAAATAGATATTGAAAAAATAAAAAATGGCGACATCATTGTTTTAGATGCTGATAAAGGACTTGTTGAGATAAAATAAATTTTTTTAGACTAAAGATCTCATATTCCAAATATTGCCAATGCCGTTGAGTTCTACTTCTTGAGATATTCCTTCAACGTCGTTCCATGTAAGTTTACCAGTTATGCTGCTTCTACCTATTTTCATACCGGTATATGTTGGCAGTCTCCATAATTTATCACAAGTATTTTCTGGTTGAATGTTTAGTTCTAATTCAATATTATATGATTTTATTAAAGGTTGAATAATTCCTGGTTTTGCATTTATACTAATGCTCTTAGGCATTTTTATAAATAAAAATATTTTTTCATCAAAGTTTTCTGATTTTTTAATAGTTGTATCAATATCTTCTAGAACTGTCAGAGTTTTTCCGTTGTCTGTTGTTATTATAAGTGTTCCCAGTGGGTTAAATTTTGTTTCTTTTGAATCAAATATAGTGGATCTTAATTTATAGTTGCTGTAATAGATGTTCCATCCGTTATCTAATGTTATTTGGCACCAGTCCCATTCTTTAACAAATCCTTTGAGTAAACTGTTAGGTGTCCATGTGTGTTCGTGATATCCTGATCCTTTTACGGTGTATTCAACTCCATCCAGATGAATGGTTCCTGTTACATTACATCCGAAGAACGTGTAGCTTGCTAGTTTGCTTTTTGATTTCTGCAATGCTCTGCTTCCAAAAGTCCAATATGGGTCTGATGGTGCAAAGAAATCTAAATCAATTGTTATATCGTGGTCTTCATCAATGTTTTCATCTTCAACATGAACATGCCAGTTTGGTGCCATTCCTTCTGCCCATGATTTTTTAAATGTTACAAATACGCCTGGCGTGTCTGCTTCAAGTGTTGGGTTTTCTAATATGCCAAAGCCTCTTTTTTCATTGATTAATCCACCATATTTTTCGCCGTTGGGTCCATGAAGTGTTACAACCATGAGGTCTGGTTTTAATGTGCCTAGTAGATCTCCCCACGCCATATGGTTAAAGCTAATTGATACTGTCCAACCTGGTAGTTCACTATTTTCGTCAAAAACAACTGTATAGTACCACCATTCTCGGTTGATGGTGATTTTGTGGAAATGTTTTCCTTCATCTTCTGGTGTTATTGATCTCATATAACTAGGTATCAAAGAATTTGGAGGTGTTGGTTCAGGTTCAGGTGTTTCAAAAGATGGATCGCCGTCTATTGGTTTGATGGGTATGTATTTGCCAGCATCTTTCCAATGACCAGCATAGGCTAATACAAATCCAGCTATTATGATTAATGCAACGACGATTATCGCATCTATCTTTTTTAGTTCAATGTTCATTTTCCACCATCTATATTATAGGCCTATATAAATATTTTACACTAATATATTAATAAACTTTTCTTTACAGTTGTTACCAAAATGGTATAATTGACATTATATGTTAAATGTCTAGATTTTTAAACGATTAGAAAGCGTTCTAAAAGCAAGTGCCGCATCATGTTCTTTTACAACTACAAAAGTATCTTCTCTGCATCCCATTACATGTGAGACATTTATGCCCTCTGATGCAAGTGAGGATAAAATGAATGCTATTGCACCAGGTGTATTTTCTATTTCCATTGAACTTTTTATATGAATTATTACAAGGTCATAGTCAATTTTTTTATAATTACTTTTTTTTGCAACACTCTCATCTAAGAAAAACATATAGCCGCTTGGTGTTTTTGAATATGCTATTGCTTTAATATCGATAAATGTGCTATGATGAAGAGCAGCTATTTTGTTTTTTATTGAAAAATTTGCTTGTCTTAGTATTTCTATTGCTTTTTCTTGTGTTTTTCTCTTGTTTTTTCTGTATTTTTCACTTGATCGTATTAGTGCTGCTTTGACAGCATCTAGATTTTTCAATTTAAGATCCTTGCATATTTCTCTTGCAAGTGCACTGTAGTTTACTATGTTTTGTTCCATTGTTTCTAGGATGTAAGGTTTCCGTTCAATATATGATTTGACTTGCTTAGAAACAGAAATGCTGTTATGTTCCATATGTAACATTAATGTATTATTTTGTTATAAATGTTCATATACATTTTAAATAATTTTTTATCCATTCTACTTTTCCAAGTGACTAAAATTTATGGCTTATTACTTAAGGGAATGCTGCATACTGATAAGGGGATTTTATAACATGGGGTTTAGGAAACAAGTGTCTAAACTAGTTCTTGAAGATGGTTCTATTTTTCATGGGTATTCTTTTGGATATAAAAAGCCTGTAACTGGAGAAGTTGTATTTAACACAGGGATGGTGGGTTATCCGGAAAGTCTCACCGATCCATCATATAGCGGACAAATCTTGGTGTTAACGTATCCGTTAATAGGTAATTACGGTGTTCCTGGAGATGAAAAAGAAGACAATTTGTTGAAATATTTCGAATCAAACAAAATACAAGTTCAAGGTTTAATAA
>DAOWIZ010000064.1 GCA_030640585.1 Thermoplasmata archaeon
AACAGGTGCCTTGGCGAATTATTCCAAAGATATTCTAAGTTCTGGTAAAGAATATCTCCAACAGATGTGAAATAGGGGCTATGCCCCTATGACCCCGTTACGCCTTCGCTTCCTCGGCAAGCCCTACACCACTACGTGGCTTCGGTCATGCCGCATCTCCGCTCGGCGGTAAAAACAAGTCCAGTTTTTGTTGAGCATCATCAACAACGACCACTTTGTGGTGTTGTTGCTGATCATGTAAATAACAACTTGATTCCTCAAGATTAATCAGCCCTGTAGAAGCATGATGTTCATAGCCGCTCCAAAAACTACCACGAGAATACCTTTTACGGAAACACATATACCGTTTTTTGGTTACAAACATCATAGTTACCCAATTGTTTCTTGTGTCACCAGCTGGTTTTTTATAGCATCCGCTACTTACATTTTCCATACTTTTTTCACGTTCCTGTCGCGTTGTTGATGGGCAGACCTCTGGTCTGCCGCACGCGACAGAAAAAATATATACTAAAAACATTAAAAAGAAAGTTAGACGGCTTCTCCATCTGCGGGTCTTACACTAGCGTTTCAGACCACGCAGTATTACCAGCCGATTGGATAAAATGCAGTTGAAATATATAATTAAACACATCAAATACATGTTAAACAACCATGACCATCTATACATTAATCCTGAAGTGAATAAAATCAATGCTAATGTTAAACTGCCAAAATCTACAAAAATTTATACAAATTGTGTTGGTGTGTTTATTGCAGGTGGTGTTAAAATCGGTGAAAATTGTACAATCTATCACCATGTAACCATTGGTAAACGTGGAGGTAATCATACAGGTGTACCAATAATAGGAAATAATGTAAAGATTTGCTCCTATGCCTGTATATTGGGTGATGTTAAAATAGGGGATAATTCTGTCATTGGTGCTTATACTTTGGTTTTAAAGGATATACATGCAGGTTCTCTCGCTGTTGGTAATCCATGTAAAGTTATTCCACTTAATAAAAATAAAGAGAGTTGAGATAAAAATGGAAAAAATATGTTCTATCTAAAGTCTAAAGAGAAACAGATAACGGCCTTTCGAATATTTCAGGTAAATGCTCTTTTATCATACTTGTCAAAATACAAATTTTAGTCATAAAAAAATCTTTCATTGACCGTTTTTCATGCAAATGGGTTAGAGGATTCTGTCATGAAACCATTGTAGTAATTGGGAAAATCTGCAGTTTTGGATGTTTAGGCATTGATAATGAGTGTAGTAACGCTCATTGCAATGTAATAATTCGAAAATTTGATGGTGAAATTGGTCTGTTGAAATCAAAATACAGGTTTTAAACAGACTAATATGTAGCATCCATATTTTACGAAAACATCAAATAATAGAATTCTATTTACAGAAATGCTCGGTAGAATCAAGGGACATTTCCTAAAAAATACTGGGGTGGATAAATGGAAGATAGTTATACACAAGTTCATTATAATGAAGATATTCGTCCATATTCAAAATATGCTCGTAAATTTTGTGAACATCTTGCTGATAAATATTATAAATCTTGCTCAGGGAAATTATTAGATGTTTGTTGTGGTCGTGGAGAACATATCGAAATACTTATAACCAGAGTATAATTGTATGGCGGATTTGGGAATACATGACTAAAAAAATACAGTCTTTTGAATTTAATTTAAAAACAAAAACTAAATTCGGAGTGGATATTGCAATTAATCTTGGAAAATATCTAAAAGGTTTATCGCTTAAAAAAATAGGTATCATTATAGATGGTGAGATATCAAAGGAACAGTATGTCAAAGAAATTATTAAAGAAATAGAAAATGAAAAATTCGAAGAAGTAATTATTTGGAATTATGACCTAAATGAGGAGCCGGATTATGACTCTTTAAACAAAAGTAAATTGAGATTTTTAAGTGAAGAAGGAAAAACATTGGTTGATTGTTTTGTAGGAATTGGGGGTGGAAGCGTTATCGATTTTGCAAAAGGTCTTGCCACTCTTGCAACTAATCCTGGACCTGCAATAAATTATAGAGGTTTTCCAAAAAATTTGAATCCACCACTTCCAACTATTGCATTACCTACAACCGCGGGAACGGCAAGTGAGGTTACTTACAATGCTGTTTTTGAGGATAAAAAAACCAAAAAGAAAATGGGTATAAATACAATGTATAACTTTCCAGTTTTGGCTGTTATTGATCCAAAATTAACATTGAGTTGCCCTAAATCAGTAACACTATCCTCTGGAGGAGATGCACTAGTTCATACTCTGGAAAGTTATGTTGCAGTTCAATCAAATATGTATACAAAAATTTTTGCAAAAGAAGCGTTTAAATTATTATTTAATAATTTATCCAAAGTTTTCGAAGAGCCAGATGATATCGAAATACGTTCAAATTTATCATTTGGTAGTTATCTAGCAGGTATATCTTTAATGAACTCTGGATCCGGGCCTGCAGGAGCATTATCATATCTGATAGGACCTCATTTTAATGTTCCACATGGATTAGCTGGTTCTGTATTTTTACCTCATGTTGTAAAACACAATGTAGATGGAGGTTATAATTACAGTGAACTTTATGACCTAATTGATAATGTGGATAAAACTATAAATAAAAAGGAGAAAAGTAAATTATTTTCACAAAAATTATTTGAATTATGGGAAAAAATTGGGGTTCCAAATAGTTTAACTGTGTTTGGTATAAATAAAGGAAATGTTGATATATTGTTAAAAGAAGTGGAAAAATTTGAGGTGGCATTTGCTCAAAATCCAATAACTTTTTCAGTTGATGATGGTAAAAAATTATTATTAAAAATGGTTAAAAAATGAATTTATCTAGGTTTTATATTAAAGAATATCGGAAGAAAAGGTGGTATTATGCCAGGTTTTGAAACAATTGGTGAAGAAGAAAAAGAAGCAGTTGCAGGGGTTTTTGAAAAAGGTGGAGTTTTATATAGATATGGTTTAGATGTAAAAAGACAGCATATTTATCGCGTCGATGAATTTGAAAAAAAGATAGCGGAAAAAGTTGGAGGGAAATATTGCCATTGCGTTTGCAATGGAACCGCTGCTTTAAAAATTGCATTACATGCCCTTGGTGTTAAACCGGGAGATGAAGTTATTACACAAAGTTTTACCTTTGTAGCAACAGTTGAGGCTATATTGGAATTAGGTGCCAAGCCAGTGATCACAGAAGTTGATAAATCACTTAATATGGACCCATTTGACTTAGAAAAAAGAATTACCAAAAAAACAAAAGTAATTATACCTGTTCATATGGCTGGAGTTTCAGCTAAAATGGATGAAATAATGAAAATATCAAAGGAACATAAAATCTGTGTTTTAGAAGACAGTGCCCAGGCGTTAGGAGGGATATATAAGGGGAAGCATTTGGGAACTATTGGAGATGTAGGTATATACAGCTTGGATATTGGTAAAATTATTACAATGGGAGAAGGTGGAGTTTTAGTAACCGACGATAAAAATATTTATCTTAGGGCTAGAGAGTATTCTGATCACGGGCATGAGTACAATCCTAATGTCCCAAGAGGAGAAGATACTAGATCATCATGGGGTTTTAACTATAAAATAACTGAGCTTCAAGGAGCAGTTGGATTAGCACAACTTAACAAACTTGACTTTATTTTAAAAAGACAAAGAGAAAATAAAAAAAGTTTAAAAGAAAAATTAGAATCGATAGATGACATAGAATTTAGGGAGATACCTGACGAGAAGGGAGATGCTGGAGATACATTGATTTTTTTTCTGGAAAATAAAGATAAGGCAAAAAAATTAGCAAAAAAATTATCTGAGAGAGGCATTGGAACAAAAAATCTCCCAGATGCCGTTGATTGGCATTTTGCTGGAACTTGGAGTCATATTTTTAGTTCTTACAACGAGTATAAGGAGAAAAACTTAGAAGAAGTATGGAAACAATCCACCGGTTTAATACGTAGAGCTATAGCAATTCCAATCATGGTTAAAATGGATGAAGAACAAATAAATAATATCTCAGAGTCTATTGAATGGATTTTAAATAATATTTGAGGTAAAAAATGGCTAAAACAATGAAAAAGCAACAAACATATATTCTTGCTGAAATGGCAGCATCTCATGAAGGTGATCTTGAAAAAGCAATTTATATAGTTGAGTCTTCAGCAAAAGCAGGTGCAGATGGTATTTCACTTCAATTAATAGATCTTGATACCTACATCGTACCAGAAGACGAGGATTATGAGGATACCAAAAGCTTTTATATGGAACAGGACAAATGGTTAAAAATTATTAAAAAATGTAATGACTTAAATCTGGAAATATGGGCAAATGTCTATGATTTAAAAAGCGCAGAGTTCTGTAAAGATAAGAAAATAAAAGGTTATAAATTACACTCTTCTAATTTGGAAAACAGGGCGCTTTTAAAATTTTTGATAAAAACTGGAAAAGAAATTGCATTATCCGTAGGAGGAATGGATGAAGAAGATATCAGACAAACAGTCTTATATCTATATTCTATCGACAAAAAAATAGAAATACATTTGATGTATGGAATGCAAAATTTTCCAACTGATGTTGATGATGTAAATATAAATTTCATAAAAAAAGTATCAAAAGACTTAGATTTGGTTTTTGGTTATCAGGATCATTCTGAACCAGAGTCTCCAGCTTCAATTTATCTACCAATACTATTCATATCAAACGGTGCAACAATAATTGAAAAACATGTTACACATGATAGAAGCTATATGGGACAGGATCATGAAGCAGCGTTAAATCCTGTTGAGTTCATTGAATTTGTTAAACATATTAGAACTGTAGATAAAATCGTAAACAAAGATATATCTGCAAACTCGGCAGGTTTTAGAAAATATAGAAAATATAAATCAATAATAAAAGTCATTGCTAAAAAAAATATTTCAGAAAAGGATGTTTTTAATGGAGATAATATAAGTGTAATGCGTTCAAAAAAAGGTCAGATAAACGGAAGGTATATCAGTAAATTAATTGGGAAAAAAGCAAGTTTTTCTTATAAAAAATATGATCCGATAAAAATAGATGAAATCATAAAAACAGGTATTTTTATAACAGCCAGATTGAAATCAAAGAGGCTGAAACAAAAAGTCATAAAACCAATACTTGGTAAACCGATGATAAATTGGATGATTGAAAGACTTAAACATAGTAGTATTAGACCAATAATCTTAATGACGTCTACTAATCTCCAAGATGATCCATTAATAGAAATATCTAAAGAAAATAATATAGCCTTTTTCAGAGGAAGTGAAGATGATGTTTTGGAAAGAATTAAATGTTGTGCTGAAGAATTTGATATTGATTTGGTCATTAGCGTTACAGCAGATGATCCATTAAAAGAAATTAGTTTAATGGATACGGCAGTTGAAATTTATTTAGACGAAAAATATGATTTTCTAAATATAGATGGATTACCAAACGGCTGTGAATTTTATGCTCTTTCAAGTGATGCTGTAAAAAAAGTATGCGAGATTAAAGCAGATGAAGATACCGAAATATGGGGGCCTTATTTCTTAAATAAACAAGATATTTTCAAATGTAAGACATTAAAAATTAAAGACCCGCAGATATTGAGACCGGGCTATCGTGTTACTGTTGATACGCCTAAAGATTTTGAACTTGTAGCAAAAATATTTGAAATGCTTATTAAAGAAAAAGATTTTTTTGATGCATATGATATTTGTAGACTATTGGATAACAACCCAGAACTTATTAAGATAAATGCAGATGTAAAACAAAGACAAAAAAATAAAGTTAATTATAAGTAAACAAACTTCATTGGTGATCGGTTAATCAGAAAATGAGAAAAATAGCAGTTGTAACAATAGGAAAAAACAAATATTAAAAAAATAGAGAGAGAAAATGAATAAATTAAAGATATACCTTTGTGATTTAGTCCACAATTATCTTGGTGCCGGATCTTATATGTTTCCACTAAATGTTGGTTATGTTGGTGCTTATGTTCAGAAAAAATTTGGTGAAAAAGTTGATCTGAAATTATTTAAATATCCTGACAAACTTCTTGAAACAATAAATCAGGATATACCCGATGTCATTGGTTTCAGTAACTATACTTGGAGTGAAAATCTTAATAATCAACTTTCACAGATTGCTAAAAAAAAATCACCAAACATAATTACAGTTTTTGGTGGTCCAAATATAGATTACACGGATGAAGGTGTAAAAGACTTCTTTGAGTCTCATCCTGGCGCTGATTTTTATTTACCATATCAAGGTGAGCTTTCAATTATAAATCTTCTTAATAAAATATTCAAAGTTGGACTTGATCCGGAAAAATTAAAGGAATTTTCGACTCCTGGCGTTTTTACATATAATCGAGAAACAAAAAAACCAGTAAAAGGTAAGAAACTTGAACGTATAAAAAACCCAGATGATATTCCATCTCCATATTTAACTGGTTTATTGGATGATTTTTTTGAGTGCAACTTAATTCCAATTATAGAAACAAATCGTGGTTGTCCATATCAATGTACGTATTGTTGCCAGGGTCTTGCTTCTTTTCATCAGATAAATTATTTCAGTATGGAACGCGTAAAAGCAGAAATTGATTATATTGCGGATCATGTCAAGCGCACAAATTTATTGAATTTCGCGGACAGTAATTTTGGAATCGTGTTAAGAGATGTTGATATTGCAAAATATGTTGCTGAAACAAAAAAACGAACTGGCTATCCACGTCGTGTTAACACAAATTGGGCAAAAAATCAACCAAAAGTTTTTAAAATTGCAGAAATTTTAGACAATATTAATTTAATAATTTCTCTTCAATCTTTGGATGAACAAGTTTTAAAAAATGTAAAACGATTAAATGTCCGTCTTGAAATTTTCAAGGATATTATTGATAAAGTTATTGAGAGAGGCGCAATTTCCGGCACTGAGATTATTCTTGGGCTTCCTGGCGAGACAAGAGAAAGTCATATCAAAACTTTGCGAATTTTGTTTGATTGGGATGTTTCGTACATAATTTGTTATAATGGCTTAGTTCTGCTTGGATCTGAATTAGATCTTGAGCGTAAGGCTGGTAAATATAATCTCGAGACTAAATTCCGTTTGATTGATAGTGCTTTTGGTAAGTACAATGGCATTACTTCTTTTGAGGTAGAAGAAGGGATTATGTCTAACGGCTCAATGACAGAAGATGATCTTCTCTCTTTCAGACCTGTACACTGGCTCATACAATTTTTATGGAATTATCGCTTCTATTATGACTTTTTAAAATATGCAAAAACATTTGATATTAATCCTCTTGACATAATCATTAAAATTATTGAAGATTCTTCACAAGCTACTGAAGAGATAAGTGGACTTTTCAATGAGTTCAAAACTGAAGCAAAAGAAGAATGGTTTGATTCTGAAGAATCTCTTCATGAATATTATAATAAACCTGAGAACTTCAAAAAACTTCAACAAGGTCAATTCGGTAAAATGAATGGTAAATATGTTTTTAAAACACTCCTCGAAGTAAAAAAAGAATTTGAGGACTACTTGTATGAAACTACTATTAATTTTTCACCAAAACTTGCAGAAAAAAAAGATATTTTGTTTGAAATAATGACTTTTCATAGCAAATCAATTTTAGACTTTACTGAAGATTTTGAAGAAATCCACAAAGAGCGATTCCTTGAAACTAAATATAATATTCTTGCATGGCGGGAATCTAGGTTCAAGGCGGATATTAAAAAATATTATGATGAAAATGGATTTAAGTTCCGTTTCTTCCTTCCTAAGGAACAGGAGGATGCGCTAAAGAAACTTTTAAATCAGTATGCTCATGAAAACAAGAATGTTACACTTCGAAAAATGAGCGAGCATATGCCAACACATGATCTTTTCTATAAAGCAGAGTTGGTAAAATGAGCAGGAAATTAGCAGAGACACCAGAAAGAATTTATGAGGGAGGACAGCGGGAGGGTATGGAATCGTTGCTTGCTGAAGAGCTTGGTGAAAAATATATCGAGTATCGCAAGAAATGGGTTAAAGCTTCAAGCCGTGAGCTCGTAACCGAATTTCCACTTTATATACAGATAGAGCACGTAGCTCATTGTAATTTACGCTGTCCGATTTGTATACAAGGTATTGATAAACTCCGCGAAGATTATACAAAAAATATTAATCCAATTACACTTGAAGCATACAAAAAAATCCTTGAAGAAATAAAAGAATATGATTGCCCTTCCATGGCTTTTCATAATAATGACGAGCCGCTTCTTCTATCAGACCTTGAAGAACGTATTAGAATGGCAAAGGATGCAGGTGTTATAGATTTAATTATTGCTACAAATGCAACATTTTTAACGGAGGCACGCGCTAAAAAATTAATAGATTCCGGGCTCACTAAAATCAATTTTAGTGTTGGGTCTTATAAAGAAGAGCTTTACAATAAAGTTCGGCCTCCTGGAAATTTTAATGAAGTTGTTAAAAATATCGAAACTTTTGTAAAAATAAAAAACAGTACAAGCCGAAAGCTTCCTATTACACGTGTTTCTTGTGTTATGACAAAATATACTGATACTAATTTTGATGAGTTCCGGAAATTTTGGGAAAATATTGGTGTTGATATTATAGAACGGCAAAATTTTCAGGCGCTCAAAGGCTATACTGAAAAATTACGTCCAGCAAATTCAAAAGTTGACACGGCTTTTACTTGTAATGCACCATGGCAACAAGTTGTTATTCGTCCAAATGGAGATGTTTTACC
Organism: Thermoplasmata archaeon; assembly: GCA_030640585.1. Lineage (GTDB taxonomy): Archaea > Thermoplasmatota > E2 > DHVEG-1 > DHVEG-1 > DAOWIZ01. Next base: position 8,753 of record DAOWIZ010000064.1, read on the forward strand.
ATGCTGTTCTTTTTATGGCACTGAACTTATTATAGGAAATATAAACAATCAATCAATTCATGAAATTTGGAATGGGGCTAAAATGAAAAGAATAAGAGAAGAACTAAAAAAAGATAATTTTAGTTTTTTACCAGCCTGCTCAAAGTGTGCTGGTACATTTTACACATTATGAACTCTAAGAAAATTAGGATAAGGTGAGAAAACATAGGAAGCAACGAGCCGTGCTTCATAACTACAGAAGCAGACGTTAATCACAATAGAAAAATAGGAGATTATTAACTCCAAAAATTAAACGATCATGATATAATGAAAAATATAAGAGTTGGTAAACAAAAAATAGGCGAAAAACATCCTTGTTTTATAATTGCTGAAGCAGGGGTAAATCATAACGGTTCTTTAGAAATTGCAAAGAAACTGGTGGATGTAGCCAAGATCTCAGGGGCAGACGCTGTTAAATTTCAGACATTTAAATCAGAAGATGTTGTAACTAGAAATGCGGAATCTGCAGAATATGCAAAAAAAAATCTGGGTAAAAATCTGAAACAGATAGATATGATGAAAAGTCTTGAATTAAAATATAATGATTTCACAGATTTGAAAAGATATTGTGATAAAAAAAATATTATATTTTTATCCACGCCCCATTCTTTTGATGCTATTGATTTTTTAGATGAGTTGATTCCTGCGTATAAGTTTGGTTCCGGGGATTTAACAAACATTCCAGCACTACAGCATGCCGCAAAAAAAGGTAAGCCAATGATTCTTGGAACTGGTATGGCAACATTACAAGAAGTAAAAGATGCAGTGGACGCTATTAAAAAAACGGGTAATAATCAAGTTGTTGCTTTACATTGCACTACTAATTATCCATGTCCTTTTGAAGAAGTGAACATGAATGCAATTAAAACTATGCAAAAAGAGATTGGCTGCCTGGTTGGTTATTCTGATCATACTATAGGAATAACTGTTCCAATTATAGCTCGAACACTTGGTGCTGTTATAATAGAAAAACATTTCACCCTTAATAGATCTCTTACAGGTCCCGATCACAAAGCATCATTAGAACCAGAAGAGCTAAAAAAAATGGTAGAAGAAATAAGAAATGTTGAAAAAGCATTAGGATGTTTTGAAAAAAAACCGACAGTTTCTGAAAAAGAAATTATGAAAAACGTGCGAAAAGGCATTGTTGCAAATAAAGATATTGAAAAAGGAACTATTTTAAAGAGAGATATGCTTACATTTAAAAGACCAGAAATGGGACTCAAACCATCTGAGATAAATAAGATTATCGAAAAGAAAAGCAAAAAAGCAATAAGAAAGGATGAAGCAATAAGATTGAGGGATATAGCTAAATAAAATGAGAAAAATAGCAGTTGTAACTGGAACCCGAGCTGAATATGGGTATTTAAAACCTTTAATGGAAAAAATCAAAAGTGAAGAAGAATTAAAACTAATGCCACTAATTACCGGGATGCATCTTTTAAAAGAGTTTGGAAATAGTTTTAAGTTAGTCGAAAAAGACTTTCCAAATGCAAAAACAATAGAGATGGATTTAAGAGGAGATGGATTAAAAGATATGGCTAATTATCTATCTTTAGGAATAAAAAATTTCGCCAATTTTTTTAATTCAAATCGACCAGATATTGTTGTTGTGTTAGGTGATAGAACTGAAGCGCTAGCGGCTTCACTCGCGTCAGTTTATCTTAATATTCCCTTGGCCCACATCAATGGTGGTGATATCTCGGGAGGAACTCTTGATGAGTCGATTAGACACAGTATTACCAAAATGGCACACCTACATTTTGTCCACACAAAATCAAACGCCAAAAGAGTTGAAAAAATGGGGGAAGAAAAAGACAGGATATATGTTACTGGTGCAACAACACTTGATACTATATTGAATAATGATCTAAAAACTAAGGCGGAGATTTTTAAAAAGTGTCATTTATGTCCAAATGAATTGACTTTTCTTGTAATTCAACATCCAATCACAACTCTAAAAGATAATGGATTTTCGCAGATGAATGAATTATTTTTAGCATTGGATAAATTGAAAAAACAAACAATATTGATTTATCCAAATTGTGATGCAGGCCATAAAGAAATGATAAATTTGATTAAAGAAAACCAGCATAAAAAATATGTTCATGCATTTAAGAATTTATCGCATGAAGACTATCTTAGTTTGCTTAATTCGGTTGATTTGATGATAGGCAACTCAAGTAGCGGAATTATTGAATCAGCATCTTTTAAATTACCTGTTATTAATATTGGAGATAGGCAAAAAGGAAGGCGACGATCTGAAAATATTATAGATGTAAAACCTGAAAAAAATAAAATACTTAATGCAATTGATTTTGCTTTAAATGATAAGGATTTTTTAAGAAAAATTAAGAAATGTGAAAATAAGTTTGGTGATGGGGATTCTTCACAAAAAATTATAAATATCTTAAAAAATATTGAGATAAACGATAAATTAATTCAAAAGCAGATTACGTATTAGTGTAACAAGTGGAGGGTATTATGACTAGTGGCAGGTTTGGTAATTGGAAACAGCCGAAAATAGAAGAAAAAAAACTTCATCAGAAATACTATTTTTTAATTCAACATAAAGAAAAATTAGATCTAGGTGAAAAAACAGATATCGGCGCTTTTACTTACATAAATGCAAAATATGGAGTAATAATTGAGAAAAATGTCCAAATTGGAGCCCATTGCTCAATATACACTCACTCAACAATTGATGATAAAAAAGGAAAGATTGTAATAAAAGAAAATGCAAGAATCGGGACACACAGCACTGTTATGCCTGGTGTAACAGTAGGTAAAAATGCAATAATTGGCGCACATAGTTTTGTTAATATTAATATTCCAGATAATTTTTTAGCATATGGAGTTCCCGTAAAACTTATAAAAAAACTTTGACTAACCGCATTTATATCACTATGTTGAATAGGCAATACTATGAAAAAGACACTTATCCATCTAGCAGATTTAGTTCATGACTACATTAGTAAAGGACCTTTTGTATTTCCTTTAAATATTGGATACATATCTGCACATACATATTCAATTTTTGGGGACTCTGTAGAAATAAGACTTTTTAAGAAAATTATATAAACAATTTGGACAGGAAGATATGAACTTTACACTACGGAAAATGATAGAATATATGAAGATAACTGATTTATTATGATATACAATACACAAGCAAAGAAAAATTAAATAATATCATCGAAAATATAAAGTAAGGGCCATATATCATGGCCAGTATATTGAAAAGCACACCAAACATATACTTATAAGATTAAAATTGGTAGGATCTGGAGAATATGAAAGGATGAGATGGGGAATTCCGTTATTCAAGTCGTATTGGGAAGAAGATGATATTGAGTCTATTGCAAAAGTAATAAGAAGAGGTAGTTATTGGGCAACAGGGCCAGAAGTAGAAAAATTTGAAAAGAAAATATCTAATTTTTTAGGTACATCGTATTGTGTAAGTTTCAATTCGGGTACATCAGCACTTCATTCAGTATTGCTTGCACATAAGATAACTTCAGGAGAAGTCATTGTTCCCTCTTTTACATTTATAGCAACATCTAATTCTGTATTATTATCTGGTGCAAAGCCTATTTTTGCCGAAATAGAATCGGAAACATATGGCTTGGATGTAGAAGATGTGAAAAAAAGAATAAATAAAAAGACTAGATGCATCATGCCAATACACTACGGTGGACTTGCCTGCAAGGATATTAAAGCAATTAAAGAACTTGCTGAAGATCATGATATCTTACTTATAGAAGATGCTGCTGAGTCACTTGGTTCAAAAATTGATGGAGAGATGGTCGGAACCTTTGGACAAAGTGCTATGTTTAGTTTTTGTCAAAATAAAGTTATAACAACTGGAGAAGGTGGAGTGATAGTCACCAATTCCCGAGACATATATGAGAAAATGAAATTAATAAGATCACATGGACGTGTGGAAAAAAAATCAAATGATTACTTTTCAACTACAAAAAACATGGATTACATACAAATTGGATATAATTTTAGAATGCCTACAATGTCTGCTGCGTTAGGCTTATCTCAAATAGGGAAAATTAATAAAATAATAAAAATGAGAAGGAAGAATGCCAAATATCTTAACAAAAAATTGGAGGGGGTTTCACAAATAAAGCTCCCGTTAGAACCAAAAAATCAATACCATGTCTATCAAATGTATACAATACAACTAAAAAATAGTAACGATCGGGATAGATTGCAAAATCATCTTGCAAAAGCAAGAATTATGACAAAAGTATATTTTGATCCAATTCATCTTAAAACATTTTATAAAACGGAATATAAATATACAGCAGGATATCTGCCTAAAACAGAAGAATTGTCTAAAAAGGTCTTAACTCTGCCAATGTATGCATCTCTCAAAAAGCAAGAGATTGACTATGTTGTAGATTCTATAAAGTCTTTTTTTAAGGGGGGATGAAGTGGATATAAATAAAAACCTGGTACAAAAAAATAAAACAATAAAAGAAACGATGAATATTATTGATCACAATGGATTAGGGATTGCTTTTGTTGTGGATGAAAACAAAAAACTCGTTGGAGTAGTAACAGATGGAGATATTAGACGTTCTGTTCTAAAAGGAATAAATTTAAATACTCAGATTCAAAAAATAATGAAAGATTCCCCAGTAACTGCAAAAGAGGGGTGGAGGAAAGGGGAAATTAAAAATATGCTTAAAAAAGATGATTTTAGACGACGGATACCTCCACATGGAACTATGAGAATACCTGTAGTAGACAACAATAATGAAGTAGTAGATATAATATTTGCATCAGAAGATCGATATGAAAGTGAAATGAAATCATATTTTGAGTCGGGGGAAAAAACTGTAAAAATAAAACCTGTAAACAAAGTTTTAGTGGTAGGTGGTGCAGGGTATTTGGGTTCAGTTTTATGTCACAAACTTATTGAAAAAGAATATAATGTTAAAGTTCTTGATAATTTGACCTATGGCAACCATGGAATTAAAGATCTTTACAATCACTCAAAATTCGAGTTTATAAAAGGAGATATGAGAAACATTCAAACAGTAGTAGATGCAGTAAAAGATGTAGATGCCGTTATTCATCTTGCTGCAATAGTCGGAGATCCTGCATCAGCATTAAATCCAAAAGAAACACTAGAAATAAATTATTTTGGGGCGAAGATGCTAGCTGAGGTGTGTAAATATGGACAGGTTAACAGGTTTATATTTGCATCTACGTGTAGTGTATATGGTGCAAGTTCAAATCTAGATACAAAGATAAATGAAAACTCCGCAGTAAAACCAGTTTCTTTATATGCAGAAATGAAACTTAAATCAGAAGAGGGTATACTGGGACTTGCCGATGAAAATTTTTCTCCAACAATTTTGAGAATGGGAACCTTATATGGATTGTCGCCAAGGATGAGATTTGATTTAGTAGTAAATATTTTGACAATGAAAGCACTCATGGAAAATAAAATAAGAATATTTGGTGGTGAACAATGGAGGCCGAATCTTCATGTCAGCGATGCATGTAATGCATATATTAAATGCTTGGAAGAGCCGATGAATGTAGTACGGGGAGAAATTTTTAATGTTGGATCAAATGATGAAAACTATAAGATAATAGAAATAGGTGAAATGATTAAATCATTAATTCCTGAAACAAAAATGATTGTTGACAAGAAAGATATTGACGAAAGAGATTACAATGTATCATTTGATAAAATAAGGAAAGCATTGGGATATTCAACAAGTAACACAGTTACAGATGGAATTGAGGAGATCAAGGAATCTGTATCAGACGGAAAGTTTAAAGATTATGCCAACCCCAAATATAGTAACTATAAATTTCTGCAGGAAAGCGCATACTCTGAATGAAAAATCATTAAATGGTTTTATCAGTTTCCAAATAGCCCTGTTCAATATTTCCCAATCTATAGCCTTTTGACAAAACAACTTGATCATTTTAATAATACATGCTGAAATTTAATCAGAAGAAAATCGGATAGATTGTTGAAGATATGAATGCATAGGATGTAAAAAGATAATTAATGTGAAAGTTTAGAATAATATATATAGTATGATCTTTCTTATGGCGAAAAAGTGTTGGATAAGGCAATAAAAATGATACAGTATTGCACAATAAGTTGTCACATATAAACTAAAGTGATGAGATGGCGAGATGAAAGATAGGAAAATTATTCCAAAAATCATTTGGTTCTTCATAAGTAAATATAAGTTACGTTTTATATTTTTGATAGGTTTAGCTATTATAACTGGTATTTTAGAATCCTTGAATGTGGCATTAATGTATCCTATACTATCCTATGGATTAGGAGTTACTACTACTAGCAATGCATTTATTAATTTTATTGATAATTTCGCAAGATTTATTCCAATTAATGACGTCCTTGTAAAATATTGTATCTTGTTCATGGTTCTTGCATTCTCAGTTTTTGTAACTAAATTGTCTTATCACTTTTTCTCAGTAAATCTGACAGCAAAAATTGTAATAGATGCGAAACAATCCGTTTTTAAAAAATGTATCAATTCCGATTATCAGTTTTTCATTGATAATAAACAAGGAGAAATATTATATAAAACGTCTACAGCGCCTACTCAGATATCAACCTTATTGAATATAATTTCAAACAGTATCGTAGAACTCATCTTGTCAGTATCAGTAGTTGTCTTATTAGTTTCAATGTCATTGAAGGGGACAATTATACTATTAGTTGGAGGGATTGGATATTATTATCTGACTAAGCATCTAAGTTTGAAGATACATTATCTAAGTGGAAAAAGGCAATTAAAATCAGGTCAAACAGAGACAGTGGTTGTAAATGAGTTTACCTCCGGAATTAAACAAATAAAAGTTTTTGAAACATTTGATTATTGGAAAGACTTGTACGATGAAGCGTTACATACATATTGGAAGTATGCTCGTAAGAGCGCTTTTTGGTCTAAAGTGCCTGAGATGTTACTTATCTTACTTATGTATGTGTCAATTGGTAGTGTAGTTGTTTTTATAAAGATACAATATCCTGGTAATTTTGCTTCAACACTCCCACTTATTGGTACATTTGCATTTGCAGTATTTATGATATTGCCAAAACTTGCAAATTTTGGTAGGTATAGAATGAGTTTTATGAACATACTTCCAAATGCTGAAACGGTTTATAGCTTGTTAAAAGATGAGACATACTCTAAGGTAAAAAATGGTACAAAAGAATTTGTTGGATTAAAATCAGGTATTAAATTAAAAAATGTAACTTTTGCACATAAAGAGAGAGATATTTTACTTGAGGATCTTTTGATTGATATAAAGAGAGATAAAATAACTGCATTGGTAGGTGGATCTGGCTCAGGTAAATCAACTATTGTAGATTTATTACTACGTTTGTATGATGTGGACAAGGGCAGTGTTACCATCAATGATATAAATATCAGGGAGTATGATATTTTTTTATTTTTAAAGAAAGTTGGATTTGTAAGTCAAGACACGTTTATTTATAACTCCTCCATACGCGACAATATCACATTTGGTGGTAATTACACAGAACAAGAGATGATTGAAGCGGCAAGACTTGCGAATGCTGATGAATTTATTAGAAATACCCCTGAGGGATATGATACTGTTGTTGGTGATCGTGGTATGAGACTTTCAGGTGGTGAAAAACAACGTATCGCAATTGCAAGAGCTATGATCAGGAAGCCTGAGTTTTTAATTTTAGATGAGGCAACCAGCTCGCTTGATAATATATCTGAGAATGTTGTACAGCAGGCAATTAATAAAGTATCAAAAAGTTGTACAACTTTTATCATTGCTCATAGGCTTTCAACAATTCAAAATGCAGATGTTATTCATGTTTTAGATAAAGGTAAAATTGTAGAAAGTGGCACTCATAGAGAATTGTTACGCAAAAAGGGCAAATATTACGAACTTTACAATATTCAAAGACATAAAGATGAGGAAAAAGAAGAATAAATTTTTTACATTATTTTTGAATTTGGTTGGATTTCTCCTTTTGTTAGTGCCCCGGGCCCAATAAAAACATTGTTTCCAATCATTGAGCCAGTATTAAGCATAGAATTAACTCCTGTTTGAACGTCGTCTCCGATGACTGTTCCTAGTTTTCTTCTTTTTGTATCAATTTTTTTACCATTGAGTATGGCTTTAATGTTTTTCTTATTAAGCCTGAGGTTTGCAACTTTACATCCTGATCCTAGGTTACAATTTTGTCCTATTACTGAGTCGCCTATATAGTTTTGATGGGGGATATTGCTGTTGTCCATTATTATTGAGTTTTTTATTTCACATGCATTTCCAATGTGGCAGTTGTTTCCAATGCTTGTGTATGGCCGTATGTAGCAGTTCGGTCCAATTTTACAATTTTCTCCTATTACTACAGGTCCTTCGATATATGCACCGTTCATTATTGTTGTATTTTTGCCTATGATAATTTTTCCTTTTATACTGGTATTTTTTTCGACTGTTCCATCCATTTTTTTATTTATTTTTTTCAAAATTTCTTCATTTGCATCTAGTAGATGCCATGGATATACAACGTCTCTCCATTGCTTCAAAGAAACTCCATTAATTTTGGTGTTAGCAGCCATCATGTTTATTGAGTCAGTTATTTCATATTCACCACGTGGTGATTTTTGTGTTTTTTTGATGTAACTAAATATGCTTTTGTTGAAATGGTAAATTCCTGCGTTTATGGTATTTGAGAATGGTTCAGTCATTTTTTCATATATTTCTACAACGTTGTTTTCTTTTAGTTTTACTATTCCGTATTCCTGTGGGTTTTCTATTTCAACTAGCCCTATGCTGTTTTGTTTTTTTGCAATGTTTTTGATGTCTTCTGATCCGAATATTGTATCTCCGCATAAAACAATGAAGTTATCTACAAATTTTTCAGTGATTCCGATTGCGTGTCCTGTTCCAAGGGGCTGGCCCTGGTTAAGGTATTCTATTTTTACATCCCATTTTTCTCCGTTTTCAAAATAGTTTCTTACCATTTCGCTTTTGTATGAAACAACGAAGATGAATTCTTTGATACCTGCGTTTATTGCATTGAGTAGGTTCCATTCAAGTATTGGTTTATTTCCAACTGGTAGCATCACTTTTGGCCTGGTATAGGTTAATGGGTGCATTCGTTTTCCTTCGCCAGCCGCAAGTATTACGCATTTCATGATTTTTACTTCCTTATTTTTTATTCAACTGTTACACTTTTTGCAAGGTTACGGGGTTTATCAATTGAACAGCCGCGTAGGTTTGCAACATGATATGCTAGAAGTTGAAGGGTAACAGTTATTGGTATGGATGTAAGAATTGTTTGATTTGTTGGATATCTAAGTACAAAGTCAGCATGTTTTTCAATTTCAGTATCTGTTTCATCAGCAATTGCAATAACCTGTGGGCCTCTTGCTTTTACTTCTCCGATGTTTGCAAGTATTTTATCGTATGTGAAATCTTTTGTAGCAATAGCTATTACTGGTGTTTCTTTTGTTAGAAGTGCAAATGGGCCGTGCTTTAGTTCACCTGCTGCAAAGCCTTCTGCGTGTATGTATGATATTTCCTTGAGTTTAAGCGCTCCTTCCAGTGCTATTGGATAGTTTATTCCACGTCCTATGAAAAACACTGAATGAGCGTGTTTTAGGGTTTCTGCAATTTTTTCTATTTCATCGCTTTTTTCTAGTACCTGTCGTATTTGTTTAGGTAGTTCTTTTACATTCAGGATATAGTTGTATAGTTCATCTGAGGTGATTGTTCCTTTTTTAATTGCTAGTTTCAAGGCAACTAAGAATAAGATAATTATTTGTGATGTAAATGTTTTTGTCGCTGCAACACCTATTTCTGGTCCGGATTGTGTTAGAATATATGCATCTGCAAGTCTAGTAACTGTACTTCCTATAACATTTGTTATAGCAAGTGTTTGGCATCCTGAGTTTTTTGCTTCTTTTAATGCTGCAAGTGTATCTAGGGTTTCACCAGATTGAGTGATTGCTATGACTAGTGAGTTTTCTTTTTTTGTTCCAAAATAACGATATTCTGAGGATAATTCTACAGAAACTGGTATGTCTGCAATTTTTTCAATCATATATTTTGCTACAAGACCTGAATAAAACGATGTTCCACAGGCAATAATATGAATTGAGTCAAGGTCTGGTTTGAGTTCTTTTTCTACTTTTTCAGCAAATTCGATATATTGATCGACTTCTGATACTCGTCCACGTAATACATTATTTACCGTATCTGGTTGATCATAGATTTCTTTAAGCATGAAATGTGCAAAACCAGATTTTTCTGCATCACTTATATCCCAATCAATGAGATTTATTTCTTTATCTACTGTTTTATAGTTTTCATCATAAATTGTAATATCTTTTTTTGTTATGACGCAGAGTTCTTTATCTTCGAGATAAATAACTCTATTTGTATATTTTAGAAAAGCAGTGATATCTGATGCAAGGAAGTTTTCATTATCCCCAACTCCGACTACAAGTGGGCTGTCTTTTCTTGCTCCAACGATTTTATCTGGTTCATCAGTACTTGTTACAACTATTGCATAGTATCCTTCTACTTTTTTAAGAGCATTAAAAATAGCTTTCTGCAGGTTTCCTTTGTAGTTATCCTCTATAAGATGCGCAAGGACTTCCGAGTCAGTATTTGATAAAAATTTATAGCCTTTTTTTGTAAGATTTTCTCTAAGTTTTTGAAAATTTTCGATAATTCCGTTATGAACTACTGCGATTTTTTTATTCGTACTAAGATGAGGATGAGCATTGGCTTTAGTAACGGCTCCATGCGTGCTCCATCTTGTATGGGACACACCGATTGATCCTTTAAAATCAGGTAAGTTTTTTTCTAATTCTTTAATTTCTCCTACTTCTTTGAAAATTTGTTGTTTTTTGTCAATAACAGAAATTCCTGATGAGTCATATCCTCTGTATTCAAGTCTTTTCAGACCATCGATAAGGACTTTATTTGCATCTCTGAATCCGTTGTATCCGATTATTCCACACACTTTTACATCACTTTACTATTGCTTGTTATATTTTTTGTTATTCTTTTTATTGAATCGATATTGCATTTTCTACCAATTATTACTCCAGGTTCTGTAACTACATTGCTACCAATGGTACAGTCTTCACCGATCATTGTTCCTATGCCTTTGAGTTTTTTGAATTCGCCTTCTATTTCAATTGTTGCTTTTCCAGAGATACTTGTAAAATTGTTTACAATGGTATTTCCCCTCCCGATAATCGAATGGTTGATGGAAGAGTTGGATCCAATGTGTACATTGTTCATTATAACACTATTTCGTATTTCACAAAACGGGCTAACTACTGAGTTATCGCCTATTGCTGTCGATGGGAATATGCAGGTATTTGGCCCTATTTCACATCCTTGGCCTATTACTACAGGTCCAACAATATATGAACCGGCATATATTTTTGTATCAGGCCCTACTAGTACAGGGCCTTTTATTGTTACGCCTTTTTCAATTATACCGTTTATTGATTCTGATGTGTTATGTATTAGTGCCTCATTTACATATATTAGATCCCAAGGGTACACTATATCCATCCATGAATCTGCAGTAATGGTGTTGATGTTTTTTTCTTGTTTGATAAGTAGTTGAATTACGGATGTTAGATCAAAAACACCCTGGTTGTTTAACTCTTGGATTTTTTCAAATACTGTTTTTGGTAGTTTGTATATCCCTGTTGATATGAATTTTCCTGTTTCTTCTTCTGGTTTTTCAACTATTCTTTTAAGTGTGTTTTTTTCTATGTGTACAACTCCATATTTTGATGGGTGTGGGTGTTCTTTTATTAACATTGAATATTCTGATTTATCCTTGATGAGATTGGAGATGCTCTGTTGGTCTATAATATTGTCACCAGACAGTACAAGAAAAAAATTTTTTATGTGTTTTTTTGCTTGTAGTAATGCATGAGATGTTCCTAGTTGCTTATCTTGTTCAACATATGTAATTTTAATGCCTTTGTAATCTTTGAAATATTCCATTATGACTTCTTTTTTGTATCCTACTACGACAACTATTTCCTCAATTCCACTTTTTTTAACAGCATCAAAGACATATTCTAACATTGGTTTATTTGCTACAGGAAGCATTACTTTAGGCATAGTTTCAGTAAATGGCCATAGTCTTGTCCCTTCACCTGCTGCAAGAATAACTGCTTTATCAATCATGGTTGTACCTTAACAGGTTTATAGTTTTTATCTTTTTGTTTTATCATTTTAAAAAATTTGGTGAAAACTATTTTTCAATGTATCCTAATTCATCTAATTTGTCTAACACTTTTTCAACACTTTCATCAAGGGTTTCAGAGTCTGTATCAACTATTAAATCAGGTTTTTTTGGCTCCTCATAAGGATCCTGTACGCCGGTGAAATTCTTTATTTTTCCAGATAGGGCTTTTTTATACATGCCTTTAACATCACGTTTTATGCATTCTTCAACTGGGCATCGCACATAGATTTCTACAAAATCACCGATATCTCTTCTAATGATGTCTCGTCTTTTTTGATATGGCGATACAAAGGTTGCAAGAACAGCAACGTTATTTCTTGTGAGAAGTTTTGCTACAAAAGTAATGCGTTTCAGGTTTTCATCGCGGTCTTCTTTGGAAAAACCTAGATCACTGGTAAGATTTTTTCGAACTATGTCACCATCTAGATATTCAACTTTGTAGCCTTTATTTTTTAAAATTTCTGCGACTTTTTCTGCAATTGTTGTTTTTCCACAACATGGAAGACCCGTAAACCAAGCTGTAAAGCCTTTATGTTCCATCTTTTTTCTCCCAATTTTTTATTTTAAAAACTCAATTATCTCGTTAACAAATGAATTTGTTTCTTCTTTTGGAACAATGGCACCTAATACTTCTTTTTTACCGCCGCATTTAAAACCGAGTTCTTTACCGCGCATAATCATTGGTTCTGCATTTTTATTGCTTCGCATATAGATCTGATCACGGTCATTGAAAAAACCCGTGTTGATAACAACAGTATTTTTTCCAGATTTCCATGATATTTTCCTGGTTATTGCTGAAATAATGTTATATGTTGTGTTAATTCTTTTTAGAAGTGTTCCATTGATTTCATCATCAGGCATGTTTAGTTGTTTTGTCATTTCTTCTTCTAGTTTTGTATAGTTTTCATTCCAGGTTTTGTTATTTAGAATATTATCTGGTTGATCATCTGCAAGTAATATATGTGGTGCTTTTTCAACTGATGTTTTATCGCCAGTTTTATAGTTTGTATCTAGTAGATACACCATTTTATGCAGATCTTCGAATGTAAGATTGTTTTCTTTGCAGAAATCTTGTATTAATTGCCAGAATTTTGGGTTGTTTTTTATTTTTTGTTCATGATCTCCGACTATACCAAGTAATGCATAGAGGTTTACTTCATTTCCAAGGTAATCATTTACTATCCAGCTGGCAGATGGATAATCATCAGGATCTTCGCTTTTTATTACAGGGTTGTGATGAAATACTTTTTTGTTTTCTTTTCCAAGATGATGATCGAAAATCATAATTTTTGCATTTTTAGCAAGTGTATTGATATGTTCTTCGGGTAGGTTCATATCTATAACTATTACAAAGTCATATATTGAATATTCTTTAAGTTCTTCATCAGTTAGGTAATAGTTTCCAAGTTGTGGTGTTTTATTTGCTACAATTTTATCCCCAAGATATTCCATCATTAATTTTGCTGAGCATATTCCATCTGCATCCCAATGATGGATGAGTAGTCCTTTTCCTTTTAGTTCTTCTAACATAATATTTTCTCTCCGTGTTTTTTATCTTTTTATCATTCCTGCTCCTACTGTTTCATTTGTTTGCTCATCGATTAATATTAGGCATCCTGTTGTACGGTTGTCTCGATAGCTGTCATAAAACAATGGTTGCGCAGTTCGAATTTTTATTCTGCCGATATCGTTAAGTCCTATTTCTGTGGCGCCTTCTATTCTGTGTAAAGTGTTAATGTTTAATTTGTATTTGATCTTTTTAACAATGCATTTTGTTTCTTTTGTCGTATGTTTTACTATGTATTTGTTTCCTTCATGTAGTTTTTTCTTGTTCATCCAGCATAGCATCAAATCAACATCTTGGCTGATTATAGGTACATTATCTTCTCTTACAATCATATCTCCTCTGCCGATATCATAGTCATCTTCGATTTGCATTACGACGCTCATTGGTGCAAATGCTTCTTTTATTTTACTCATTCCTTCGATAGTTTTTATTGTTGAAGTAAATCCAGATGGTAAAATTTTTATTTTATCCCCTGGTTTGAAAATTCCACTTGCTATTTTTCCAGCGTACCCTCTGTAATCATGGTATTTGTCATCTCGTGGACGTATTACATATTGGATTGGAAAACGGCAGTCGATGAGGTTTTCATCTGAGCCTATGTGGATGTTTTCTAGTAGGTATTTAAGAGTTGAGCCTTTGTACCAGGGCATGTTATCTGATCCATCTACAACGTTGTCGCCAAGTAGTGCACTGATTGGGATGAAATAAACGTCTTTTATATCTAGTTTTGATACGAAGTCTTTGATCTCGTTTTTTATCTGATTGTATGTTTCTTCTTTGAAATTGACTAGGTCCATTTTGTTTATGCAGATTATAAAATGTGGTATTTGTAGTAGTGATGCTATGAATATATGGCGGTGTGTTTGTTCAACTACCCCGTTTCTTGCATCTACCAGGATAACTGCTAGGTTTGCTGTTGATGCGCCGGTTACCATGTTACGGGTGTATTGCGGGTGACCAGGTGTATCTGCAATTATGAATTTTCTGACTGGTGTTGCAAAATATCGGTATGCTACGTCTATTGTTATTCCTTGTTCTCTTTCTGCTTTAAGTCCATCCATTAGTAATGCTAGATTTAGGTCTTCTCCTCTTTGTTTACTTATTTTTTTTACGTTTTCTATTTGATCTTGAAAAAGTGTTTTACTATCGTATAGTAGTCGTCCTATGAGTGTGCTTTTACCATCGTCTACGCTGCCTGCTGTTGTAAATCTGAGGAGTTCCATATCTAGGTATCCTTTGATTTCTTCGCTCATTTTAGAAGTATCCCTCCTTTTTACGGTCTTCCATTGCAGTTTCTGAACGTTTGTCATCTGCTCTGCTGCCCCTTTCTGAACTGCGGATTTGTGCTACTTCTTTTACTATTTCTTCTAGTGTTGAGGCTTTTGATTCTGTTAGGCCTGTGCAGACCATATCTCCTATTGTTCTGCAGCGTACAGTCATTTCTTTTATGTTTTGTTTTTCTTTTTCATCAAGGTTAAGATATGAAGAGTTTGCAAGGATAACTCCATCGCGAATAATACATTTTCTTTTGTGTGAGAAATATATTTTTGGAATTGGTATTTTTTCTTTTAATATATACTGCCATATGTCCATTTCTGTCCAGTTGCTTAGTGGGAAAACTCTGAAATGTTCGCCCGCGTGTTTTCTACCGTTATATAAGCCCCATAGTTCTGGTCTTTGGTTTTTTGGGTCCCATTGTCCGAAATCGTTTCTGTGTGAGAAGAATCTTTCTTTTGCCCTGGCTTTTTCTTCATCTCGTCGTCCGCCACCTATAGCACAATCAAATTTGTGTTCGTTGATTGTGTCGAGTAGTGTTATCGTCTGTAAAGTGTTTCTACTTGCATGTTTTCCTGTTTCTTCTTTTACTCGACCTTCATCTATTGATTTCTGAACTGATCCCACGACTAGTCTTGCACCTATTTTTTTGAGGAATTTGTCTCTGTAGTCCAGTGTCTCTTGGAAGTTATGTCCTGTATCAATATGTAAGAAAGGATATGGTATTTTTGCAGGTTTAAATGCTTTTTTTGATATGTGTCCCATTACGATACTGTCTTTTCCTCCTGAAAAAAGTAAGCATGGGTTTTCAAATTGGGCAGCAACCTCCCGCATTACATATATTGCTTCTGATTCTAATTTCTCAAGATGTGTTAAGTTGTAATGAGTCATGGGGTTAATCCTTATATTTACGTTATTTTAAAACTTTACCCCAATGATCATAACTGCTTTTTTGCGTTAAAAACTAGTAAAAAATAGAAATAATAGAGATAGTATTACACGTTCAATAGTTTAGGTGAAACAAGTGAAATTAGAAGATGTTAAAGTGGCTGTTCTTCGTATAGAAGGTACTAATTGTGAGCAGGAGTCTTATGATGCGTTTAAACGTCTTGGTGCATATCCTGAGTTTGTTCATTTGAAACAGTTGTTAGGTATTGATTGTAATAAGGATGAAAAAAGAGATGTTTTTGGTTTTCAATGTCTTATGATTCCTGGTGGTTTTTCTGCTGGTGATTATATTCGTGGTGGAGCTATTTTTGCTGCGAGGATTAAAAGTAAGTTACAAAAATCTCTTGAAAGTTTTGTGAAACAGGAGTATCCTATACTTGGTGTTTGTAATGGTTTTCAGGTTCTTATTGAACTTGGTTTGTTACCTGGTATTGACACAGTTATGAGTGATGTTCCTCAGGCTTGTTTGAATATTAATGATTCTGATCGTTTTGAGTGTCGTCCTACTTTACTTAAACATGAGAATAATGGTAAGTGTATTTTTACTTCTAAAATTCCTAATGGGGATGTTAGGTTGATTCCTAGTGCTCATGCTGAGGGAAAGCTTTTATTTCCGTTAGAGCGGCAAGAAAAAATACTTGATGAATTGGAGAAGAATGATCAGGTTGTCTTTCGTTATGTTGATCCTGATGGCAATTATGCTGGTTATCCCTGGAATCCTAATGGTTCCCCAGGTAATATAGCTGGTATTTGTAATGATCTTGGGAATGTTTTTGGTTTGATGCCTCATCCTGAGAGGACTTTTTACAGGCATCAGCATCCGGATTGGACACAGTCTGGTTTAGATGACAATGTTGGCGACGGCCGAGAGGTTTTTGAGTCGGTGCTTGATTATATTTGTAAAAGGTTTTAGATTATGCCTGATGTTGTTACTTGTATTCTTATGAACGATAAGGGTGAAATACTTATTCTTAAGAGAAGTGATAAGGTTGGAACATATAGAGGGCTTTGGAGTGGCGTTTCTGGTTATGTGGAAGAGGATGAGGTGCCTTATGAGACTGCGGTTAAAGAAATAGGAGAGGAAACCGGGTTCAAAGAAGAGGACTTTAGTCTTATCAAACAGATGGAGCCTGTTACGTTTGTAGATGTTTATGATGGGGAAAATTACAATTGGAATATATTTCCATTTTTATTTAAAACTGAAAAAAATGATAAAGTACAAATAGACTGGGAGCATTCAGGATATTGTTGGATACTTCCCCGAGAGATAGAAAACTATGATACTGTTCCATGCTTAGGGGAAGTTGTATTTAAAATGTTTAAGTGAAACTTTGGATGGGGAAGCGTGGAGGTGGTGAGGAGAGATAGGAAAAAATTAGGATACTCCCCCATCCTGTATTGTATAATAGGTTTATATGTATATAAACTTTTTTATAATAATCCTTATTTAATTATCACTTTATAATATTTTCTACAGTAATGGGTCTGACTAATGAGTCAAGATTTTTTGACTACTTAGGGCTTCATCCCTTAATTAGCCATTACGGGATGAATCTCTTAGAGCATTTAAAGGTAGAATACTACACTATTATAGTAATTTTGTAGTATTGCAAATTTGATTTTTCTTGGGCAGAAACTATTTAACTTTTACAAAAAAAAGAAAGAGAAGAGGATGTTTTGGTTAGTATTATATTATCTACTGGTTGGTTGACTGATAGGGCTGCCTGAAGAGCTTGAACTACTGGAAGAGCTACTGCTTTGACTTTGATCAAGTTGAAGAGTATATTGCATGTTATCATCACCTGGAACACCAGCATCACTAATTGGTTCTATTGCCCAGGGCTGGTAAGAAACAGCGCCCATGAAATTTATCAGAAGGTCACCACGAATTATTGGCAAAACTCTGCTTGGTCCAAGTGCCGAATTCCACCAATTATGTCTCAAATTAGCATATGACAATATCGATACAACACCAGCACCCCCAAATTCTCCTTGCCCATTACCAACTATGTTATTATATGTTATTGTGGAACCTAATGGTGAAATAACAGCTATTCCAAACAGCTCATTGTCCATAATGTTGTTGTATTGTATTATTGAACTTGTTGCAAGGACATTCGCTATTCCTATGTCGTTATCATAAATATCACAATTTTTGATTTCATTTTTATAGGTTAAAAAACTCCAGATACTTGAAAAAATAGCATAACCACCAAGAATCAAGATGCCAAAACAAGTATTATTACCTACAAAAGTATTATTAAAAACACTGCAATTTTTGACAAGATTTTTCGAACTCCAATCAAGCACTATCCCCAAACCACTATTGTCATAAACATTACAATCTTCGATAATGTTTCCATGTAAGGTATGAACCCAAATAGCCGCCAGCGAACCTGCTCCTCCATAACAATTTGCATAAACCTCACAGCCAACAATGTGAGTATATGCGAACTGATCATATTCAAATGGAAATGAACTCATTTCTATACCTGCATATTCATTATTATGAATATTACAATCCTTGATGGTGTTATACACATTTTTTTCCAAATTCGGCTCTGCTGCTGCGCGAATAAGAATACCTGCCCTGTAGCAATTATAGACCTCTGAATCATCAATTAAACTATACGAAACGTCAAAAAAGTTAATGCCTGCGTACTTGTTATATATCTCACATGACTCTATTGTAATATATGAGTTATCCATGCAGAAAATTCCATATCCATATTGGCCTAAATTGTTGCAAAAAACACTATTAGATACCTCAATATTCTCAGAATATCTAATAAAAATTCCATTGTCTGAACTAGCATCTTCAATGATATTTTGGATTTTCCCGTTTTTCACATTTTCAAACCGAATACCATCTGCATTATTTCCAAGATTACAATTTCTAATTATAAAACATGCATCAGTGTTTTTGATAAGTATACCTTTACCTGAAACATCAGAAATATTCCAATTTTCAATAATATACGGATCCCCTTCGGTTCCACTACCACCAGAAACACCGTTCTCAGCAGTAAAATCTTCATTACAAGTTATTTTAATTGGTGAATGAGGCGGATATATAGCTGTATTTAATCCTTGGTTTCCATTGCTAATAATGTTTAGTGTCTGACTATTATACAAGTTTATTTTTGATGATGGAGCATCATCCTCTTCCTGATTTTCATAGTTGTAAAGATTTATCAGCTCCATGAGGTATTCTTCAATATCTGATGGCTCATCTTGTTTTTTTAAGTTATAAACATCAAGAAAAATTTGCTGCGCTTCTTCTAGTGTTATATCTTCAGATAAGTCGCCATTTTCATATACAAGTGTTATTGCTTCCTTAAGAATTTGTATCATTTCTTCTTCAGTTTTTGCATTAAATAATCCCGCCTCTAAATCTTCAAGGATCTCCTCCAATTCAGTAAAGTCCTGATTCGATAATATTAGTGGTATTTCGTCTGTGGATTCCACTACATCAAGGTCAACTGTAGTTATTGTTTCGGTATGAGCAGTGATACTTGGTGTAATAGCAACAGTAGCTAACAGCGTACAAATTAATATTCCAATTAGTTCTTTTTTCATCTATTTTTACCTCCTAAAAGTAGAGTATTTATTATAATTTTATTGTTGAGCAATGCCGTATTACTTGTTTGACTGTTTTGATTGTTCTGTTGATTGCTTGAAGGATGACTCACAGGCATAGATACAGGTAAAGTCCCAATTGCACTACGTAAACCATCAGTATCTTTTGCCCTGGCTTTGATCTCATATTTGCCTTTTTCAGACCAAGTATGACTCACAGTCACTTCTTCACCAGAACTATAAGGGCCAATCCACTCCTCAATACTTCCATCATCCCAATTGATATAGATAAATATATCATCTGCATTTGGATCAGTTGCAGTAATGGTATATTCATATTCTATACCAGGTTGTCCATTAG
>DAOWIZ010000032.1 GCA_030640585.1 Thermoplasmata archaeon
AGATTGCAATATTAATTTTTGGTTTCATTTCGTCATAAGTTCAAATGCTTTTTGTACTGCTTCTTCAGCTGAACTTGCTACATAATAGTGAGATTCAACGTTCTGCATTATATTTCCATAAAGTGATCAACTATGAGGGAATATAAAATTAAAAGAGGACATAACGCAGACGTGGGATCACTTATATCCAAATATTTTGGGGCAAAAGGCGACATATACAAAGGCATGAACTTTGAAGTAGAATGCATCGGTACGATTGATATGCGACGGGAAAAGAACTCTCTTTTTGTGGATATAGAACCGCCTAAAACAGTATGTGGAGATTACAGCATTATAAAGGAATGGAATACTTTTCTCGTTGAGGCAACTGGTAAAGATACAAAAGAGAGAAAGAAAGATTTCGGTAAAATAAAAAAAGAAAAATAAAACAATTCTTTTTTTACTTTTTTACTTTTTTCCAATCATTTAGAAATTGTTTTATTCCAATATCTGTGAGTGAATGTTTTACCATTTTACGAATGACACCTGGTGGGAGTGTTGCGATATTTGCGCCAATTTTTGCAGCATCAATGACATGAATAGGATGGCGGACACTTGCAACTATCACTTCAGTTTCAATATCATAGTTGCAAAAGATTTCTACGATTTCCTCAACTATTTGCATGCCTTCCTGACCTATGTCATCTAGACGGCCGATGAAAGGGCTTACAAATGCAGCTCCTGCTTTTGCTGCGAGGAGTGCCTGGTTTGCTGAAAAAATAAGTGTAACATTTGTCCGAATTCCCTCCTTGCTAAGATTTTTTACAGCCTTGAGACCTTCTGAAGTCATTGGGATTTTTATCGCAATGTTCTTACGGTATTTCTCAGAGACTTTAGATATTAGTTCTTTTGCTT
Organism: Thermoplasmata archaeon; assembly: GCA_030640585.1. GTDB lineage: Archaea > Thermoplasmatota > E2 > DHVEG-1 > DHVEG-1 > DAOWIZ01. The sequence goes on from DAOWIZ010000032.1 coordinate 895, forward strand.
CTTTGACCATATCATCTGCTTTTTCACTGATGACTTCCAGGCTTATTGGTCCGTCTACTATTTTAAAAATTTCTTCAAGTATTTCGTTAAAACTTCGTCCACTTTTTGCAACAAGTGTAGGGTTTGTTGTCACTCCATCAATTATTCCCCAACTTGCTATTTCTCTTATTTCATCTAGGTCTGCAGTATCAATAAATATTTTCATAAGTTGCCTCAACTCCAGCAGGTGTGTAACGTGTTTTTGTTCATAACTTTTTGGTTTAATTTTATAGAAGTGACTGCTGTGCTTTACTTTTTATAGAGATACATTTAGAGATATTCAAAAATATCAAAACATATATATATCCAAGTATACATTACAATGCTGTGGTGGATGGGAGATGCCTCTAACAAGGAAAGCCCGAGTAGTAGGTAGTAGTCTGGTAGTGACTATACCCAGTCAATTGGCAAAAGCACATGATATTAATGATGGAGATGAAATAGAAATAATTCCTACAGGGATCGGGGAGTTTAAAATCAGGAAACTTAAAAAATAAAAAAATCTCCATCTATTAATTCTTTAAAAAAAAGTTTAATCTATAAAAGAAACATTTGGTTTTATAAACTAGAATTGTATTGCCTATTTTTGATAAGATATGGTACTAATTGCACCTTCAATTCTATCGGCAGATTTCTCAAGACTGGGTGAAGAAATAAAAGCAGTAGAAAAAGCAGGAGCTGACTGGATACATGTTGATGTCATGGATGGACATTTCGTACCAAACATTACAATAGGTCCAGTTGTTGTTTCAAAAATTAGGAAAACAACAAAACTTTTTTTTGATGTTCATCTTATGATCAAAGACCCAGTTAAATATGCTGAGATGTTTGCAAAAGCAGGATCAGATCTTATCACAATCCATGCAGAAGTCTGCAAAAACCTTAAATCCGATATCAAAAAAATTAAAGAAACAGGTTGCAAGGTAGGTATTTCAATTAACCCTGAGATGCCAGTTAAAATAATCGAAGATATAATCTCTGATGTTGACTTGGTTCTTGTTATGTCTGTTCACCCTGGTTTTGGTGGACAAAGTTTTATTTCTGATGTGGTTCCAAAAATCAGAAAGATTAGAGATATAATTGATAAAACTGGAAAAAAAATATATCTTGAAGTTGATGGCGGGATAAATGCTAAAACCGCAAAAATTGCAAAAGATGCCGGTGCAGATGTCCTTGTTGCTGGTAACTATGTTTTCGCAAGTAAAAATTATAAAGAAGCAATACAGTCATTGAAATAATTTTATCTTCACTGTTCTGTTTTATAGTTTTTTCAAATACATAAATGCTCTAAATAACGTTATTACCAATGGAACCATTAATAACAACATGCCAATAGATGCAACAATCATTGTATCCA
>DAOWIZ010000055.1 GCA_030640585.1 Thermoplasmata archaeon
CCGACTATTTTATTTGCAACTACTTCACCGAAACCAGATCTAGATACTCCGGGTATCCAGTTTGGATGTGGTAGATTAATCTCTCTTGTTTCTTCAATGCTTACAATTTTTGCCTCACGAGGGATGAACAATGCCAATGCATTCAACGCCGTAGTTTTACCTGATGCTGTACCACCAGCAAACAAGGTGTTAATACCATTTTCAACAGCAAGCCACATATAAGCAACCATCTCAGCTGACATTGTATTAAACTCAACTAGATCAGGTGGTGAAAACGGGTCTTCTCTAAACTTACGAATAGTAAACGTGCTACCCTTAGATGTAATCTCATCACTAAGAGTCATCTGAATACGAGAGCCATCAGGCATTGTAGCATCAAGCATAGGTTCTGCGATACTGATATGTTTACCACATTTCTGTGCAAGACGGAAAACAAAACCAGAAAGAACATCCTCATCATCAAACTTGACATTACTCTTCAAAGAACCAAACTTCCTATGATATAAAAAGAGTGGAACACCTGCCCCATCACAACTTATATCCTCAATATTTGGATCCTTAAGAAGTGGAGCAATTTTATCAAAACCAAGAGATATTTTTTCAATATAATACTGTATCTTATTGCGAGATGCCTCACTAATATTAAGGTCATATTCCTGTATAACCTGAGTTATTCTCTCAGATAAATATTTCTCTTCCCCTTTTACTTCAATTTCTTCAGCAGATATAACAATCTGATCCATAGTATCCTGAATGAACTCTAAAGTCCTTTGCTCGTCCGGTGTAAGATCAATTTCAACAAGGAAATAACACTTATCAAGAGTCTCTTTCTCACGAAGTATTTCAACAAAAGCAAAAGGCTCATACAATGAATAAAAATCAAGTTCCTCCCATTCATTTTCTGAAAAACCAAGATCAGAAAGCTTCACAGATTTACCACTCAAGACCTCCTTTGGCAATTCAATATCCTCATTGTACTTCAGTTCATCAAGTTCAATCTCAGATTTACCTGTTCTATCCAATTCCAATTTTTCCCTTTCCTTATCAGTTATCTGAGGACTCCAACCCTCAAAAGAAGTATCTCCTTCATCAAAGAACACATGTTCTTCTCCTTCATTTCCCTGAGAAATTTCAATCGGTTTAAACATTCCCTCATTTTTAGGATTAGCATGTTTTTTAACTGTTATCTCTTTGATATGTTTCTCAGCAAGTTTCATTGCTTTGATTTCACCTTCTTTGCTTTCCCTCTCAGATTCTTTTTTCACAGGAAATTTTTCTATTTTGTTATCTAATAACTTAGCATCTCCTACTGCCTCTTCAACAGTAGGTAAGTTTTCAACTTTGAATTTAAGTTCGGTCATTAACCCTTCAGAACCAGTCTCTTTTTCAACTTCTTTTTTTATTTCTTCAACTGGCATGGGTGTTTTTTTCTTAAAAAAAGATTTTTTCTCTTTGGGTTTTTTCAACTCGACTGTTTCTTTATATACTTCCTTTATTTTTCCGTCCAATAACTTAGATTCATCCTCATCAGATATTTTAAAACCTTCAACACGTTCTTTCTTTTTTTCTTTCTTAGGAATTTTCTCCTTTTTGAAAAAATGATGTTTCTCAGCAAGTTTAAGAGCCTCTGCCTCTACTAGATCTTTTCCTTTAGAATTCTCTTGCGTGAAAGCCTCCTTTATTTTTTCATCTAAAAACCTTGCTTCTTTTTTAATTTGTTCTTCGGAACCAGTTACTTCTGATTTCACAGGCCTACTAGGTTCTGTTTTTTTCTTTTTAAAGAAAGATTTCTTTCCTTTAGCAGCCTCAGATTCAGATATTATTTTGTCAAGCAATAATTCATCTTTTTTAACTGTTTCATCAAGTTTAACATCGGGTTTTCCCCCTTCTTTGATTTTACGGACTTCCTTTATTTTTTCATCTTTTTTCTCAATTTTTCCTATTATTTTACTCTTAATTCTGGAGTCAATTTCAGAAGCTATTTTTTCATGCCTATCTAAATTCATACCAATTTTTACATGTGTTTCTGCCTCTTTCCTTTCAAAATCCTTGTCTAGTTTCTTTTTACCAAGTAGTTCCTCGCCAAGTTTATTTTTTGCCTCTGAAATTATTTCATCACTAAATATCTCCTGAGATTCTTCTTTGTTTTTCTTCTTTGTTTTTTCCTTTAAAAAATAAACTACATCTCCATTTTTGTTTTTCAAAGAAAATGTTTCAACATCTAAATGTTCAACATAGTTTTTTGCTGATTTATTATGTAAAACTTTGTCGATATTTTTTTCCAAATCTGAAACATTTTCATATTTTGTAGTAAAAAAAGAATTTTCTTTCCGCTTAGGTAATTCTCTCCTATCTCGCATCTGCATCCCTTCTTAGAGTTATTAAACCCTCTGGATATAGAAACCTAACTATGACTAACTTTTTAACTTTATATGCATCTCATCCAATTAGATTTTGATATATTTTAATTGCTATTTATATCTTTCTTTATAATCATTTATAAAGGTTAATTATATGTCCTATTAGGTAAATTTTATAACAAGTTTTTCAATCTGCCATGACAAAAAAAATTTGTCTTTGGGCCCATAAGGTAGTCTGGATATCCTACTGGCCTTCGGAGCCGGTAACTGGGGTTCGAATCCCCATGGGTCCGCTTTTTTCTCTCCGAGAAAATGGAACGAATCTCGGCCTTTTTTCGTTTGTTCGTTCTTCACCTGGAAATTCGCGCAATCCCCCAACATGTTTATGTTGTTTGAGGGCACGACTTAGCCAGGAGCCTTTACCCTGATCATACAATTTAGCTAGATCTAGATATCGCAATGTCTGGTCTAACTGTTTATGCCCCATCCAATATTTTACTCGATATAAGACTGTGTTATCTTTTTTCCATTCGATACATCGAGCTGTTGCAGCCCAATGTCTCATGCTGTATGGCCAAAATCGAGGCCATACTTGCTTGCTATATCGATATAATAGACAATGGCGGAGCTGATCTTCAGTCCATCGTTTCCCTGTTTTAGGATTTACAAGTAATGCTTTTTCGTCTCTATCAGCAAATCGAGGGCGTATAGTATCAATGTAGTTTTTGAAAGACTTGCGAGTCTTAGATACTGCTATCGTTTTTTCTAGGCGCAATATACGTGCGTCACCTCTTTTTTTAGGCTCAAGAATTCTGATAGTATAGTTATCGATCTCGTTGAGGTAGAGATCTTCGACGTTGAGTATAACCATCTCTCTTTCAGGTCGCATACCAACCATAAAGCCAGTGAAAAAATGGTATTGGATCAGTCGATTAAGGTATTTATCTCCAGTGTATCGATGTTGTAAAAGTTCTTTAACAGTCTCAGGCGTTGGTAATATTATGTCTTTGGATCTATCGGGGACATGAGGTAATCTATATGTTGGCCACTCCTTATTTGTCCCCCAGGCTTTACAAAACATTGTCCAGGACTTACGTCGATTTTTAAGCATATTTGGTGTTGCGCCTTCGTATCGTTTGATATGGTCCATATATTGAAAGAAATTGGTCCAATGGGGATTTTTGAAATTAACTGGAAATATAGGGTGCATTTCCATGATTTTAGCAAGAGCGATGTATTTACTTGATGTTGATTCTGCCATATTTTGCCGGGTCATTGCATAGTTCCGAATATCTTCAAAAGTATTTTTTTCAGGGTCTAGAGTATAAGGCGGATAATAATCACGTTTTTCTAACTCATAAGATAGTTTCACCATATCCTTCCCAACCAATTGGGGATATTGATCTTCGACATGGTTCTGGCCTACTTTCTTTAAAACTTGTTTCCATTCTTGGTTATGACCTCCTACAGCATCAATAAAAGCTGTAGGATCTGCATTATATGTATCATTAATATGAGTTTTCAATAAACGTTCGTCTAATGAAGTCTGAATATTGTTTGGGCTATTCCTTGACGAATTAGCCAGAAAATGCCCCCTCCTTTTCTGAAAGACATCTTTTGATCTCAGAGATCTTGCCAATACTGATATGCCTGAGCTTTCCGTTTTTCGTACGATACGTCACCAGCTTGTTGACCTTACTATAAGATTTACCTTGTTTAAGCAAATCTTCAACTTTAACAATAATGTCCTGGGGGATTGAACTTCTACCAAGCACAACACCGTTTAACTTTGCTCTTTTTAATCCAGCTTTTGTACGCTCAGATATCTGCTCCCTCTCAATCTTTGCAACCGTCGACAGGATACTAATTACAACGTCCTTAAACTGGCCTACAGTGTTCAAATAAGGCTCTTGATAACTGATATAGCCGATGCCGAGATTTTCAAGCTCACGAAGCTTCTGCAACGTATAAAGCGTTCCTGATCTACTGAAACGACTGAGATCCCAAAATAAAACGATTTCAAACTTTTTACGGTGAGCATCAAGAAACAACCGATCCCAATTAGGCCGACTGTCTTCTTTCCCTGAAATGATATCTACATACTCATAGGAGATCTGAAAATTAGATGCCTTGCAATAATCTCTTAATTCTATGATCTGGTTCTCTGATTCCTGTTTATCAGTTGAAACTCTTACATAGATCGCTACTTTCATCAATGCACCTATTTTTTTGCAAAATCTTCAGATAATATCTCTACAAATATACAGTCATTAACATTCCACTTATGCTCTTCCCATTCTTCTATAGAAATTGTTATTGACTCAGGGTCACTATTTACCTTAGCATTTAGTTGATCGAGAAGTTGACTTGGATCAGTTATCAACGAGTTAAGATTTGGTTTATCTTTCATTACTTCATATGGTTTTAAATCTAGTCTTATTCGGCTGCCTTCTTTTTTTATTCCTGTTATTTCATACAATGTTTTCATTTTTTATTTCTCCATTAGATTTTTTCAACTCACAAATTTCAAAAATACGGCAAAATGATGCCCGGAGATCTTCCAATTCATCTAGTTTTACCGTCAAAACATCGACCTGGTGATCAAGATCCTGGTACTTTTTGACGGCATTAAAGTACAAATCAGGCAGATCCCGATAAATCTCAGAATCAGTATTATACGACTTATAATGAAATTCAGATTTCAAATGTTGCCTCAATTCGTCCAATTTTTTAATATCCTGTTTAGATCGCTCAAAAGTATATTTTACCGTTGATTTGTTATGCTGCAAGTCCTGCCCGGGCGCACTTTTGCCGTTAGATTTTCCTGCAGCAAGATCCGACGTCTCTTTTTTTACCGTCATTTTTTGACTCCAACTTCAATTAAAAATTCATTATCCTTGCCATTTTTTCTATTAACTGAGATCCACAAAATCGAACTGCAACCATTCAAACCAAGCTTTCTACGAAGCTTTTTAGGCAAAACAGTCCGACCTTTTTGATCAACTTTCGTTTTTTTCCAAATCATGCAGTCAAACATCTCGTTTTTTCGTCTATGTTTTACATTGCCCATACCGAAAACCTCCTGTAAAAATGAAAAAGTGGGAATTTACCGGAAGACATTACTATAGACAACGTGAGAAAGCATCTCAGAACGGCTCTAAACAGCCTGTATATCTGTTTTTTGAGGAAATTAGAACTTTTCATGAATCAGCCTCCAAAAACATATTCGCCATTACTTTGTTTGACTAACAAACTACTCTCAATACATTGAGAAATAAACCCATGATCAAAATTATTGTAAAGAAAACCATCACCAATTTTGTAGCCAGCGTTACGATTATCTAAGATAAATTTCTTCAAGTGATTCAATTTTTCATGTAGAGCCAGATCCATCTCTTCATAATATTTACGATATCTTTTTTCATCTCTCTCACGTAAAAAATAGGAAATTTTGGGAAAAACCGAAAAAACCTTTCCGTTGAGTGGTATTTTCCCCCCCGAAAAATGCAGAATTACCAAAGTTGAATTTGGTTTTTTCGCAATTTTCACATTATGAAAAAACCAATTTTTAAATTCCGTTTCCTCTGTTACATTGTTTTCGCATTTTTCGGTATTTCCGGTTTTTTCTATTATTCTCTCTATTTTAGCAACGATCTCGTTCCACGTTGGTATAGCATATGGATTAACATCTGCAAATTGATAAGTATCAATTTCTCTGTTTGCTTCATCTGATTTTCGTTTATTTTTTATGACTAATCCTGTTGAAGTTAAACTTGGTAAATGTTCATATAACCATTTCTTGCTGTGATCACACTTCAAAAAAATTTCATTTACTGACATGGCTTCAACATTTTCTTTTAAAACTTGGAGAACATCTTTATATTCTGTACTCATTGGAATCATTTTAGGATTTGATGTAGTGTAAATCAATACCAATCTGGCTATCATGTAATCGTCTGGTGTTGCAATCAACTTTCCGTCCCTGTTTTTTTCCCTTTGAGGTTGATGAAAAACAGCACTACTGCAAATATAAACTAAAAATCGTTCGTAATGTGTCCTCATAAGAATGTCTTCAGGGAAAAAATGTTGTATTAATCCTGCAAATGGGATTACTACCGAATAAGGTTTTAAATTCTGAATTATACTTCTTAAAACATGGTTTTTCTTATTTTGCTCTTCCCCTGCAAATCTTTTTGAAATTTTATCTTTGATTCTTTTTGTTTGTTTCAATGTTTCATCTAAAGGCCCTATTGGAAAACGTCTTAATGCTTCGTCTCGAGGATTTGCATGATGTGACGTTATTATCATAACTGGCTTGCCTTTAATCGGTATATCTATAGTTTTCTGATCTTTTACAACAATTGCGTGAGATCCTCCACTTGACATTACTTTAAAAGTATCAGAATTTAGGATTGATTGAGGGATATCTTCAAAATGAATTACTTTGTTATCCCAGGTCCAGCCATCTTCAAAAGCATGCCAATATGTGAAAGCTTCTTTGCTTAGTTTTGTTACATGTAGATGTTGTTTTTCTGGAAGTATCACTTCCAGTGTTTTCTTTGTCAAAAAATCCTTTCCAATACCAGTCTTATCTGATAAAAAGAGGTTTTTACTTTCAGCACTTGCCCCTTCAACTAATCGCGTGGATGCAATAATGATTTCTGCAATAATCGTATCTTCCTCACCAGAGACACCATTGTTTTGTACTTCGTTAATTGTTTTAACTAAAAACCCAGGATCCCTCAGAAGTTTCTCCCGCTCTTCTGCCTCCTCTTTAACGATCTCCCTAGCTGGTTTAAAATCAAATTCTTTTAATTCAGCTTTGGTAACAAAAAATGTTTTTCTCTGGCATCCTTCTTTAGATTTATGAAGACAACGACCCGATAGACGACCAGATTTATCTTTTTTTATTGGATGATCCGGTGGGATCTCTTTGCCACATTTGAAACAGTATAATTGTCTCTTTTGTTCTAGTCCTTTCTGCTGTTCTGCTTTTTTTCCTTGTTTTTTTCTTCTTTGTTTTGTTTCTTTTGGATACCATTCAAGATCTCCGGACTCTTGCGATTCGTTACTAGTTTTCTGTTTTGGCATTAATTCCCTCCAAAAAATGATTTTTCTTCAATTCGAATTACTCTGGAAAAAGGTATTATTTCTATGTGTCCTGAAGTTGCTTTAAAAGTAATTGAGGTATCGGAGATCTCAATGACGATTCCGTCTTTCCTCCCTATTCGAGATCCATCGTCAAAATAAATAGAAACTTGCTTATCCTTTAACAGTTCCTTTCTCTCCAAACCACACCACTCCAATTATCAATCAATTCAATTTTATTATTGATGTTATTGATATCGTTGATTAAGTATTTATTCCTTTCGTTGATACCATTGATATAATTGATACAATGAAATTTCTTGGCAGTAGTAAAGTAACTGGAAAAGGTAATGTTCGTCTTCTTAAGGAAGTTGCAGAGCACCTCAAAGCCCAGGATGGTGACCATATTCTTTTCTACGAAGACGGTGGGAAAATTATCATAAAGAAAGGCTAATTCTGATTGATTTTTGCTAGAGGGCATTAACGGCAAAAGGCTACTAGGACCCTTTATACCCCCTAGCTTTTGTCCTCGAGGACCCTGAAGAGATGATAAATTATTCAGCTTGAATTCCTCCTTTTTCCAATGGTTTTATTTCAACAGATCCATTGCTTATGACTTCCACCTTATCCCCATGACCAAGATTGTAATATCTTAGCCATGATCTTGGTAGAACTACAGCAAAGCTTGAACTTCCAGCTCGCATGATTTTTCTAACGTCCTTATGCATTTTTACCGATACCACAATAGTTTAGACCAATATTTAAGTATGAGTACATTTATACACTTTCTATAAATTGACAAATGAAAGGCGATATTAGAATGGGAGCTCCTATAAATCTGAAAAGAATTTTTGAAAATGAACCTTACAAAAGTATCGTTAATCTACTAGCAGAATATAGAGATGGATTACAGTTAAAACATATTCAATACGTGATTTTCGAAAATTCCTATTTAGAGGATTATACTGTAAGAAAAATTAAAGAAGATATAGGTTGGAAGGCAGAAGATCTTATTTCCTCTGGTAAAGTCAAGAAGTACAGCGTGAAGCAAAGTAAGAGCACTAAAAAAGAAGAGCAGCAAGACAATGAAGGGATAAGAATTCGTAGTAATCTCTACAATATGCTTAAAAAAATGATGATGCCTCCAAATAGCGTGATCTATAGAGAGAATGGAAAATACAAACTCCACAAAAGTAGTGTTAACCGATTGGTTGTTGACTCTGATAAAAAATATATTGATAAAGCCAGCAAAAAAGACACTAAAATTGTAGAAGGAGGACGAATCAATATTTATGGTTTTAAACCAGTTAAAACCGACTTCTATAAATTGTTTTTAAATAAAAAAGAGAAAGAGAATATTGACAGATTCAATATGGCCATAGAAAAACTTCGAGAAGGAATAGGCGAACTTCAGTCATTGATGGATAACTCAATTGGGTATTATATGGCATATGATTTGGTTAAAAAACATTACGATGATGCGACCTATCCCCTTTTGGATAGAGAACTCTTCATTATCTTATGTTATTACGATTTTAAAGAGCCTTCATTGATAGAAAAATGGCTTGATTTTAGTAATGGAGAGATTAAAGTGTTAAAACCAGATAAAATATTGGTAGATATCTTCAAAAAACATTTTTATCCAGATAAAAAGGTTGGTGAAATAAAATCAATGTTGAAAGATCATGTAATCAATAAAGAGACGACAATCACTCTTTTTAAACATAGTATTTCGCCATTTATCAAAATGAGATCTCACATTGTTGCTGTGATTCATTCAGGCAGTGGGCATGTTATCGATGAAAAAGAACGGCTAAAAGGAATGTCACAATTTTCTAAATTTTCTAATGAAATAAACAAACACATTGAGGAATTATCCGTATCTTACAAAAATTATGAAAAAAAATATTTTAAAAACAATGAAGAGGATCTAAGAAAGATAAAGGACCTAGCTCTGCAAGAAGCACCAGACGCAAAGGAAAGAATAGACGAAATGATGAAACAACTGGATGAAAAAGAAAAACCAGATATTGACGATTTTTTAAATTTATATAAGAAGCCCCGTGTAATTTTATAACAGATGATTCAATTTAGATCTATTCAAATATGGATTATCTCTAAAATCTTCTATTTCAAAAAAATCTTCATTTTTCAACAGAATTGGTTTGTAATTTCTATGAGTATGACATCTTTCCCTTATTTGTCTCTGAGTTTTATTAAATGTTCTAACTGAAATTATTGGGTTGATATCTGCCTTGCGAAAGTAATTAAGCCATCGAATAAAACCAGCATAAAAACAATTATGAAGAAGATATTTAACAGTAGTATCAGCCAATTCTTTACCCTCTAACTTCTTATAATCTGGAGAAAGTTTCTTAGCGATCTGTCGCATGCTCATCCCTGAGTTATATAATCTGAATATCTTTCTAACTATCTTTGTTTCTTCAGGAACTTCTATTCTTTTCTTGTCTTCAGGATCCCACCGGTAACCAAATGGAGTTCTACCACCGATATAACCGCTATCCTTATCCTTAGCTTTCTGCTCCATACATTGAAATACACGCTCTCCGGTCAATTCGCTTTCATACTGGGCTAATCTCTCAATCAAGTCTCTAAGAAGACGTCCAGTAGCATTATTTTTTTCAAAACTTTCTTGCATACTGATAAATTGTTTGCGTTTTTTCCCAAGAATGATCATCATTTGGTTAAAATTCATTGAGTTTCTATGGACCCGATCTATCTTGAAAACTAAAATAGCGTCCCATTTGTCAATATCCTGCATCATTTGTTGATATTGAGGACGTCTAGTATTTCTTCCACTATAACCAGGATCTACATATTCTTTAGTTATATTCCATTCCCTGGCTTTACAATAGGCTCTAAGGCGTTCCAATTGTGATTCTAGGCTGAATCCTTCGTTAGCCTGTTCTTCTGTTGAAACTCGTGTATATATTGCTACATTCTCTATCTGTTCTTCTATTCTATTTATCATACTTCTACAAAAATTAGCGTATTTTTATAATAGTTTTGATGAGTTCCTGGAAATCCGCGGGTCAAGATCTAGATCTGGCGATATCTTACACACAGGTTCTTCTAGAAATGTATTGATCAATAAAAAATCGTTTTCATTAATTTCAAGAATAATATATTTTTAGGTCGCCAAGTTAGCTACAAGCTTTTGTTTGGTGGGAACGGCAGATTTTCCTTTCGTTTTTCCTTTCGATTTTTCTTTCTTTTTAGATAAAAGTTTATAGGCAACAAGACCACCTATTCCAATAATAGCAATTCCAACTACAGCGCCCATTAAACCACCACTCTCCAGATCCAATTCCTGTTCCTGTTCTGTCTTTGTTTTAAAATATTCGTCACTTTGTTCAGCACTTACACTCTGTGATGGTAAAATGAATAATTGAGGGGCCTGACTAGCTCCTTCTTTTTTACTAGACATATTTGCCTTTGCCTCTGGAGAATTAATTATATATTGAAAACTTGGTGCGTAATCCATTTGCCATGCCCTAGAGTCAGTGGTCGTTTGTGTATACTGCGGGGCATATGTTTTTTCACTTTTTTTACTGTAATATGGAGAATACTCAAGATCATATTCATACTCGAACTCCATTTTAGTGTCAAACAGTCCCATATATTCACTCATCCTAACATTATAAGCAACATACTATTTTTAAATTTTTACCAGTTTATACACTTTCTATAAATTGACAAAAAATTAATCAATACTCCAAATCTACGCCACAATGAGGACATGTCCAATCAAATTCCTCTTCCTCAACGGTTTTTTCTTTCGGTTCTTTATGTTTCTTTCCGCCAACAAATACAATCGGTTCACTGTATTCTTTTGTAGATTTCTTACGCACGCGTGCGCTCGCCCGATCGCCCGCGCAGGCGTGCATAGTATTTTGCATTAATGCAATATCTTACGCACTCGCGGGCGCACCCGCACGGGCGCGTGAGGATGCCATCATACTATACCGCTCATATTAAGATGCAATAATAAGTGAGTGACTCACTCACTACCTCACTCACTTTGGGGGGATGGAAATCACATCACCCTACTATACATATTGACTATGATGAACTCTCAAATAAATCGCAGAGATGTTTTCCTCGGCTTTTGAAATAACCATGCTCTAAAACATTATTCAACAAAAGATCGTTGACGTCATCGTTTATTATTCCCAGATAATCGTATTTCCTACCTTTGAATGTAATCCCCTCAGGTTCTCCATTATCATCTCTGAGACGTTTATCTAGGATCTTGTTAAAGATATTCCAGGTCACCAAAACACCGTCTATAAAAGTTAAGTCATTTTTTGTTTCTTCAGCCTTAATTTTTTCCAAAACATCTCCTAATATTTCACTCATGTATTTACCTCCTCACATCTTTCAAATAAGATAATGAGCCTAAAAAAGAAAAAAAAGAGAGGTTTAGAGAGTATATTATCCACCGTAAGAACAAACAACGAAAAAACTGTCTTCTTTCGTTCTAAATAACAGGAGAAGAAATCTCGTAGCCCCATGGGTCCGTTTAAAAATTGTTAATTTAAATTGTAAGATAACAAGGAATTTTAATCTAGATTATTATACATTTCAACAATGAGAGGTTTTGTTTCTGGTAGATTTTTAGCAATAATTTCCCAAATAATACTTGGGTCAATCCCAAAGTAGCCATGAGCAATAATATTTCGTAAACCAACCATTCTTTTCCAGGGAATGGATGTATATTTTTTCTTGATGTCATCTGGTATATTTTTAGATGCTTCACCAATTATTTCAAGATTGCGAATTACTGCATCAACTACCATCTGTTTTTCAACAAAATCATCATAAGATAATCCTTGAATATATTGTTCAATTTTGTCAATAGATTCTAGGATGTCTTCTATAAAAAGTTTATTTGATCTTTTCAAGCGTATACAACCTCTTTAAGAATATTCTCTCTCAATTGCGGTTTAAGTGCTTTAATTGTTACCAAATCAACCTCCAAATCCAAAATCTCCTTAAGATAATCTTTAAGATCAATAAATTCCCAACCTATATTATCAGAAAATTTTACAAGAATATCAACATCACTATCTTTTAGTTGCTCATTACGAGCATATGATCCAAAAATTCCAATTTCTTTAACTTTAAATTTTTTCTTAAGATATTTTTTGTTTTTCTTCAATATCTGCTCGATTTCTTTTCTTGTTTTCATAAATCAGCCTTCACATTCAATATATCCTTACTCTATATAAAAAATTCTGATGTTATGTTGATGAATGGAGCCATATTTAACAAGGATTAGTATGGCATATCATGTAAGGGATTGCCTAGCAATATGAAAAATAGGATATAATTTACAGTAATGTATCTATTGAAAAAATTATATCCCCATGGGTCCGCTTTTGTTTTTTTTGTTATCTGTTGTAATTATTTATTTGTTGGTGTATTATTTTTTCATTTTGGCATTCTTACACGAAACATTTAAATATGTGAAAATATAGAGTATAACGTAGAAGGATTTGAGGATCTGGAAAAAAATATTTTCTTCCTTTCATCTTTACCATCCATCCACCCATCCAGATTCTTTATTCCTCTTTTAATTCTAAAAAAAGATTACCTCTTCAGATTAATCTCTATGTATAATACATAGTTAGAACAAATTTTTATGAAAAACAAAATTAAAAATAAAAAAAAGAAATTTTGTTTTTAGATGAATTTTCCCCTAAGTTTACGACGTTCTACTTTAACATCACTGGGTGCTACAATCATCAAGTTATTCCCGATGCCTGCGATGTCGCCATTTATCTCTTTAGTCAGCTTCTTAAGGTCATTAGTAATTCTTTTCAGTATGACTTCTTCATCGGCAATCGGTGAAAAATCAAGGATTAGTACGTTCCCGCTATATACATAGTCGGTGAACTCTTTTAGATCTTCATATCTCTGAATCTCGCCTACTCTGACATTCATTTTAGTACCAGTAAGTGTTTCTGTAGATTCTACATATTTTTCTAGGTCGATATATCCTTCTGCATCAATTGTACTTTTTTCACCAAAAATTTTGCTAACTATTCCCATAATAATTCTTATCTCCTGATTTTAACCTGTATTCTTAAATATATTTGTCTTTATAAACTTTTGGCGACAAAATTCCAAAGGTCATCGCCAACGTAGTGGACAATTTGTATTGCCTTACCTTTTTTTTCTGTTTTCATCTGCATGCCATCCATAATAGCAAAACCTGTTGCAAGTGGTTTATGATGACGTTCATCACAAATCCAAACCTGGTCACCCTTGGATATGTTTATGTCAGCATCAACAATGCCTGGTGCCATAACATCGGCACCATTTGTTACGAAACGTATAGCACCCATGTCAATAACTACAAAATGTTCCTTGGGATGGAATTTGTTAATGCCTAAAAGTGTAAAAATAATTTTATCCTCATAATAAATAAAACAAGGTTCACTATCTATAAATATCATCTTTGTCCCCTCAACATCTCCTGTTTCAATACATGATTTTTCATCAAGTGTAATGTTGCTAAATATCTGTTGTAGTTCTTGCTGTATTTTTTTTATATCCTTTGATTTTAGACGATGTCTGTTTTTTATTTTCACTGACATAGTATCTCGTATTTTAGTAAGTCCTTTATAATATTTTACCAAATATTTAGTAAAGTTCTGCCCAAATACTTATAAATAAGATGTCTATTCCCTGTCCTTCAGGTAATCACTATGGAAAAACCACTTCAAATACTTCATGCAAGTCTCAATAACCGCGTCATGGTTGAATTACGTAGCGGCAGGGCATACCATGGAACACTTGATGGATATGATATTCCACATATGAATCTCGTACTGAAAAACGCTGATGAAATAATACATGGAGAATCTACATCTAAACACAACCATATCATAGTACGAGGTGACAATATAATTTATGTATCCCCATAGGATAACAGGAGTTAATGATTTATGACAAAGGGAACAGCATCAAAAATGGGTGGTAAAAGAACCCATACAATTTGCAGACGATGTGGCAAACATGCATTTCATGTTCAGAAAAGGGTATGCGCTGCTTGTGGTTTTGGGCAGACAAAAAAATTAAGAAGTTACAGTTGGGCTAGAAGTAAATAATAACCACTTCCTTTTTTATCTACAAAAATCCGAAAGGAATAAATAGTATCTTTGATATTTCTGTAATAATATTTGACATAGTATAATATTATAATACAGTTTATAGATACTGTATATATTTAAATGGAGGAGAGAAAAAGAATATGAAAGGAAAAATAATTGTTTTACTGGTAGGCATTGCTCTACTGGTAGGAATGTTAAGCGGATGTATAGAAGAAGAAGAGGAAGAAGCGAACGCTGCACCTGTAGCGAGTTTCACTTCATCAGTTGTGCATAATACTACTACTGCTGGAGGAACAGTTACTTTTACTGACGCTTCTACAGATGCTGATGGAGATACATTGACGTACTCTTGGGTCTTTGGTGATACCACAACGAATACCACGCAGAATCCGAGCCATATCTATGCTGCAAACGGTACATATACAGTTGCATTAACTGTAAGCGACGGAACAGATACTGGTACTAAAACATCAAGTGTCATCGTAGGTAATGTTGCACCAACTGCAGGTTTTACCTATACAGCAGATGGTTTGAATGTAACATTCACAGATACTTCAACTGATCCAAACACAGATGATACCTTAACATATGCATGGGACTTTGACAATGATAGCGTGATTGAGAACACAACCAGTGGACCGATAACATATGAATATGCTGCTGGAACCTATAATGCTACCTTAACCGTAACAGATGATTACGGTTTAACCGGCACTGTAACAAAAGCAATAACAGTTACGGCGTAAGACAAATACTAAGTAAAAATTGCAGGATAAAAAACTAAATCCTGCACAATTCTCTTTTTTATATTCTACTTTGGTATTAATATTGGCGGGTATCCACCAATTTTCAAAGTCGGATCACCAAAAAGTATCCATGTCTGCATTATTTGTACATCAACCCATGTATCCTCAGATGTATTATCCCAGTCAACCGTATATGTATCGGCATACCAAGATATTGCATTTTTCCATGTATCACCAATGATATCTATATCGTCCTGACCATATTGTCTAAAGAATTCTACTTCTAGTTCGTTAATTCCCCCTTCAAATGAGACTTTGTCTTCTTTAGTAAAGCCAAGAGCGGTACAACCCAATGTAGCAACGCTTCCACCAAATATTCTATGTGTCATAAGCCAGCCAAAACATTCAGGTGCACCAGTGCCATAACCAAGTCCTATTGTAAAACCCTTTTTTATATTGTTTAAAACTGTGACATCAAACTGAAGGTTATGACAACCACTAACAACACAGATAGGGTTTTCATCCTTGTTACGAAGCATCATAATATGTCTAAGGCCAAAAGCATCAATTCGTTTGTTACTGTTTGGAAGATGATTGGTCCAAACCATGGGGTTTCCATGGCCTACAAAATACAAAAAACCACAGCCTTTGTTAACTGCTTTTACAATATCCATAGGACCTGTTAGGGTCCCATCTGATGTATAAAGTCTGGTAACAGTCGTGGTATCATTTTCCATATAACTGATTGCCTGATCTGCATAATTTTCTCCTTCGTAACCCGTCCAATTAGAATTTTTGTATTCTGGATATGTATCACCAGCTATTGCTATCATTTCATGTGACCATGGTTTACAATAAGATGAGGTCTCATATTTTATAATCTTATCGACCATGGTTTTTACTTCAAATTTGTTTCTACAAGGTAGTCTTCCAACTGCGACATCTGGGTGAAGATCTATGTATTTATCCTCCGGACCGTCTTTTTTGTGCCATTCACCAAATATTTTATCATTGTTTGAATCCCAACTGCAGAAACTACCATTTTCATCATAAATGTCAGCATAATACAAATCACTTGTATACTGTGGCTCCGGATATCCATCAACACCCATTTTTACATACCGTACTGGTACATACCATTGATAACTCTGACCTTTCCGGCCGCCAACCAGTAGGACATATTCAATTCCCCATTCTTCAACTGCGTTTTTTATGAAATATTTGATTTTTTCTGCATGATCCCTGCCTTGCCAGTACATCTGATAATATATTTCACATGTTGTTACAAGTCTGGTTTTAATGCCCATATGGTTTTTATGACATACTAGTGGTTGCAATGTTTTTGCAAAATCTTTATGTGTAATAATAAGTAGATCATAGACCTTGTTTTCAGTAGTTGTTTTAACAACAGTGTTCTTCAATGTTTGTGCATTAATTGCTGGTACAACACTCATACCAAGAAATACTGCTATGATTCCTAAAACCAAAAATTTTTTACATTTTTCATTCATGCTATTACTCCCCCTCTGTTTTTTTAATCGATTTTATATCCACCAATTTTAAGACTTGGATCACCAAGTAGAGCCCATTGTTGTACTGTTTTTAGATCATATTTTTCATCATAAACATACTCAGATGAATCAGGTATGTCCCAGTCAATGGGATATGCATCAATGTATCTGTTAATTGCTTTGCCCCAACATTCCCCAAGTATATCAGATTCATTATTGCCATATACATAGAAAAATTGTAAATCCATGAAGTCTCCTGCTCCTTCCATCGATTTTTTGTCTTCTTTGCTCATGCCCAGACCTGTGTTTGCAATAGTTGCAATTGAACCTCCAAATGGTTTACTTGTAAGTTTCCATGCCCAGCATTCCAATGCCCAGGTATTATGGAAAAACGATTCTCTAAAGTTTTTTATGAGGTTTAGAGGAGTTATATCAAACTGAGCATTGTGACATGCACCAGCGACAACTATTGGTAGTTTGTAAAAATTCCATAGTTTCCACATATCGGAATTGCTAAGACCATATTGAAATTCATGGCTGTTGTATGGATGAGTCCCCCATGATGTAGGTGATGCATGACCATCAAAGAACATAAAGCCGCATCCTTTGTTTATTGCGTTTATAACATCTTTTGGCCCAGTGAAATTTCCATTTGAGATCCATAGTTTAATAGGGTTGAAAGAAGACATGTTTTCAATTGCTTTTAATGTATTTTCTTCACCTTCATAGCCTGATGTATCAAATGGGTATTCTCCTTGGGTATATGTATCACCAGCAACTACAACAAAATCATTGAACCATTCAGAATCATAGGTTTTTGTTTCATATGTTATTATTTTGTTAACCATTATTTTTACTTCAAATGTGTTTCTGCATGCAAGTCTTCCTACGTAGACGTCTGGGTATAAATCTATATATTTATCTCTAGCATTGGTTTCATTTACAATCCATTCACCGTATATGCCGTCGAAGTCTTCATCCCAGCTCTGAAAAACACTTTCGTTGTTATATAGGTCGGCATAGTAGAGGTCAGATATGTAGTATGGTTCCGGATATCCTGGCCATGGTTCATCATTGTATACATATCTTATAGGTATCTTGTTAAAACTTCCAACCAGCATTACATATTGTATTCCCCAGTTGTCATAAGCGTTTTTTATGTAGTATTTTATTTTTTCAGCACAATCTCTTCCCTGCCAGTATGTTTGTTTATGTACTTCATTTAGGGTGGTCAGTTTAGTTTTTATTCCCATATGGTTTTTATGACAAACTAGTGGTTGTAGGTTTTTTGCGTATTCTTTTGGTGTTATAATTAATAGGTCATAAATTGCAGTGTCTTCTCCAACAGTTATCTTATTTAGACTTGTTTTTTTTGTGTTTTCGGCATTTATTGTTGAAGTTAGTGTTATAGATATAAATGCTATTGTTATTGCAAAAACTATTATTTTTTCAAGATTTTTCTTCATTTATATTTTCCCCTGTACTAATATATAATTAATATGTGTACTAGTTTATATATTTTTACTAATTTTATTTGTTCGGCTATAAACATTATTATAGAAGATGTTCTATGACTCACTCTCAAGATGAATCAGAAAAAATGCAGATTTTATTGCTATCGCAACACCCGTGATTTAACACGTATTGACAATGACAAATTAGATAAAATTAAACTTGTAGTTTTTGACATGGATGGAGTTCTTGTCGATGCTGTTAGTTCATGGAAATACATCCATGATTATTTCAATACCAGTAATGAAAAATCCGTAGATGATTATCTTCATGGTAAAATCGACGATCTTGAGTTTATACGACGTGATGTAGAACTTTGGAAAATCAATGGAAAGCCTATTAAGATGGATATTCTGGAAGAAATTTTATCAGATGTTCCTTTGATGAAAGGAGCAGAAGATTGTATAGTTTTCCTCAAAAAGAATGGTGTTAAGACAGCTATTGTCAGTGCTGGTCTGGACATATTAGCAAAGTATGTTGCTGATGAATTAGATATTGATTATGTTTATGCTAATGGTTTAAAAACTGATGAGCAAGGTTATCTTAATGGTGAAGGTATTCTTGGTGTAAAATTAATGTATAAAGATCAAACAGTTAAGAGCATTTCAGAAAAATTGAATATTCCATTGGGTTGCATTGCTGCTGTTGGTAATTCTTGTTTTGATATTCCTATGTTTACTGTTTCTGGTCTTAGTATTGCTTTTAATTCTGAGGATGGTTGTACACGTGAAGCTGCAAATTATGTAGTGGAAGGTAAGGATTTAGGCAATATTTTGCCTTGTCTTAAAGGATACATCTAGACCCTTTTTTAAATATTTGTAAAGAACTCTCCTAGTTTTTCTATTTCAGGGTTGTCATATACCATTTTTCTTTGTTGAGAATATTATTCTATGATTAATAAAATAAGCAAAAGATTAAATATGGGGAATATAATAAGGGATTGACTACTGGAGATATATTTTTTAAGAGGAGGAGGTTCCCAGTTGAATAACAGAAGATCTGAAATTGAGATAATAAGCGAAATCTTACACTTATCAAAAAACGGTGCAAGAAAAACAGAAATTCTTTACCGAGGAAACCTTAGCTACATTCAACTTCAAGGTTATCTGTCATATCTAATTGAAAAAAACATCCTTGAAGAAAAAGAAATCAAAGATAATGGTAACTCACATAAATCATATATAACTACAGAAAAAGGATGCAACCTACTTTCAGATATTCAAAAAATTTTAGTAAGTTTAAGCTAAAAAAATTTGTTTTTTTTGTATAATTTTTTTTGCACAAAAACAAAAACTATAAAACCTTTTTTACAAAAATTGGAAATAGAATTATAAACCATTAAAATATTCATAAACATGGACGGGGATAATCAATGAAAGAAGAAGATAAAAAAGCGTTTCTCGAAGACTTTAAAAAAGCGAAAATAGAACAAAAACTCGACATGTGGTTTTATGCCCTTGATCAGGAAGGACTCTGGGAAGAGGTAATAGCAGAAATGTCAAATATTGCAACTATGCAGCAATTAAAACAAGGTAAACTAATAGTACAAAAAGAGGGATGATTCTATGGATGAAAAAGATAAAAAAGAACTAATTGAAGAATTCAAAAAAATAGAAGGATCCAAACGTCTTGATATGTGGGATTATGCACTCAAGCAGCAAGTACTTTGGGAGAAAATAATTTCAGAGATGCAAAACATTGCCCATGAACAAGGTGTTGATAAAACCCTTGAGAAAATGATGGATGAAGAAATGAAAAAGGCTGAAGCATAAAAACAATTTACAATCTTTCTTTTTTATTTTATCTTTAATTTTGTTTTTCTTATTTAGTAAGCGATTACAATTCAATGGATTTTGAACAAAAGATGGGTTGGGCATTTTGAACATGGTTTTATATGAATAAGTTATTATGGACAAATGAATCTAGCGAAAGGTTTATATCCTAATCTAGGATTATCCTGTATAAGGATATGAAATTCTATAATCGTAACAAAGAGGTTGAAGTAATCTCTAATGAGTTCAAAAAGAAAAAAACTTTCATAGTAGTATATGGGAGAAGAAGGATTGGTAAAACCAGACTCGTGGAGGAGGCGTTGAAAGAAAAAGACCATGTAGAGTTTTTCGTACCAAGAAAAAGATTAACCCCTGCTCTATTATATTTTCAACAGAAACTAATGGAGCAGGAGGGATATTCACCCTCATTCAAAACCGTTGATGAATTCTTAGAATATCTATTTAGAAACGTAAAAAAACCAATATTCTTTGATGAAATATCTAACTTTCAATACCTTGATCCAAGTGCTTATTCTATACTACAAAACTTATTGGATAAACATGATGCTAAATTAATTGTAACCGGATCGTATGTCGGTATCATGAAGAGGATATTCACCCATGCAAAGGAACCCCTTTTTGGAAGATCCACATGTATGATGCATCTTAAGTCACTACCTGTATCAACAGCTGTTAAGATGACCCAAGATGTAGGCTATGACTTAGCTGATTCTATTGAACTATGGTGTATCCTTGGTGGTATACCTCGATACATAGAACTTACCCAGGGTGATTCAAAATTTAAAGATTTCATAAAAAGGATGCTGTCACCAAGTTCCATATTCATAGAAGAAGGCATAAATGTACTAATTCAAGAATTTGGAAGAAAATGGGATACCTATTTTTCTATTTTGGATGCAATAGACTTCGGCGCACGCCCTACAGAAATAGCAAAGTGCATAGGTGCAAGTATTACATCACTTCCTAAATATCTTGAAGATCTAGAAAGACTCGAGGTTATCAAAAGACGTCATCCTTTACTCGGACGCAAGAGAATCGTCAGATACGTGATAAATGACAACTTCTTCACGTTTTGGTTTAAAGAGATTTATCCACGTTTTGAAGAATATAGAAGTAACCTAGAAAAACCATCATATGATGCCATTCAGACTTTCCTTGGAAAAATGGTGGAACGGTTTATAATTGAGATTATC
>DAOWIZ010000035.1 GCA_030640585.1 Thermoplasmata archaeon
AGCAGGTAAACCAACTATTATTAAAAGTGCTGAGGGACAACCCTATTTTCCATCTATTGTCGCATTCACAAAAGATGGTGAAATGCTAGTTGGAGAGTCTGCTAAACGTCAGGCTGTTACCAACACTGAAGGAACAGTTCACCGTATTAAACGTAAAATGGGAACTGGTGAAAAAACTAAAATTCGTGGTAAAAACTATAGCCCTGAACAAATAAGCGCATTCATTCTTCAAAAAATCAAAAAAGATGCAGAAGAATTCCTTGGTGAAAAAGTCAAAGATGCAGTTATTACTGTTCCTGCATATTTTAATGATGACCAGCGACAGGCAACAAAGGACGCTGGTAAAATCGCAGGGCTTAATGTTAAACGTATCATAAATGAGCCTACTGCTGCGTCATTAGCATATGGCCTTGATAAAACCGGTGATCATACAATTGCTGTGTATGATTTTGGCGGTGGGACATTTGATATCACACTCATGGAAGTAGGGGAAGGAGTATTTGAGGTTCTATCGACTAATGGTGATACAAAACTTGGTGGATCTGATATGGACCAGGCACTTGTTAATTATCTAGCGGGTGAGTTCAAGAAAGAACACAAAGTTGATCTAAGAGAGGATCCTAAATCACTTCAACGTCTTTTTGAAGCATCTGAAAAAGCAAAAATTGAACTATCAAGTACCCTTCAGACAGATATTAACCTACCATACATTACAGTTGTTGATAATGAACCAAAACATCTTGAGATGAAACTAACTCGTGCCAAGTTTGAAGAAATTATTACGCCTTTTGTTGATAAAACCGAGAAGCCATGTAAACAAGCACTAAAAGATGCTAAACTTAAACCATCTGATATTGGTCATGTAGTACTAGTCGGTGGGACAACACGTATACCACTTGTTAAAAAGAAGGTAGCAGATATATTTGGTAAAGAACCAAAACGTGATGTTGACCCTATGGAATGTGTAGCAATTGGTGCAGCAATTCAAGCAGGAGTGCTATCTGGTGATATTGACAAAGATATCGTACTTTTAGACGTTACACCATTATCACTTAGTATTGAGACCCTTGGTGGTGTTTCAACAGCACTTATCGAGCGAAATACGACTGTTCCAACTAAGAAAAGTAAGGTTTTTTCAACGGCTGCTGATAACCAGCCTAGTGTAGAAATCAATGTATTGCAGGGTGAAAGGCCAATGGCTACGGATAACAAAAGCCTAGGAAGGTTCCACTTGGATGGAATACTACCAGCACCACGAGGAATACCTCAAATTGAGGTGGCCTTTGATATCGATGTTGATGGTATAATAAATGTCTCAGCAAAAGACCTAGGCACTG
This sequence comes from Thermoplasmata archaeon, assembly GCA_030640585.1. GTDB lineage: Archaea > Thermoplasmatota > E2 > DHVEG-1 > DHVEG-1 > DAOWIZ01. The sequence continues at coordinate 1,338 of DAOWIZ010000035.1, forward strand.
GTAAACAACAAAGCATTAGTATAACAGGTTCAACAAAATTATCAGGCGAAGAAATCAGCAGGATGAAAAAAGAAGCCGAAGAACACGCAGAAGAAGACTTAAAGAGAAAAGAAAAAGTAGAAATCAGAAACAATGGAGATGCATTGGTACATAGTGTACAAAAAACAATTGATGAACTAAAAGAAAAAATCAGTGATGATGATAAAAAAACCATTGAAGAAGCACTCAAAGAACTAAGAGAAGTGCTCTCAGGTGATGACACTGATAAAATCAAAGAAAAAACAGATAACCTTTCAAATGTGATGCAAAAGGTATCAACAGCAATCTATCAACAAGCAGCCCAACAAGCACAACAGCAGCAACAAGCCGCTGATGGACAAGATCCAAGTGGCGAATCTTGGAGTGGACACCCTAAAGATGATGACAAAACAATAAATGCTGACTACAAAGTAAAAGACGATGAAGATAAAAAAGACGATAAAAAGTAAAAACGTTATTGTCTAACTTTAATAACTAAAACAGAACAAGGTGCTTTACGGACAACATCACGAGCGACGCTACCTACCATGAACTGATCAATGCCAACCTTTTTTTCATGATGGGCCATAATAATAAGATCATCATCATTTACAAACCTAACAATTTCCTCTGCAGGATTACCAGAAATAATCTCAGTTTCAAAAGTAACGCCCATCTCAGCACCAATTTTTTTAAACTCATCAAGAACTGCTTCTGCTTCCTTTTTGAGTTTTCCTTCAAGAACAACTGATGAAATAAACTGATGAGTATCATTAACAGATATAATCTTAGCATTAATGCCAAGAAGTTTAGCAAGAAATGCTCCTTTTTTAACAGCATCCTTTGATGCATCAGTCCTATCGACAGGTATAACTATACGTTTTATATCATCCATTTTTTCCTTACCGCTGTAGATATGAATACTAAAAGAATAATTAAACGTTTCTTCTCAAAAACTATAAAAATGATATTTTTTCTATAGTAAAATACTAAAAACAAAAACGTATTTCCCTCAATAAATCTGCGGATGTGATCTAGTGGTTATGATTAGGGCCTTCCAAGCCCTCAGCCCGGGTTCGATTCCCGGTGTCCGCATGTAATACAACAACGATTGATGCAGGGGTAGCCAAGCCTGGCCAACGGCGCAGGACTTAAGATCTTATTATAGGATTTAAGGGTTTGATGAGACATCCTGTCTCGAAGGAGTCCGAGGGTTCGAATCCCTTCCCCTGCATTCTTATTTAAACCTTAAGTTTTATTAACCAATAATTGTATATAACTTGGTGATAAAGTGGTAGGAGAGAACATCATGGTTGAGAGAGATCTATGTCAAACAGGTATCGAAGAATTAGATATACAGCTAGGTGGTGGAATACCAACTGGTAGTACAGTTCTAATGGTTGGGAGTAGCGGTTCAGGTAAAACAACGATGTGTATGCAGTTTCTTATTAACGGTGCTAAAAAAGGTGAAAGAGGTGTGTTTTTCACAATTACAGAACCTTTATTTAAACTTACAAAGAATATGGAAGGTTTCGACTTCTATGATAAAGAACTCATAGAGTCAGGGATGGTCAACCTGATAGATCTGCGTATAATTAGTGAAAGACTAGGCCTTGACACAGAGAAATATACTGTTGAAGATGCTAGTGCGCTTCTTGATATATTACGTGATATTGCTGATGAGTTGAATGTGAAACGACTGGTTATGGACTCGATAACTGCGTTGTGTTACAGATTACAATCAAAGGAAATGATTAGGGATTTCATTTTCAAACTAGGTTCATCTCTTGCAGCTATGAAATGTACAACTCTTCTGACATCAGAAATACCACCCAGGGTTTTCCAATATTCTCAGTATGGTATAGAAGAGTTTATTTCTGATGGTATAATGTTTCTAGGCGATATAGAACGAAAAGGGGATTTAATACGTACTTTCCAGTTAATAAAGATGAGGGGGGCAAATCATAGCCGTGCCAAATCTGCAATGAGCATTTCATCTAAAAATGGTATAGAACTTGCGCCTTTGCTCAGATCTAGAGAGTGATAGTTTAATATGGCTAATGTACTGATTGATGGTTTAAGGGAAAGATTTGCTAATGCTGTTAAAGTTAATCAGTCCATAGGTATACTTCTGCCTAGTAGTAATTATTCTGATCTTGCACAGGCTATGTTTGAACATATAAAAACCTGTCCTGACGAGGCATGGGTTTATGTGACAGTTACAAGACCTTATGATGCCATCTTAAAACAACATGGAGGTATGGCAAGCCATAATAATATCCGGTTTATCGACTGTGTTTCACGGGCATCTGGGATTTCAAAAGCCAATCCAAACTGTATTTTTATAGAAAGCCCAACCATGCTTGAGAAAATAGGCTTGGAGATAATGAATATCTTCAAAGAAGTAGATGAAAACACAGATAAATACCTGGTTTTAGATTCGCTTAGTAACTTAATAATTTATAACGACCCAGATATTATCACTGAGTTTTTCTATCATTTAATCAATCGAACAAGA
>DAOWIZ010000071.1 GCA_030640585.1 Thermoplasmata archaeon
CAATTGGTGTTGTCACTTTGCCGTTTAGTGTTGAGGGTCTTATTCGTATGGAGAACGCAGAATCAGGTTTGAAACGACTAAGAGATATTTGTGATACTGTTATTGTTATTCCAAATGATAAACTCCTTGATATTGTTCCTAATCTTTCACTTAATGCTGCTTTCAAAGTTGCTGATGAAGTCTTGATGAGATCAATTAAGGGTATTACAGAGATGATTACAATGCCGGGTCTAGTAAACCTTGACTTTGCAGATCTTAAGACTGTTATGAAACGTGGTGGCGTTGCAATGATTGGTCTTGGAGAAGCAGAAGGTGAGAATAAGGCAGTAAACGCTGTAGTTGAAGCTCTTAACTCGCCACTTCTAGAGGTTGATATATCTGAAGCAACTGGTGCACTAGTAAATGTTACTGGTGGCGAAGACATGACTATCTCTGAGGCAGAACGCGTAGTTGAAGAAATATACAGCCGTGTTGACCCAAATGCTAGAATTATCTGGGGTACAACTGTTGACCCGGAACTTAAACGCAACATACGAGCAATGCTGGTAATAACTGGTGTTAAAAGTAAACAGATACTAGGGCCATCTCAGAAAGGTTTTGAAAACAAAGAATACGGCATTGATTTTGTAGCATAAAAACAAAAAAACATACGGTTTAGACTACCAAAAGTCCTAAACCAATCACTTTTTTCTTTTATTTTTTTAACAGGCCAAATCTTTTATATACAGCTATTTATTTGACCAATTACTCTTATCAGGGGCGTCATACTGTGAAATTATTCAAAAATGACAAAAAACAGAAACGTGAAAAAAGCGATAAAACATTCATTGAACGAGCTTGGGATTTACAACATCATATAGAGGCACGACAGAAAAGAATCGGTAAAGGAAAATATGGTCGTGTTCTCAAAATGGCTCGTAAACCAACTGAAGAAGAATATAGCAAAACCTCAAAAATTACAGGAGCAGGCATCCTACTTATTGGAGGAGTGGGTTTTACTGTATGGTTACTAGCTAAACAAGTAGCCCCATGGATAGCAATACAACTTGGATGGGTTTAAAAGGTGTAACATATGCCAGATACAGATTTTGAAGAAGAAGTTGAAAAAACAAAGATATTTACAATTAAAACCCAAGTGGGAAAAGAACAAAATACAGCCGATCTGATAAACAGCCGTGCTGATAAATCAAAGATAAAAATACCAAGTATACTTGTGACACCGGAACTACGTGGTTATATCTTTATGGAGAGCTATGAAAAAGCACGTATCAGGGATATGATAAAAACAGTATCCTATGCTCGTAACATGCTAGAAGGAGATATACCAATTGCTCAAATTGAACATTTCTTGGTACCAGCATCATCTGTTGCAAAAATTGCAGAAGGAGATGTTGTTGAGATGGTAGCCGGGCCTTTCCGTGGTGAAACAGCAAAAGTTACCCATATTGATGATGCTAAAGAAGAAATAACCGTGGAACTCTTTGAAAGCGTTGTTCCAATTCCAATTACTGTTCGCGGTGAACAGGTAAGAGTTATTAAAAGAAAAGAAGAAGATGAAAAGAAAGAAGACAAGGAGAAGTAGAGTTTTTATGACAGAAACAGTTAAGGCACTAGTTGAAGGCGGAAAAGCATCTGCAGGCCCACCACTTGGCCCAGCACTTGGTCCAATGGGTGTAAACATCATGCAGGTAATCAACACAATAAATGACAAAACTAAAAGTTTTGAAGGAATGAAAGTACCAGTCAAAGTAATTATAGATCCAAAAACTAAGAATTTTGAAATAGAAGTAGGAACACCACCTGCAGCAAGTCTAATTCTTAACGAACTTGGAGCAGAAAAAGGAAGTGGAAGTGCAGGTACACATAAAATTGCCGATCTCACAGTTGATCAAGCAATTAAGGTTGCTAAAATGAAAGAGGGAAACCTTCTTGGTAATGACCTTAAACATAAAACCAAAGAAATCATAGGTACCTGTGTATCACTTGGTGTAACCGTAGAAGGTAAAAAACCACAGGAAATACAGAAAGCAATAGATGAAGGCGAATTTGACGCTAAATTTCGATCTTAATTTGACTTTTTATCCTTTCCTTTTTATCATTTATTTTCTCTGGAGGGTTTTCCAGAATTCTTTTTTTCATACGTCCTACTGGACTACCGGATAATATATCTTCACGTATCAGTCGTTGCTCTTTTTCGATTGCCCTAAGTCTTTCTTTTATTACCTTGATTTCATCTTGTAATTGATTGACTGTTTCCTCATCCATAAAAAAACGTATTGTTTACAAGGTCTTAAACGTTTTTTATAAAACATTAAATTCGTTTGAATCCTCTTTTAAAAAATTGGTTAACAGATTTAATCATACGGCCCTGCCGATAGTCAAGAGGCATTGTTGTTCCTTCTCCCCATGTTTTTTTCTTATTTATCATAAAAATAATACTATCAACGGTGGTGTCAGTTGTATCTACCGTTGTATAGGCATGACCTACATAGGCAGGGTCATGAGAATCGCTTCCGCCTGTTCCACCAAGATTGTATTGTTTTGCAACCTTTGCAGTTTTCAGATTTGTCTTTGGAAGGCTACATGAATTAAAGACCTCAATTGCAGAAAGTTTATTATGAAATTTCTTTAGTTTTTCTTTTTTAACACCGGACATGTTACGAAAAAGATGAGGAACAATAGGAGTTCCACCAAGGTCAATTATTTTATCAATGGTTTCCTCTGCAGATAGACCACGTGGGATGTTTTCTTTAACATCTAACCCAATTATATGTCCATCTCTGGTTGATATTTCAACTCCTGTTATAACTATGAAATCTTTCGGTGCAACCTTTAATGATTTAAGTCCACCTTCTACCGTGTTATGATCTGTAATGGCCATACCATTTAATCCTTTTTTTTGTAAATTTTTAATAATTTCTTTAGGGGTGCCCATTCCATCCTCCGAATATTGCGAATGAATGTGCAGGTCAAGTTTTAACATAATTTTATCATCCAAATTTATGAATGGTAGTTTTACATTGGTATTAGAAAGTTACGATTATATTTCATTTAAAATTATTATAATATTAAAACATGCGGGCGCCGGGATTTGAACCCGAGTTATAAGCTTGGCAAGCTTAAGTGATACCAGGCTACACCACACCCGCAAAAAACGGATATTTTGAAAATCATGTAGTAATAATTCCTTAAAAAGCCTTATGGTTCCATTGTTCTCTTTAGTGGTTTGCTAAGATGACGTCTGGCACAAACAGGTACTTCATAAAAACCAATGTTTATTTCTCGTTTTTTCTCTTTGATAATTGGTTTTTTGCTTTTTGTGCCACATTTTACACATTTAAAACCCTGCCTTGTTCCTTTGGATTTCATATGTTTACCACAATTTGGACAAATTGGATTTTCAATTTTTATAAACTGTTTTTCAAGATGTTTAATTCTTATTTTCTCGATATTAATAGTAAGTGGTTTTTCTCTTATACCGCCATAAACCTCAACAAGATCACCTGTGCATAGTTCTCTGATTTTGTTTCTAAACTGCTTTGTAGGCTCATAGGCTGCACAATCAATAGTTCCTGTACTATCTTTGATTGTGAAAATAACATGCCCTCCTTCAATGGTATATGGATTTTTAACTATTTTCCCTCCTGTTATAACTGATAAATATGGTTGTATGTCACCAATTTTTTTCCTTTGAAGATGATCATCTGTCCCCTGATTTGTTTCAAACAACATACAACTATCGACTTTCTCAGATTTAATCATATCTTTAGCAGTTACTAGTTCTTCTGCATTGTCTCCTCGTATACCATAGAGAATAGGACATGGAGAACTTGGTACAAGTCTGTTATGTTTATTTACATAATCATAGTTATCAAAAGTAGACGTGCAAGTTTCATCCATTTTTTTAGTAGACGCGTCATCAACATATCTTTTTGTACCCCATTTCTTTTTTTCACGATATGAAATAATCTCATAAGTTTTATCATCTTCAGATCTCCAGGATACTGATGCAGTTGCTCCAATTAATCCACGACGGTTCTTATAACCCTTATAAATTGCGTTTAATGACTCTAAAAGAAGTTCAATTTCGTCAATAGTAACAATCTCCCTAACTGTCTTATAGTACATTTCAAGATCTGGTTGTTCATCCAATATTACAAAACCAGGGTTAGTATTTTCATCCTTTAACCTTGAATGCTCCATAATTATTTGTTCCACAATTTCCTTAACACGTTTTCCATCAATTTCCCCAGATGACATATTAAAATAACAAAAAATATCTTTGTTTCCAATTTCACCAATCTTTGTTTTATTCCCTGTTCCTTTCCCTACTTGAATGGAGATTGCACCATTACCGCGAGTCTTCCAAGGAACATTGGGATTAAGACGTACAAGACGCGGAAAACCAATAATATCAAAACCGTTAGCAACTAGTCTCTCGATGATGGCACCAGCTACAAATGTGGTGCATCCACCAGTTCTAGAATCTGTGTCATCAACCCCAATCCAGATAAATTTCAACTCCCGATATAATTATATATATAGTTTTGCTATAAACCTAACTTAGATATGGATCGAACAGAGATAATTGGAAAGATCAGAACAACCCTAACAAACGCAGGATTTTACGTTTCTGATTTCTATTCATTACGACCTATAGGTTTTGACTTAGTTGCAAGAAGGGACAATTCACTTCTCATAATTAAAGTTTTAACAAACATTGATTCAATGTCAGAAAACGTAGCACAAGAACTAAGAACCCTATCCGTTCTGTTACAAGGTTGCCCTCTTATACTTGGAGAACGAAGCGGGACAAAAAAACTCGAAGACGATGTAGTATATGACAGATTCGGCATACAAGCAATCACATCTAACACTCTTGATGAGCACTTACTTGGAGGAATGCCACTTGAAGTATACGCAGCACCAGGTGGCCTATATGTAAATCTAGACCATGATAAAATCATGAAACTACGACAAGAACAAAACCTCTCACTAGGTACCTTTGCAAGATATCTAAAGGTATCCAGACGAACAGTACAGATGTATGAGGACGGGATGAATGCAAGTATAGAAGTGGCACTAAGAATCGAAGATGCACTTGGTACAAATATTACAACACCAATTGACATATTCAAATATCAACCTAAAGAAAAAAAGAAACAAAGCCTTGTATCTGTTGAAACAGAAAATTTTAAAAAATTTCAGAAAGAAATCTTTTCAATACTCCAAAAAGTTGGATACAAAGTAATACCAATGGAACGCTGCCCATTTGAGGCAGTTAGCAAAGATAAAAAGAAAATCCTTCTCACATGTGTGGATCAATATGATAAGAAACTACTCAAAAAAGCCCGAATTGTAAGCAGTATCTCTAAGATAACAGAGAAACACGCAGTGCTCATTACAGATAAAGAAGTAAGTAAGAAAAACATCGAAGGAACACCACTTATTATTAAAAAAGAACTAAAAAAGGCAGGAAGTCCTGAAGAACTACTTGAGTTAATAATTGAAAGACTTTATAATAAATAAACCTTTTAATTAACTAGAAGAAACTTTTATAAATAGGATTGTCATTCCCGAAGACTACATTTCCGTCTTTTTAAGGGAGGAAATGTCATACAAAACACTCAGACTTGATATCTATGACAGATAAAAAGACAGTAGAAGTAGTTGAGAAAGTCTTAGAGGAATCTAAGAAACTCGACCGTAAATTCAAACAAAGAATAGACGTAGTCATTAATCTAAAAAATATTGATCTTAAAATTCCAAAGAATCGTATCGATGAGGAAATAATTCTCCCTCATGGTCGAGGATCTGAGGCAAAGATTGCTCTTTTTGCAAGTGGTGAGCTTGCTATTAAATCCAAGAAACTTGTTGATTTGTTGATTAAACCTGAGGAGATAGAGGATCTTTCAAAGGATAAAAAGAAGTTCAAAGAAATAGTAGATGATTATGATTTTTTCATTTCAGAAGCACCATTAATGCCAACAATTGGTAAAACACTTGGTACGATACTTGGTCCACGTGGTAAAATGCCTAAACCAGTACCACCACATGCTGACTTAACGGGTATGGTTAAAAACCTACGTAGCACTGTAAAGATTCGTTCAAAGAGTAACAAAACTTTTCATACAATTGCTGGTAACGAAGACATGTCAAAGGAACACATCACAGATAACATAGATGCAATTATAAAAAGATTAGAA
>DAOWIZ010000009.1 GCA_030640585.1 Thermoplasmata archaeon
ATTCCAGTGTTTATTTCCATAAAACAGTTCGTATCGCTGAACTTATGCTTTCAAAAGCTATTGAAATGATACCGGATATAGATCCTTTTGAATTTTTTAGAATGACAGATGATGAACTTATTGCTAGTTCTAAAAAAATGGGATCTTATCAGTTTGAAATTGTTACTCGTTTGAAGTATCGTAAGTTGTTTAAACAGGTGTATTCAAAGTCTGTGACAAGTTTAGATGAAGAACATGTTGAATATGTTAAAAAACTTGAAGATGTAAATATTAGAAGAGAAAAAGAACGTGAACTTGAGGATCAGGTTGGTATACCCCGTGGTCATGTAATTATTGATGTTCCTTATCAGGAGTTACGTCTTTCTGAGCCACGTATTGATCAGGCAGATATAATGGTTGTTGCTGATGAGGGTGTTAAAAACTTGGATTATTTTACTCCGGTTGCAAGTGCTATTAGATCCAGACCTGTTCCGGATTGGTTTGTTATGATTATTGCTGATGGCAAATTTCGAGATGCCATTTCCAAAAAAGCTGAAAAAATATTGTTTAATTAAAAAATTAATAAATTAATAAATTGGAGAGAATGGGGGAAGATTGAAGGTGGTGAGGAGAGATTTTTAAAAAAAAATCTATATAATCTCCCCCATTCCTGCAAATATATATCGGGGTTGAGTATATAAATCTTATTATACAATTTATAACCCATATAATTGTAAGGATAAAGACATACCTATTTTATAGTTAAAACATTTATAAATTATACTACTTTAATATCCGGATATATATTTTATTTTTATATATGAGGTATTAGAAATCTATAACTGATAAGGGTTTTGTTATTACGATGAATTTAAATTCTAAAAAGCTTTTAATGCTCATAGCATGGTAAAAGAATACTTAAAACTTGCACGTTCGTTCAACGCAGTACTGACTGGTGTATCACCTGTGATGGGAGCTATTGCAATGGAGCAATATAACATTTTAACTTTGTTTCTTTTGTTCCTTGTTGGTTTTCTTGGACATACTTATGGCTTTGTTCTAAATGATATCCTTGATTATAAACTTGATAAATCTTCCACAGAAATTAGTGATCGTCCGTTAATAAGTGGTACAATAACACTGAGAAAAGCATGGGTTTTTGCAATATCGTCTATGGCAGTTGCTTTTGTAATCGCGTTTTATATTGCATATACGTCTCAGAGTTATTTCCCAATAGTTTTAGTTGCTGCTTCAGCGTTTTTTATAACAATTTATAACCTGATAAGCAAGAAATACCCGGGCATGGATATTTTTGTAGCGCTTGGTATTTTTTTCCTGATATTATATGGTGCTACAACAGTAAAGGGCAATCTTGAAAGTATAACAAATCTTACTTGGATCGTCTGTGTTCTTGGATCTATTCAAGTGCTTTTTATGCAATTTATAGCTGGTGGTATGAAAGACATTGAAAATGATTATAAAAGCGGTGCTAAAACTCTTGCTATAACAATGAAGGTAAGGGTTACTAATAGTAAATTAATCATTTCAAATAGTTTTAAAACACTTGCATATGGATTACAAATAATAGATTTAGTTGTTGTTTTTTTACCGTTTTTTATTGTATGGAATATAAAAAATTTATCAATGTTACAATATTCCCAGTTTATAATAATAATTATAATTGGGATACTTATGTTTTTTATATCACATAAATTACTTTCAATGGAAAAATTTGAAAGGAGAAAAGCAAGGAAATTGATCGGCAGTCATTATATGGTTAATTTCATGATAGTGCCAATAATGCTTATGACACTAAACCCATGGGCTGGTATATTGATGTTTTTCCCACTGTTAGGTTTCATTTTAAACAATCTTATAGTTCATGGAACGCTTTTACAGCCAAAAACTATGTAATCTTTTAAAAGGCATATGTAATTAATAGGTGTAATATGGCAGATAGAAAAATTAAAACAGATGAATATAAAAATAATAAAAAATGTTCATTTTCTTTTTCCCCAACAGATATTACAATTAAAGATGATGCGTTTCATGGGTCAAGATCATCACGATTCACAGAATGGTGGTATTTTGATGCTATATTAGATAAGGGATATAGTGTTCAACTTAGCATACGTGTACTTAGCATAATAAAAAATCGTCTTGTATTTATAATACCAAGATTTGACATCTACAAAGATGGTAAATTAGAAAAGCATACTAGAAAAAAATATCGTTTGAAGGATTTTCATGCATCTCATGATATCCCATTTGTAAAACTAGCAGGAAAACAATTTATCAAAGGACATGTAGATAAATCAACAGGTCAATGGATATATGATCTTTCATTTGAAATTAACGATGCTTCTGCAGATTTACGTTTTGTTGGGTGTACAAAAGGCTGGAAAGGTAAAAATCCGGGTGGTGATGGATGGGGAGTAATGCTACCACGAGCAACGGTTACCGGAAAAATTAGATATAATGGCAAAGAAATTAATGTCAAAGGTGTTGGATATCATGATCATAACTGGGAGGTAAAAGCATCTGCAGCAATGAGCAACTTTGGATGGTATTGGGGAAAGATTAATTCAGATAATTATACAATAACTTGGGCAACAATTTTTAAAACAAGAAATTTGGGACAACCTTTGCTTGTGGCAAATACAAAAAATAAAGGTTATGTGAATGTGAAAACTGAAAACATAAATTTTGTTGTTACAGACACACATATAGAAAATGGAAAACTATTGCCCCATACTTTTATTCTTGATGCACATGATGAAAATGTTTCTGTTAATATTACTATGAAAGTTTTAGATATCCATCATGTAAAAATGATGTTAATAATGAATTACTGGAGATTCCATCTACATTGTAAAGGTTCAATAAAGATCGGGTCTAAAGAAGAACTTATTGATGAAACGCATATAGCAGAACTTTTAAGATTCAAGTAGGAAAAAGGCTATAGTATTCTTGTTAGTGTTGCTATTCCTAGTATTATAATGAGCACCCCAATTAATCTTCCAAGTTTATTTTCATCGATTTTATTAGCAACTAATGAACCAGATGCTGCTCCAAAAACAATGTAATATTATACACGTGGCTGCATAGGCTTTCCATATAGAGCTAGGTTAAAAAATGCATACCACGCAATAGGTAATATCAGAAGAATGACAGCACAAAATATTCCAATAAGTGGCAATAACAAAATTATTATTAAAGCAAGAGAAGAGGAATTTAAAATAGTATATAATTTTTTTACTTTAGATCGAGTATAAACAACAAGATGCAATAGTTTGTAGGTTGTAATAATTATAACAGATATAAGTAGCAATACAATGATTTGAATTATATAGTTGTCAAAAGCCCATAGATTAATTTCTGGTTGTAAACTAAGCAGAATAATTAATCCAATGAAGACCCCTTTTAACATATATGCAAAAACAAGGAATTTACTAGTAGTGACAAGATTCCCATCTTTTACTCCTATTCCAAATAGTGTTGCTAAATTCTTTACTCCAGCTAATGAGTCATGATCAGCATCTTTTAACCCACCTTCAACAGTATGTAAAAAAATAAATTCAAAAAATAACGCCAAACACACAATACAGACCATCATTGTGAATTCATCTGAGACAGTGCTAGCTCCAAATAAGAAAAAAAGAGATAGGGAACCGCTAGCTACAAAATCTAAACCTAGAATTTTTTTCCCAAAAACATTGTATATTATACCCAAAACAGCTGCTGTTGTAAGTAAAATTATAGATAGTACTGAAAAAAAGAAAAATATAGTTAAAAAATAGGAAACAAAACCAGTCAAAAATACTATTATTAAAGCATGTTCCTTTGGAATACTGCCACTAACTAAAGGCTTTTTTTTGAGCTCCAAGCACTCTTTATCAATTTTGATGTCAATATAATCGTTTAAAACAAATCCAAAAAAATGACCTAATAGACCTATGAAAAAAACAGTTAGTAATAAAAAAGAATCTTGTTGCCCCATAATTAGAGCACCTAGAAAAAGAAGAGATGCCGTACTGGCACTAGAATGTATCCTAAGAAGGCGCAAATATTCAAGGATTTTATTACTGATGCTCATTGTCTTCCTCTTTTAAGAATACTAAGAAATTATCACATAAAAGCCTATCTATTTAAAACATTAGAAAACCACAATCGTCAAATATATTATGCCCGTGGTTGCACTATCTTGCCATAAAGAATAAAATTCCATATTAAAAGCCAGGCGGTAGGAAGTATTAGGAGAATCAACATCATTGTAATTCCAATGATTGGTAGCAAAATAATCGGGATTAAAAGGTATGTAGATGTCCCATTTAATGCAAATAGTCTGTATAACTTTGATCGTTCAAAATCATCAAGATTAAGGAATTTATACAATGTAACAAAAATTACAACTATTAGTAATAAAATTATAATCTGAAGTATATATTGATCAGAATGCAAAATGTTAATCTCTGGCTGAATAATAGCTAAAAAAATCAAAATAATAAAAATCAATTCAAGTGCATATGAAAATATTTTGAATTTTTTAGGAATTAGCATTTTCCCATTTTCTACTTTTACCCCCAATCTAGTTGCTGTTGTTTTTGCTCCAGCTAAGGAATCATGATCAGCATCTTTTAGCCCTCCAACAACAGCATTGCAAAAATAAATAAAAACGAAAACTGAAAGAGCTATAATATAGACCAAGTTTGTAAAATGAATCGAGACGATGCTTGCTCCAAATAAACATCCAAAAAAACATCCTCCAGCTATAAATACATCCGACCCAGGAATTATTTTTCCCCATATATCATATATTCCACCTGATAAAAGAGCTAATGAGAAAAAAAGTAGTGGAAACAGAGACCAGAAGAAGATAATTGTAAGAATGAAAGCTAAGGCACCTGATATTAATACGATAAAAAGAGCATGATTCTTAGATATTGCTCCGCTGACCAGAGGTTTATCTTTGAGAAACTTTGATTTTTCATCAACTTTTATATCAATATATTCATTTAATACAAATGTAAAAATATGGCTAAATATCCCAATTATAAAAAGTACAGATAAATTGAGTAAATCAATAGATCCCATCATGGCTAAATATCCAATGATTATTATTATACCAGTAGATCCAGCACTTGGAGGTCTAATTAGACGAAGGTAATCAAGAAGTATGTGTTTTTTCATTTTGTTCACTACGATGTATCTTTATAACTAACTATTCTGGTTATTTAAATTAGCCGATATGCAACAATTGTTGCCAATTGTCTTTGACACCGTGAGAGAATTCTTACCTAAAAGATTTTATAGCATTATCATTTTAAAACATTTAAGTTAGGTGTCGGTGATAAGAATAAAAGTTGATATTATTGGTGCAGGAATAGGCGGTCTTACTGCTGGAGCATTACTAACAAAACAAGGATATCAAGTTACAATTTTTGAAAAAGAATCTTACCTAGGTGGTAGATCTCTTTCGTTTAATGGATCAGATATTTCAGTTGAAGACTATAAAAAACTTCTTGCAAGATTCCGTATGAACGTTGCGTTCTCAGAACCAGACATTAATACAATTTTTGAAAAAAACATGTTGGATGGATACAAACTTGATCTTGGATATCATGCTATTGGTGGTGCTGGTTCCAATATTAATAGTGTTTTTGCAGAATTAGATGATAATGTTGATTTTGTTAGATCAAAAGTTGGGCAGATAAAGAAGGATGGTTTTGATTTCCCATTTCTTTCATGTATTGACAAGGTTAAGGTGTTTCCAAAGATCTTCCGGCTTTTGTTTGCTGGCGAGAAAACAATGAAAAGACTTGACAGTGTGTCTATGACTGAGACAGTTAAACAGTATGGCCCGGGTAAAATGAAAGAGATTCTTGAGGTGTTTTCTCGTTCAATTACGACTGTTAATAATCTTGATAAGATTTCTACAGGCGAAGTATTTCGTGCGCAGAAAAATCTTTTGAGTGGTTCAAAACCTGTTGGTTATCCAGTTGGTGGTATGCATAGTGTCACAAAGAAATTTGCTGATTATATAACTAGCAATGGTGGTAAAATTCATCTTAACACCACTGTTGATAAAATATTGATTAAAGATGGAAAAGCAATTGGTGTAGTTGTTGGAGATAAAAAATATTCTTCTGATTTTGTTGTTTCAAATGTTCTTGTGCAAAATCTTTTCAGTCTTGCTGATGAGAAATATTTCCCAAAAGAGTATGTCAAATATATTAAATCGCTTAATGGTACAGGTAGTCTTTGTGCATATTATTCTTTGAAAAAAATTGATTCTGGTCTTGTTGGTAAGACATTTCATTTTATTGAGCACGATGTCGGTGTTGATGGAGGTGATGTTGTTGGTATGATTGATTTTATGACTTCTTCACCCAACTCAGGCCTTTCACCCAGTGGTTCATTTCTTGTTCAATCATATATTATTTGTACTCCTGGTGAGACAAGAGATAAAAAAACATTGAAAACTTTGAGATATCTGCTTGATAAAAACCTCAAAGTGCTTATACCTGGTTATAAACAAGATCTTAACTGGACGATTTACCCAACAGTTTGGCATCTTGACGGTGTTGCCAAGACCATTGATAAAGATAAACCCGATATCACATCTCCTGTTGAGAATCTTTATCTTGTAGGCGATTGTGTTAAAGCACCTGGAATTGGTTTTAATTGTGCTTTAAACTCTGCAAGTATTCTTGCAGATATGTTGAAACAAAAATAAACCACTAATATTGAAATATTTGTTTTTGGAAAAGCATTTAATAATAATTCTGTTATCTTTACCCTATGAGCAGCCCTGATTTACATAAAGCTCGTGATAAATACGTTGGTAGGCTCACGATGAAAGAGCCTTATGCTAAAACTAAGTATCTTTCAGTACGTGTTAGAGCTATGCTTGATCTTTTCAGACCTTTTACTTTACTTGCTCCATTTATTGTTTCTATGTCCATTGTTGTTGCTGGTCTTATCTATAGCAATAAAACAATACCTGTTGACTGGTGGTTAACAGTTGGTCAAGCAAGTTTTACTGTTGTACTTGTTAATGCTGCTTCTAATGCTTTGAATCAGGCTACTGATGTTGAGGCTGATAAAATCTCAAAACCATATCGTCCTATACCACGTGGTCTTATAAAACCTGAAGAGGCACAGAGTATTGCATATCTTTTTTATCTTTTTGCGTTGGTAAGAGCAATTACACTTAGTCCAATGTTTGGTTTTTTTATTTTCTTGATTATGATTTTTACAGTTACTTATTCATTGCCCCCTAGGATGAAAAAATATCTTTTTGTTAATCAGATTTGGATTGCGATACCTCGCGGTATGCTTGGTATTCTTGCATCTTGGAGTGTTTTTGGTAATCCATTTGAGCCTGCTCCTTTGATAATTGGTGGTGTTGCTACAATTTATCTGATTGGTGGTATGTCTACAAAAGATATCACAGATAGTGAGGCAGATAAGCGTACAGGGACTCGTACATTAATTAATACTTATGGTGAGAAAAAGACAGCTTTGATTTGTCTTCCGTTTATGTTATTTCCATTTATAGTGATTTTAATTATGGTTGAAAGAGGGTTTTTAGATACTTATTTATTGCCTCTTATATCCTTAGCAGCATTAAGCTTCTTTATTGTATATTTGATGGTTAGAAGTAAAGAGAGTGAATCTTTAGAAAATGTTCATGCTTGGTCAATTATGTATCTTCAGTATATCTTGCTTGCACTTGGTTTTTCGCTTTTGACCATTTTTGGTGAACTTGGAGGGCTCTCAGCAATCTTTGGCTAGAAAAGATTTTTTTGACCTGATGGTAGCATAAAAAAATTTATTTTATTTACAAAACTAAAACTTAATATAGATACTATAATATTTCCTATTTATATGGATAACAAAACTATATTCTTAGAATTACCATCTGAAATGGTAGATAAGATAGATAGAGAAAATGTTATGGGTGATAGATCATCGTTTATCACAGATCTATTAAGTAAGCAATTAGGAGAAAGCATCACAACTATGAATGCATCCACTGAACTGATGAGCAGAATGGATGAAGCCAGTGGCCCAATGGGTATTCCTGGTGAAATCGGCTTGATTAATAGCAGAGGTATTTCACTAGGTAAATTCAACATAAACACTGTTGAAGGCTTTGAGCATCTTGCAGATAAAATCTGTGAAATGTCAGATGACCCCCTTGTAAGAATGCGTGCTCGTCGCTGGCGATAATATTGTAAATTGACATCTCTAGCAACTTTCTTTTTTTGTCTTTAATTTATCTTTTGACTAAATTGTTATGCCTATTATCAGTGTCTTTTTTATATCAAAAAGTTATTCATAGTAATAACCTAGTGATTTAGGTTGCTTTGGATGAGGATAGACGGATGGGTAATTCAGTACTAGTAGAAAGTATTAGGTTACGTACTAATTTTGTTAATTATTTTAGACATTTTGTCTCTTGGTGGAGAACGAGGAAGAATGATTATATTTAACCCTGAAAATAATGAGTTGTATATAAAAATGGTTAAAAAAGGACCAGATGAAACCTCAGAAAAAATAATATGAGGAGAGAAATTATGATTGAAAAAAAATGTGATAGCGACTTTGAAAACCTCAAAAAAAATGTAAAAGACCTACTTGGCTTCAATACATTTCAATATAAGGATACTTATCTTGGGAGAAGATTTGATACCAGGTTGAGAGCACTTCACATTGACACATATCATGCATATTGGGATCTGTTAAAAAAAGATGAAGCAGAACAGAAAAAACTCCTTAACGATTTAACAATAAACGTGACAGAGTTCTTTAGGGACAACTCTGTTTATGCATTATTTAAAAACGAAGTATTACCCAATGTTATAAAACAAACAGATGGGGAAATCCGTATCTGGAGTGCGGGTAGTTCTGATGGTAAAGAAGCATATAGTATTGCTATGCTGGCAGTAGAAGCACTGGGAGAAAATCGTGCACGCTCTAAGGTAGAAATAATTGCTACAGATATTGACAGGGCATGTTTGCAAAAAGCTACAAATGGAGTATATGAAACCAGACCTGGTTTGACACAAACAGATATTGAAAAACAAATGAGATTTATAGAACATCCTGCAAAATATTTTGATATCGAGGGTAACACATATACTGCAAAACCTTGTTTAAAACAACTAGTAAGTTTCCAATATCATGATCTCATCTCAGGATTAAAAAAGAAAAACTTTGACATAATCTTCTGTAGAAACGTAGTTATATATTTTAATCGTGAACTACAAGAGGTTCTTTGCATGGATTATTATAATGCATTAAACCCTGGTGGATATTTCGTCATGGGAAAAACAGAAACACTTATAGGTGAAGCAAGAGACTGCTTCAAATCATATACCTCGAGAGAAAGAATATTCATTAAGGAATAATTTACTCTAACATATATATGTACAAATAAAGATAAGAAATGGAAAAAGAATAAAAAAAATAGTCGCAGGTTTTATTATACAGCATAGCATTTATCCAACGGTTACAAAAAAAAGATAGACAGCATGAGATCTGTTCAAATGTCAAATGATTCAAGTTCAACACACATAAAAACCCGTTTTATGTACAAAATATTTATTCAGGGAATTGTACAAGGCGTAGGTTTCAGACCATATATTTATAGAAAAGCCAAAGAAGATAGATTAGTCGGATCTGTAAAAAACACAGGTGACGGTGTTGAAATAATAATCAACGATAAAGAATTTGTAAAAAAACTAATTGATCTACCACCACTTGCAAAAATCATGGAGTATACCATTAAAAAGATTGAAGGGGAAAATAATTTTTCTGATTTTTCAATTCTTAAAAGTACATATTCAGAGGGAGAAACAGAGCTTCCCGCTGATATTTTCATGTGCAATGACTGTCTAGAAGAACTTAAAGACAAGAAAAATAGGAGACATAGTTATTATTTTATTACATGTACCAACTGTGGTCCTCGTTTTTCCATGATAGAAAACTATCCCTATGACAGACCATTGACATCGATGAATGAGTTTGAAATGTGTCCTAAATGTAAAAAAGAATATACAAACCCACTAAACCGAAGATATCATGCTCAAACAATTGCATGTAAAAAATGTGGTCCAAAATTAAAACTACTTAACAATAAAAAAGACATAAGCAGCAGTTCTGATATAAAGACAATAAAAAAAACAACTGATCTAATAAAATCAGGAACACCTGTATCAACCAAAGGAGTTGGCGGATTTCACATATGTTCACTATCTGACGATAGCATTGTTGATAAAGTAAGAAAGATGCTTAACCGGCCAAATAAACCATTTGCTATAATGGTAAAAAACCTGGACATGGCTGAAAACATTGCATATATGTCACCTAGAGAAAAAGAATTATTAACCAGCCCGCAAAGACCAATTGTTATACTAAAAAAGAAAAAAAAGAATGAATTTCAAAAAGTTTCAGAGCTGAATAGTATTGGAGTTATGTTACCATATACTGCTTTGCATTACCTCCTGTTTGATTTTATTAATGTACCACTTTTGATGACATCATGTAATATCCCTGGCGAACCTGTATCAACGACTGAGAAGATAGGTACATATTTTTTGACACATGAAAGAAAAATTATCAACCGATGTGATGATTCAGTACTAAAAACAATACATGACAAAACCTTTTTTTTAAGACGTTCACGAGGCTATACCCCCATTTCTATAAAACTGCCAATAAACTGTCAGGATACAGTTGCAGTAGGCGCAGAACTTAACAATGTGATTTGTGCTGCTAAAAAAAATAAATGCTTTTTATCTCAATATATTGGTGAAACATCAAAATTTGAAACGTTTAATTTCCTAAAAGATACTACTAATAGATTTATTAAACTTGCACGGCTAAAACCCAAAATAATTACATGTGACCTTCACCCAGGATATAACTCAACGTTTTTTGCCAAAGAGTTATCTAAAACATATAATGCTAAATTAGTTCAAATACAACACCACAAAGCTCATGTTGCAAGTGTAGCAGCAGAACACAACCTAACAGACTACACAGGGATTGCCATGGACGGGTTAGGATATGGTGATGATGGTAAAATATGGGGTGGAGAAATATTCAAAGTAAAAAACAAAAACATATTTACAAGAGTTGGCCATCTAGAAGAACAACCTCAACTTGGTGGGGATTCCGCAACGATTTACCCCAAGAAAATGCTTTTTGGAATACTAACAAAAATACTAGATGAAAAAAAAATAATTAAACTAAATTTATTTGATGAAAAAGAAGGTAAACTATATTTAAAAATGGTGAAAAAAGATTTTAACACACCCATTACAACTAGTGCAGGGAGAATACTTGATGCAGCCTCCGCATTATTAGGATTATGTAACAAGAGAACCTATGATGGTAGGCCGGCAATGCTCCTTGAAAGTATTGCAACTAAACCATTAAAATTTGAACCGGTTTTTACCAAACAAAACAAAAGAACAA
The DNA here is from genome assembly GCA_030640585.1 of Thermoplasmata archaeon. GTDB lineage: Archaea > Thermoplasmatota > E2 > DHVEG-1 > DHVEG-1 > DAOWIZ01. Next base: position 11,467 of record DAOWIZ010000009.1, read on the forward strand.
TTCTCATGACAACACCGTTATTTGGATATCTATTAAATAACAAAGAAAAAGACAAAGGAAGACTTGCAGCAACTACTCAAATGTATCTAGCCAAAGGACTTTTCAAAATAGCAAAACAAGCAGCAAATGAAGATGAACCAATAGTTTTCTCCGGAGGCGTTGCATATAACAAAATGATTGCTGGATTTATGATTAAAAACAATGTACTAGTCAACAAAGATATACCCTGTGGCGATGGCGGAATATGCTATGGGCAAGCATATTTATCCAACATACAAAATTAATCTTTTCATTTTAATTGTTTTTTGTCAAAGTATAAATTGTCATAATAATTTTATGTAAGTATGTCGGGGGCGGGATCTGAACCCGCGACCTCCTGATATCTTAGCACCAAAGGAGCTAAAAACGAACCCTTTTAGCTGAGCTTATGAGTCAGGCGCTCTAACCAGGCTGAGCCACCCCGACATTTCAAATGATGAATTTGTAACCTGGAATGCAGGTCTAATTTATAAAAACTTTCCAAACAAGTATGCACCCCTACTCTAAAACCAATCGATTTCTTCCTCGCAGGTATATAAC